>CAYQFV010000263.1:0-2543 GCA_964416845.1 uncultured Phycisphaeraceae bacterium | reverse complement strand
CTAGCGAAGACGCGGACGGGTATGACATGGGGTCGCCATTTCGCGAGACGTAAACGGTTCGTCGATGGGTCGCATGGCGTCGAGCCGAGCATGTCGCAGCCTTCGACAGGCCGATTCATGCGGACCGGAGGTTGATGTTGTCGGACGTTGGGCGCTACCGGGACGCTGCTGCGGTTGCCGACGCAGTTTCTTAACTATAGATGACGTAGTGGGTTATCGTGTTGACCGGAGGCGATGTGATCGAATCGTACTCAATGCGCTTGAAACGTGGCCTCACCGGGCGTTAAGTTACGGTAGGGAGAAGTCGTATCATCGTGGCCGTGACGTTTTGTGCTGTGTCGGGTTGGGGTATGAATCGTCGATGATCCATCTTTTCAGGAAACATCTTTCGTTGGTGGCGCTGGGGGTGGTGCTGGTTGCGCTGGTGGAGTTGGCGGCGGCTGACATTCTGTCTATCCCGAATCTGTCTGCCGTGGCAACGCAGGAATCCTCGGGGGGTGATGTCGGCGGCGGTCATCGACTCGACGTGCCGGGTTGGACGATTGATCTTGGGATCCCGGGGGCGTTTGGCGAAATAGACGCTTCGGAATGGGACGTGTTGATCCGAGACTATGTGATCGCGGACGGGCCTACCGACGACTTGGAGCACGGGCCTGGATTGAAACTCGGCTCGCTGGAAGGCGCGGCATTCTTGGGTTCGCCGCTGTGGGAGCATGGGGTTTCTTTCGACGAGTTTTCGGAGAGCGGATTGATCACCGACCCAACACAGAAGCTGGTTGGGGTGGAGATTCGGGTGGATTCGTTCGGCAAGGATGCGGGCTTGGGAAGCGGACCAGCGGCTGCTCATTCGCTGAATCCGTCGCGAGTGACCGGCGGCGTTACGACCAACGTTGGCATGATAACGCAATCCTTGGCGACTCGTGCCCCGGCTTCGCGTGGACATGCGATGCTTGGGACCGGGCTCGCGGAGCGATACTACCTGGATTGGCCTTGGTCCACGCGTCCGGGGCGCAACATGTTCGCTTGGATCATTGGTCCCCCGGCGATCATTTTCTTGGCGGTAGTGGTGATGGTGGTGTTCTACAAAGCGTCGCGCGGGTCCACTGGTTGAATCAGAGGGCTGACGACCGTTTCGCATATCGGATGGCCTGTTTGGCCACGGTAAGATCGTGCTCGGTCATGACCTCCCACCGGTCGAGCGTCACGCCGCTCGCGCCGGAATCTGCAATCGACTTCACAACGGCGACCAGACTTGGTCGCTCTTTTGCGGGGCGTTCAACGGCGGGTACGATAATGTTGCACCGCCGTAAATGGTCTTCACGCGATCGTTCAACGAAGCTCGCCAGCGTTGGATCATCCGGTGTTCGCTCGTGATTCCAGGCAATTGAGATTCCTGCTACATCGGATCCGGAGATGAGATCGAACGCGTACGGAAGCGCGTCGTGGGCGGGCGTGTGCACGAGAATGTCGCACTGGGCGGTGGCAGCCAATTCTTGCAGCAGCGTGCGGCGAGCGTTTTGGTTGTGCTCGACCATGGCTGCTATGGGTTCTTCAATGGAGAGGACGTCGGTGATGGATGTTGTAGCCGGCTGGGATGTATCGCGACTGGCGGAGAGAAGATGTCGCACGCGTCGAGCGGCGTTTTCGCCGTCAACTCCCGCGCGGTCGGCAGATTGTAGACACGACGGGCAGAAGCATATTCCCATCAACGCTTGTTCAAGATCACTTACGGTGTGGGACGGCGAGACTGAATCGAAAAGGTCGGTATCCAGCACACTTGTCGCGTCGCGAAGCTCGATGCTGGACAGTTCGTAGTCGGTTGAAAGATCGACGATGAGGCCTCGACACAAGGCGACCACGTCGGGGTTGTTCAGGCAAAGCCTGGCGGGCGATACATCACCGAACGCGGATTGGCATGCGGCATCGCGGTATTTTGCGACGACTCGTCCGAGGCGAGCGGTGTTCACGACGACGCTCAGCGATAGCGACCGGTGCTGACATGCCTTGTTGAGGTCGGCGAGGAGGTTGCGTTTCTTGAGCCATTCGGTGACCACGGGTTTGTAACGCGTGGAAGTGAATCGCGATGGGTCGGGATGGTAGAACACGCCGCCGCGCGACCGGAAGATGAGCGGCCCGTCGCCGCAGGCGCGCCGCAGATGGACGACCGGTTCGCTTGCTACGATGACCGTGACGCCGTCCGCGCCCAATTCGCCTTGGACGCAGTCGAGAACGTCTTCGATCCCGCGTTCCTGAATCTCCCACAGATTGCAAATCAAATGCACATCGAACATCGTCACCGCATGGTAGCGTCGGGCGGTGAAATCGCCAATTGACACGTGCGGCTGACGTCGCGGCGGTTATGGCCGCGTCGGGTGGACGACGCGGTGGACGAGACGTCGGCGTCATCGGCAAGCGCAGTGTGGAGGCATGTCCTGCACTTGTGGGTTAGGTGGGGCGTTCGTCCGGCTCGAGGTGGGCGGTAACGGTCTGGGGCGGGTTGGGGGGGTGCTGGTGGGGTGTGGTGGGGCGGTGTGCGGGCACTA
>CAYQFV010000262.1:0-2598 GCA_964416845.1 uncultured Phycisphaeraceae bacterium | reverse complement strand
GCGAAGGCGGACCGGCGCGTCGAAAACGCAGTCTCAAGCCCGACAGACTGCTAGGGGAGAGAAAACGACCCCAGCTCGATGCCGCCGTTGGCCCAATCGACATACAAGGTTCCCGCGCCGGTAGACAGTCCGAACGCCGTGCGGTACTGCGTGCGCTCGAGGCCAAACGAAATCGCTTCCTCGGAATCGTAATCGTCGGTGACGAAATCCACGTCGATATCGTCAGCGGTGCCCAGGATTCCGTCGGGGCCAACACCGGAGCGCCGATCCGGGGCGCTGAGGTTTCCGCCCTTGTCCATAACGCTCAAGAGGGTGTTGTCGTTCTCCGTATGCCAACTGCCGAGCAAGTGCCCAAGTTCGTGGCTCACCGTGTAGCCGAGGACCTTGCCGATCGCATCGATAATGGTGACGCTCGGATCCAACACCACAGCATTGATCGAGCTTGGATAAAACTCCGCTGATGCGCTGAAGATATCCAGCAGAACAACAGCAGTGTCTTCAGTCGAGAAGTTGCCAACGTCAATGTACTGGGCGATTCCGAGAGTGCTGATTCCGAAATCGAACTGTGTTCCACCGACAATGATCCGTGCGACGTTGGGCTGCCCCCATAGGTCTCCGTGATCCCGACTGTTGCGAAACTCGACGTGCATGTGACCAGCCACACTGTCAGTCGGGCGATTACCGTTGAGCGATGCAAGCCGCAGGTCGTCGTAGTTCTCCTGGACGGCAGCAAGTATTGCATCGATCACCGCGTCTTCGTCACTCGGAGCTAGGCCCCACAAGTCAAGAAAATGCGACAGAGGCTTCAAGTTCGCGTTCGAGGCTCCCGCGCCAAATATATTGCGGGCGCTGATGGTCGCCCCGTCGAAGTCCAGCCAGACGATTTGAACGTCCGGTGATGGCTGAGACGCAACGCCAGGCCGACTGCCCCGAACTTGCAGCGTGTAACTCCCATTTGTCGCGAGCAGATCAGACCGGGCGCGGATGAAATAGGTGCCATTCACAGGAACAACCCACGAGAGCGCGGCGTCCTTGTCGTCCACGCCGCCCGGCAATGGCGAACTCGGCGGAAACGCGTTGGCCTGAAAACCGTGGTCGAAATTCGCGATGATCTCGGTTCCCCCTGAAGAGACAAGGGCCAGTGTCATGTCCGGGACGGGACCGCCGAGGGTGGCGATCCCGATCACGTCGCCCTTGCTCGCGACGAAGCTGTAGAAGTCGACGTCAGCGTTTGTTGAGAGGTTGGCGCTCACATCGATGCTGAGGCTTTGTCCCAGCGCCGGGCCGAGGGGCAGCGGCTGAGCCGCGATCCTTGTATCGTTGTTTTCGATCTCATTAAGATTGAGCGCATTCGCACTTGCCGCCGCGGGTTGACGCGCAGGATGCCTCGGATAAACGCAGAACGGCGTCGCGCCGCCGGCAACAGCAGGAGGAACCGCTCCAATGGTCGGCGACGCGGCTTGCTCGGTGGGGACAGCACCCGGAGAAGTCGTCGTCGCGTCCTGTGCAAGAAGCGAGCCGGGCGTCAACAACGCTGCCACCAGCAACACCAGCGTAGCCAGGGGCGTACGGTGATTCACAAGTTTCATCGCGCGATCTCGCAAGATATCGATCCTGTTCGTATGACGCATGACAGGTGTCATCATCGTCCTCGGCCACCCGCCGGCCTACTGGAGTGCAATCAGAACCAGAACCAGCCCCCGACCACTATCGAGGGACGTCATCGCTTTGCCGAGGATCACTCCGGTCACGTTCGCATTGCGGGAAACCCTCATCGCGTGCCCCGGCGTGTTGGACGTCGTCATGAGATCTCCAGGCCGAATGGGACCGCCCGATGCATCAGCAAAAACGTAAGTTCGGCCTGTCAACGCCACCGGATGGTCGCCATCGGCAACCGACCCCGCCTGCCCCATGCGCATGCCAGGGACCACGCCGCCCGCGCCGCTGATGACACCAGCCACCGTGGGATCGTAGGGACGATGGCATACGACGAGCCTTCCAGGCCGGTCGGGATCGATGCACACCACCATGCCAGGGCTGACCTTGCCATCGCGCGAGCGGATGTCGAAGTTCTCGGAGAGATCGCTCCCGCCGGTGATCGCGAGAATCTGGGTGGTGATCACGCCGTCGCCAGCAGCACCAGTACTGTCGTCGGAGTCGATCGAGATCGTCGTAACACCTGCTGCGTTGCGGAAATCAAGCCTGCCGCCGCTGTCCACGGTGAAGAAGAGTCGGCTGAGGTTGCCGCCGCTGGGATGCTCGAGCATCATGTTCGGTGCACCGCTACTGATCGCGGAATCGAGCTCAAACACCAGCGTGCCCGTCCCATCGAACGCTTGAATAGTGCCGCCATCCCCACTCAACCCATCGTCGCCGCGGAGGGCGACGGTCCGAACGCCATTGCCGTTGAGAAGATCGACACCACCGCCGGCGCTGAATGGCTCGCCGCCTCCATCAACCGTGAACCGACTGATTCCAAGGGACTGACCTTCCGCAACCCCGCCAGCCTGCGCGATGACGGCTGCGATACCCATAACAATCACCAACGTTCCTGCTGCCGCGCGACTTTTGACACCGAATCGCATTGTAGACCTCCCG
>CAYQFV010000261.1:0-2711 GCA_964416845.1 uncultured Phycisphaeraceae bacterium | reverse complement strand
ACTTCTTCGCCGGTGATGTGCGCGTTACTCTCGCTCGCGAGCGGTGCAGGGAGAACGGGTTCCGGCAGGGCGAACCTTGCTCGGGCAGGTTTCAAACCGATATCCGCGAGACGAAAACTCGGCAGGGGGGCGAGTTCGTCCATAGCTTGCCGAAACGACCGGATTTGAAACGCGTTCATCAGGGCTTCCAACTTCGAGGCGAATCCGCGCCGACCGATCCGTTGATTGAGCTTGAGTGACCACTTGATTGGCCTCGTGCCCCATGAAGGCGACGGCGTTGTTCGGCGAAACTCATTCGGATCAATCTCGTACGGATGACAATAGAACACCGGCCAAGTCTCCCGCCGCCTCGCTTCACGACGAAACAGTTGCACCAACAACGGTCGGGGGATCAACCGCGCGTATCCTCCGCCGGAAATCGGCACTGCACGCTTGCCGATCCGGGTCGTGGTCATTGGAAACTCGGTGATCGACCGCCCATCGCCTAGTTGCACGCATCGCGCGTCGTCAGGCCAACCAGCCACACCGTAGCGCGGGCCGTTGAATGGAAACACGCTCGAATCGTAGACGAACCCCTCGTCAGCCAGCACGTCGAGCGCCCAGAAGCCGTGTCGACCGATGGAGAATACCGGAGCGCGATAGCCGGTCACCCGGACGCCCGCCGCGTCCGAAATCGCATCCTTGGCGGCCCGAAGATCTTCCGCGAATCGTTGTGGTCCGAGCTCGTGGACTTCAACATGCCCGAATCCGTGGCAGGCGACCTCGTGGCCGTTCTGAACCAGCTCTTTCACGACGTGGGGGTGTTTGCGCGCGAACTTTCCCAACACGAAAAACGTCGCCTGCGCATTGGAGGTCTTTGCGAGCAATTCAATCAATCGCCGAACGTTGTCGGCGCAATAGTCACCGATCGGCAGGCGGCGATCCAACACGGATTGTCCCCAATCTTCGACGTCGACACTGAAGATGATCGTTGGCTTGCTGCCGTTCATGTTTCGCTCAATCCCGGACCGCGCCATTAACAGACGCCACACGCCCGGTCGCTCGCCGAACGTGCAACGGTGCCGCGCCGCTCAGTGTTTATCGGCCGGGTGACGACGATCCTTCCAGCGCCGCTGTCGTCGCATGTGCCGGCGGGGCGGTGGTGGTTTGCGTTCAGCGTCATGGCGAGACTCACGGCGGGCCTGCGGCAAAGAGAAATGCCGCCGCAGGAGCCATCCTGCGGCGGCACGTGGAATCTCTACGATCGCCGAGACGGCGAGTCGGACGACGATGGAATGCTTACTTGACCTTGCCCAAGTGGGTGCTGACCAGCTTGGTCATTTGGAACATGTCAACGCGTCGCTTGCCGCCGAATACGGTGCGGAGGGCGGGGTCGGCGTTGATCATGCGACGCTGCGTCGGGTCCTGCAGGCCGTTCTTCTTGATGTACGCCCAGAGCTTCTTGGTCACCTGCGTCCGCGGAATGGGCTTGGAACCTACGACCTGCGCGAGGGCGCTGTCGGGTTGCACGGGCTGCATGAACGCGGCGTTGGGCGTGCGTTTGGTGGTCGTCCTGCGCGATGACGTGGTGGTTCGCTTGCCTGCCGTCGCGCGGGTGGTCGTGCGCGAGGTGGCCTTCCGAGTGGTGGTCGCTCTCGATGTCGTCGTGCCGGTCGCTCGGGCGGCTGTACGCGTGCCAGTCTTCTTGGCGGTTGTCACGGTGCGTGTCTTGCGGGCGGCAGAGGTCTTGGCGGTTCCGCGTGTGACGGTGGCCTTGGTCGTGCGACGTCCCGTCGTGGTCTTGCTACCGGTCGCCCTGCTGGTGGTCGATCGGCTTGCCGTTGCTCGGGTGGCTTTCTTGGCGGTGGTCGAAGACGCGCCCCGTCGGGTGGTCGATGCTTTTTTGGACCGGGTCGCTGTCGCCCGCGTCGTTGTGGACCGCGTGGTCCTCGTTTTCCCCGTACGTCGTGTGGCTGTGGCCGGCATGTGATTCACTCCTATTCGTGAGAGTATTGTGGCAGGGGCGACGTCTCTCGGCCGCCCCGGTCCCGGATGGGACGCAACGATTTCGTATGTTGTCCGCGCACCGCAGATATTTCGGCGGATTTTTTGCGAAAGTTGAGCGCAATGCGGTTCAGCCCCGGCGACACGTCACCCGGAGCGAGCGACGTTCGACAGGAAGAGCACCGAAGCGCACTCAGCGATGCGTCACACACCGCACCCTCGGCGAAGCGACGACGGAGTTATGCGGCAGGGTGGTTGCGCGACTTGAGAAATGAGCCACCAACGCATAGAGTCGCACATCGTGGCATCTGGGCGATGCCCAGTGCTGATCCGGCGGTGGAGAATTGCCCTTGGAAACGAGACTGAGTGACCGGCTATGAGCAGCGAACCGAAACCCGAGACCATCCAATTCGACGATTTCACGAAACTCGACCTTCGCGTCGGAAAAGTCGTCGAAGCGGCAGACCACCCCAACGCGGACAAGCTGTTGGTTCTTACAGTTGATTTGGGCGACGAGCAGAGGCAAATCTGCGCTGGGCTTAAGGGACACTACACCCCCGAGCAGCTTATGGGTCGCAATCTGGTCATCGTGGCCAACCTTGCCCCGCGAACGATGCGCGGCGTCGAAAGTCAGGGCATGCTCCTGGCAGCCAGCAGCGCCGATCATGCGCAGGTCATCACGATCACGACCGCCGAAGACATCGCACCGGGCAGCCGTGTGAGCTAGT
>CAYQFV010000260.1:0-2786 GCA_964416845.1 uncultured Phycisphaeraceae bacterium | reverse complement strand
GGCTTGTTGGTCATGACGCGGTAGCCGTCGTACTTGTAGTTGGGGATGTGGTAGAGCGTGGGCACGACGCTGCCGGCGTAGTAGGCCGTCGCTACGCCGAACGACGAGTAAGCGCCGCCGTCGAGGTAGATCTCGCTGCTGAACCCCTTGATGCGTCCGTCGGCGTCCACGCCGAGCTTGAACTTCATGTGCTGTTTGTGTCGGCCTCGCCCGTGGTGGAACATGTCTTCGCGGGAGTAGACCATCTTGACGGGTCGGCCGGTCTGGCGACTGAACAGCGCGGCACAGAGATCGAGCGGGGTGGTCTCAGCCTTGCCGCCGAATCCGCCACCGACAGCGGGCCTGATGACGCGAATACGCCCGAGCGGAATGTGCAACACGTGGGCCATCATGTATTGAACGTAGTGGGGCACTTGGGTGGAACTGTATAGTACCAGCGTGCCGTCGTGGTCCCATGTTGCGATGCTGGCGTGGGGTTCGAGCGGGCATTGATAGATGTGGTTGCCCGTGAAGGTTTCTTCGCGAACGTACGCGGACTCGGCGAAGGCCTTCTCGATATCGCCAAACGACTGATCGACGTGGGTGTTGATGTTGCGGGCATATCGCTCATGCAGAAGCGGAGCGCCCTCTGCGACGGCCTCGAACGGGTCGAGCACGACCGGCAACTCCTCGTAGTCGACCTCGATCAAGGCGATCGCCCGGTCGGCTGTTTTCTCGTCCACCGCGACCACGGCTGCGACCTCGTCACCGACGTGACGCACCTTGTCCTTGGCGAGAACGTATTCGTCGTAGCGCGGAGGCGACACGCCGTAGGTCGTGTCGGGCACGTCCTTGCCGGTAAGCACCGCGACCACGCCGTCCAGCGCTTCCGCCTTGGACGTATCGATCCGCTTGATGCGACCGTGGGCGATCGGCGATCCGAGAATGCGACCGTGGAGCATGTTGGGCAGGTTGATGTCGGCGGTGTAGCACGCTTTTCCGGTTGCCTTGTCGGCTGCGTCGACCCGCGGAATCGAAACACCGACGGTGGACCAACGGCGTTTCGAAGACGATGCGTCTTGCTTCGTGTCGTGACCGTTGTCTTTCTTGGAACATCGTCCGTCGTCGAGGTAGTTCTCACATCCTTGCACCGCGCGCACGATTCCACTGTAGCCCGTGCACCTGCACAGATTACCTGCGAGGGCGTCTTTGATCTGCTCGGTGGTCGGCGCAGGATTCTCGGCGAGTAGTGCGGTCGACGACATAATCATGCCGGGCGTGCAGTAGCCGCACTGAATCCCGCCTTCTTCGACGAATGCTCGTTGGATGGGCGCGAGCGTTCCGCCGGTCGCAATGCCTTCGATGGTTGTGATTTGCTTGCCGGCGACTTCGGACGCCAGAAGCAGGCATGCGTTCATCGGCTTCGCATCCACCAGCACCGTACACGCGCCGCAATCGCCGACGTTGCAGCCTTTCTTCGTACCGGTGAGGCGGAGCTTGTCGCGCAGGAGGTCGAGGAGCGTTTCGCCCGGTTGCGTGGCGACGACGTGCCGTTCACCGTTGATGTTGAGGGTGCAGACGCGACTCATCGAATCGACTCCTTCGCTCGTTGGGCGGATGTTGCCAACGCTCGACGGGTCAGCACGTCGACCAGTTGGCGACGATAATCAGCCGACCCGCGGATGTCGGAGATGGGATCCGACGCGGCGACCGCAGCGGCGGCAGCGGCGATCATGCGCTGGTCATCAAGAGGTTGACCGATCAGCACGTCGGAGACCTGCGGAACGAGTCTAGGGGTCGGCGCAACTGCACCCAGGACGACGCGCGCATCGCGCACGACGTTGTCGTCACCGATTTGAACGTAGGCAGCAACGCCTGCGACGGCACATGCGTTGGCGGCTCGAAGCGAAAACCGCGCGTAGGCAGCGCCGGAATCAGCAGGCGGAAAAGGAACGACGACGGACTTGAGCAGTTCGTCGTTGTTGCAAATGTTGCGACGCGGGCCTGCGAAAAAAGACGCGAGCGGAACGGTTCGTTCGCCTCCCGGAGACCATAGGACGGCGGACGCGTCCAGAGCGATCAGAATGGGGGGCAGGTCAGCCGACGGAATCGCGCTGGCGACGTTGCCGCCGACGGTGGCCATGTTGCGGATTTGCGGGGCTGCCAGATCCTGCGTTGCGTCGATGATGGCGGGGAGCCGTTCGCGGACGGCGGGACACTGCATCAACTCGTTGGCGGTAGTCAATGCACCGATGGATAGACCTGCGTCATCGGTGGTCAGACCGCGAAGGGCGTCGATGCGACTGATGGAGATTACGTGATCCGCCTGCACTCGGCCGGCTTTGAGATCGACCAGGAGATCCGTTCCGCCCGCCAGAAGCCGGGCTTGGTCGCCGAACTGTTCCATAAGTGAAGCCGCCTGTTTCAAGCTGTTGGCCTCGTGAATCTGAATATCGCAGATGTTCAAAACGCTCGCTCCTGAATCTGTGGTGGCCGCTGGCGGTGAATGATCCGTCCCTATGGTATTTCGTTTACGGGGCTGACACTTTCGGTCGCGCCTGTGGTGTGCAACACGCCAGTGAGAAACTGGTCGGCGATTTGATTGGCGAGCACGGTGGGTGATTTTCCGTGACGGGGGTCGTACCAGCGATACAGCCAATTCAACGTTCCGAAGAGTGACATGGTGGCGACGTGGAGGTCGAATGTGCATTCGGGTGCGTGTTGGGCGACGGCGCGATCGACGACCGACCGGGCGAGTTGGTAGTAGGTGTGTCGGATGGCCCGCGTTTCTTCAAACGCGGCGCCCG
>CAYQFV010000259.1:0-3214 GCA_964416845.1 uncultured Phycisphaeraceae bacterium | reverse complement strand
TGGCGGAAGTAGGCGCGCAGCCGGGCGGGATTGCTCAGGATGCTGAAGTCATCGAGTGCCATAGTATTGGCACTTAACCCCCTCAGGAAAACCTCCGTCGCGTTGGTGGCATCTTTGTAAGCGCCGGGCGGGCACGTCGGTCGGCCGTCGGATTCGGGCTTGAACACGTGGACGACACCTGGGGCGTCGCGCCGACCGTGACGATTGCAGCGTCCGGCGGCTTGGGCGATCGACTCCAACGGGGCGAACGCTCGATAGACGACCGGGAAATCCAGGTCGACGCCGGCCTCGACGCACTGGGTGGCGATCAAACGAATGGGGTCGCCGCCCTTGAGCCTCTCGGTCACGCCTGCAAGCACTTTCATGCGGTGGGCCATACACATGTTGGTGGAAAGATGCAGCAGGCCGTCGATGTCTCGCTCGCGAAGCATCTCGGCGACCTGTATTGCGTGCCGTTTCAGGTTGAGGATGCAGAGGGCTTGCGGTTGGTTGTCGTCGGCCAACTGATCGCAGAGTTCGGCCCAAGGGAGGACGTGATCGTGTTGCCAGCGAACGCGAACGCGGCCAGCCATCGGCTCGAATAGGTCCGACGGGTTGGGGACGATCTCAGTGGCGCGCCAGCCGGCTTGTGCGTGGGGTCGGACATACTGATCGAGATGATCGAAAGCGGGTTGCGTGGCAGTGCTGAACACGACAGTGGATCCGAATCGTTCGACCAGTCGGGAGAGTGTTGCCAGTGTGGGGACTGCGAGATGCCCCGGTAGCGTCTGGACCTCGTCGAAAAGGATGACGCTTCTGGCCAAACGGTGCAGTTTTCGGCAGGCTGACGGCCAATTCGACATGAGCGATTCCAGACATTGAAGAGTGGTCGTGAGCACGACCGGCGCATCCCAGTTTTGCGCGAGTAGCCGGTGGAGTCGGTCGTCGGGGTCAATGCTGTCGGCGACTGCGTCTTTCGTTTCGTCCCTGTAGGAATGAACGTTGCTGTGGTCCTCGATGACGAACTGGGACGGGAACCCGTTTGCGCGGGAGAAGAGCTTGCAGTATTCGCTCTTGGTCTGGTCGATGATGCTGAGGAACGGCACGACGACGATCACACGCCGCAGGTCGTGCTCCATCGCGTGGCGTATCGCGAAGGCGAGCATCGCCAACGTCTTGCCCGACCCGGTTGGCGCGGAGAGCGTAAAAACGCCTGGTTGGTGTCGAGCGGCCGCGGCGAGACAGGCTTCGACGAGCGCTGTGCGCATGCGCTGAACGCTGCGATCAGCTTTGGATTCTCGTGTCAGTTCGCCGATTCGGCTTTGGACCGCGTCAAGCGCGCGGGCGGGGTCGAGTGGCGGCCCCTCGTCGCGATACCGCCTCGGGCTATCGGCATCGCCGTCGAAGTGGGCTTCGGTTTCGATGAAGTCCGCGTCGACGAGCGTGGAGAAGAGCATGCGCACGTCGAGCATGTCGGCTGGCGCATCGTCCCCGCTGGGGACCAAGCCGTCGGCCAACTTGGGCAGCGCAAGACCGTCGCGATCGAAACGACTCTTCAATCGCGAGATGTCCGCGTCCGTGAACGACTCTGGCTCGGACTTGATACGTGCTGTGAGTTTGCTCGCGAACTCCTTCCAAGGGCTTAGCATTCGCAGTCCCGCGTGGTGTCCCTCGATGGCCAGCGCGGGCACGATGCCGAGAGACTTGTAGCAGCACGCGACCAACGCCGCACCGGAGGACCAGTGATCGCGCCCCCGTTCATGGCGAGGATCGTCCAATCGCCTCTGGAACTGATCGGCGTACTTGCCAAGATCGTGAAGCAGCCCGGCCATCGCAGCCTGTTCGCCGGCGGCCAAAACCGACGCGTATTGGGCGGCGCGTTCTGATACGAACCGAAGGTGATCTGCGAGCGTTTCGCGGCTTCCATCGCCGTCGCCGTTTTCGCTATGCGCGTAGTACATCGCTTGTTACTCCGTCTTCGGGTTGATGGATCGTGACGCGATGGGCACTGATGCCACATCTCGTGCACCAGGTCAATGGAACGCGGAACGATGAGCTTAATAGCAACGACCTTGGCAGCGGGACCCGACATTCCGGATAGCCTATCGCCATCTGCGAAACGCCAATCGGGCTCAACTCGCCAGCAGTGCAGCGCCGGAAATCTCGTGCTTGATCTGGCCACGGAAAGCTCTGCGGCAATCGTCGCGGCGGAAGTACAGGTGCGGAGCCTTCGGTCGAAATCTTCGAGCAAGTTGACGATCTCCGCGATCGGCGGTCTGAACGCATCGGATCGGCGGAGCATCTCCCCCACGATACCGCGAATCCCGGTGACACTTGCCGACCGTTGTATCAACTCGACGGCAAACTCATCGGCGAGGTCCAGGATGTAGTCGTAGGCTCTGTGTAAACACGATCCGGGGCAGCGTGTGAGTTCATCGCGTTTGTTTCCGTCACGCCACTCTTCGGGGGGGGCGTGGCGCTTGGGAGCGGAAACTGGCTGCACAGATGCCCCTACTTGAGACGACGTCAGTTCCACGGTAAACGCGTTGACACTTGGTGAACCATGCACACGCCGCTCATAGTCTTCTTGAAACGCTCGGCTGCGCTCATTCGCAGTCGCGTCTCCGCTAACGGATACTCCACGACGTTTGTCGTTCGCAAATGCGGCCGGTGTGACTCTGGGAACGCACAGAATGTCAGGCAACTACTCAGATCGCCCTCCCGGCAAGCCGCCCGGTCGTAGATCGCCATCCGGAAGTCCGCGATCTGCAGCGTCGCCAGATCCCGCGCCGACGCCTCGGGCATCCTTCGCTGTCCCAATTCTGTCCCAATCTCGGGGGCACGAATCGTAGATAATCGTGACGAACCGTAACCGGTTGGAAAACTGTAATCCATTTCCAGGGTGGCACTTACGCCTTATCCTCGCTCTCTCGCAGCGGAGGCGATGATCGGCGAAAAGAATCCCCCCCTCTCCGATAATCCGTGCTTGTGGCTTGAAAACGCGGTTTTCTCGCGTCCGCTACCCAAATGTTCCGAAGCGTTCGCCGACGTGCGACGTCGTGCGGTCCGACCGGCACGCTGCTCGATGTGGCCGTTTGACGGCCACGATGTTGGCGACGCGGTTGAGCCGGCGGCGAGTTTTCGCATGGCGTCGCGGGCCGACTGATCATGTTGGTGGTTGGAGTACAGTATCTTCATCAATTCGTCTGGGCCTTCCTACGCCATCAGATCGGAT
>CAYQFV010000258.1:0-3230 GCA_964416845.1 uncultured Phycisphaeraceae bacterium | reverse complement strand
ACACGTAGCGCACCACCTTTCCCCACCCCACCGCCTTCCCGATCCCCCCACCCGCCCGGCCGGCGAAAAGGGGCTTTTCGGGGACGAAGAACCCCGCATAGTCGAGCCGGCCATGTTGATGGCACGCGAGCACGGCATCGTTGTGGAAGGGCCTTTCCCCGCCGATACGTTGTTTGTCGATCTTGCCAAGAAACCGTACGACGGCGTGGTCGCGATGTACCACGACCAGGGGCTTATTCCGGTGAAGCTCCTTTCGTTCGGGGAATCGGTCAACGTCACGCTCGGGTTGCCGATCATCCGCACTAGCGTCGACCACGGAACGGCCTACGATATCGCCGGGCAAAACCGAGCGGACCCCTCAAGCATGAAAGCCGCCATTCGTCTCGCCTGCCGCCTTGCCACAAGAGCCCGTGACGCTGCTGCCAACCCACCCGCTGAAGCGTCGACAGCGCGACCCCAACAACCGATTTCCGATCGCCCCGCCTAGCTACGGATTCGCTGGATGAGCGAGGCGGCAAGTCGCTGTTGATCGTCCGCTTTCGGTGGACATGCTCTTGTCTCGGCGACATCCGGTGCGCGATGACGTGTGCGACTGTCACACAAACACATTCGCATCGAACGAGCAGCGTGCATCGGACCGGCCTGTCAAGAACGGGGCCTATCCAAAGGACGACCGCTGGATTAGATTGTGGTCGTACGAACGTTCCGGCGGCGCGACAGTTTCCGGCCATTCGTGCCACGGCGAAACGCCGCCGCGTAGCGAACTGGCGGCGTGAAGTCAACGCACCCCCAACAGATGGAGAAGTTCTCATGGCGAATCGGCGTACAAGGGCGATCTCACACGTATCCTGCCGGTGGGCGAACATCGCCCCGGCGATGGCGGCACTGCTTTGTGTGTCCACCGCACTAGCTGACGAATCACAAGTCACTCGACTGATGCGGTTTCCGGACATCCACAACGATACCATTGTGTTCGTCAGCGGCGAGGACATTTGGCGAGCACCAGCTAGCGGCGGCGTCGCTGTCCGGCTGACCATCAACGACGGGCAAGAGCGATTTCCGAAGTTTTCGCCCGACGGTTCGATGATCGCATTCACGGGCGAATACGACGGCAACGCCGACGTGTACGTCATGGACGCCGACGGTGGGAACATCACGAGGGTCACGTTTCATCCGGGATACGACGAGGTCGTTGGTTGGCACCCGGTGAGCAATAAGATTCTCTTTCGCTCCTCGCGCAGCAGCTTCAGCCGCTTCGACCGACTGTTCCTCATTGCACCGGATGGAACTGGTTTGGAAACGTTGATTCTCAACGAGGCGTCCGCGGGCAGCTTCTCGCCTGACGGCAAGCACATCGCCTACAACAAGAACTCTCGAGAAAACCGAACGTGGAAACGCTATCGCGGCGGGACCGCGCAGGAGGTCTACGTCTACGACTTCGGTAGCAACGACTTAACCAACATCACGCAGTTCGACGGCACGGATCGTCTACCAATGTGGATCGGCGACAAGATCTACTTCAGCTCGGATCGCGACCGTGTTCTAAACATCTTCGCCTACGACACCTCGTCGAAGAAAATCGAGCAGATCACCAATCATCGCGATTACGACATTCGCCGGCCGAGCATGGGGGGCAATCAAATTGTCTACGAACTCGGCGGAGCACTCTGGGTTCTCGATGTTAGCACCAAGGCGACGCGGCAAGTGCCGATCGAGATACGGGCGGATGCCCCTGAAACGCGTCCGCGATTGCAGAAGGTGGAGAAGAACGTTCAGGGCATCGCGGTATCGCCATCGGGTGCGAGAGCGCTGGTCGTCGCGCGAGGCGAAGTGTTTTCCGTTCCCAAATCGGACGGTGAGATACGCAATCTCACACGCGATTCGGGTGCGCGTGACAAGGACGCTGTGTGGTCTCCCGATGGCAAGACGGTGGCTTACCTGTCCGACAAGAGCGGCGAGTATGAGATTTACTTGATTGACCCGCAGGGCAAGACCGAGGCGGTGCAACTGACGCATCATAAGGACGGCTACCGACACGCGTTGCGATGGTCACCCGACAGCAAGAAGATCGCGTTCGCCGATCAGACGCTGCGATTCTATTACCTTGATGTTGCGACCAAGAGTATCACCGCGGTCGACAAGTCGCATTATGAAAACGTTGACGTCTCGCTCGATCGCAAGTTAATCTCAGATTTCACCTGGTCGCCCGACAGCAAGTACCTTGCCTACTCCAAGATGGACGACGACCTAGTGTACAAGGTGTACGTTTACGGGCTGGACACCGGCACGATTCATCGCGTCAGCGGCGACCTCTTCAACGATTTCGGCCCGGTTTTTTCTCGCGATGGCGAACATCTGTTCTTCATTTCGAATCGCCGGTTTGATCCGACGTATTGCGATTTCGAGTGGGAAATGGTCTACAAGAAGGTGGCTGGCGTGTACGCCGTGACGCTTCGCAAGGATGGCCCTGCGCTGTTTCCATTCAAGAGCGACGAGGAGCCGATCACCGAGGACGGCGATGAGAAATCGGGCGACGACGACGATGCGGATGCGACGGACAAAGCCCCGCAGGTCGTCATCGACTGGGACGGCATTGCGGATCGCGTCGAAATGCTGCCATTGCCTCGCGGCAACTATCGCAACCTCACTGCCAACGACAAGTCTGTATTCTACTTGAACGCTGACGAAGGCGATTTCAACCGCTTCGAATATCGTGCGCCGGGGCCACGCACGCTGAACGCTTTTTCGTTCGACGATCGCGAGGAGCGTACGGTCATCGAGGGCGTGACGGCCTACAAGCTGTCAGCCGATGGATCGACGATCGTCTACCGGAAGGGAAACAAAGTCGGCTTGATCGACGCCAATTCCGGCAGCGCCAAGGCTGACAATCTGGATCTCTCGGGTCTGAAGATGATGCTGGATCCGGTCGCGGAGTGGCGGCAGATCTTCAACGAAGCGTGGCGTATGGAACGCGACTTCTACTACGAACCGGGGATGCACGGCTTGGACTGGGTCGACATGAAGACCAAGTACGGTCGGCTGCTTCGGCTGGCATCGTGTCGGCAGGACGTTCAATTCGTCATCGGCGAGTTGATCGGCGAGTTGAACACGTCGCATACGTACGTCTTCGGCGGCGACCGGAAGCGAAAGGCTGACAGGGTCAACGTGGGGATGCTGGGCGTTGACTGGGTGCTCGACCCGGTTGCCAACCGCTACCGATTCGGAAAGAT
>CAYQFV010000257.1:0-3291 GCA_964416845.1 uncultured Phycisphaeraceae bacterium | reverse complement strand
GTCCGGCCCGTTCATCGTGATTGATCCCGTTCGCCCTGCAAGATTGATCGCCTCTTTGACCGCGATGGTGGTGACCCTAAAATGGAATGTGTCGCTTGTCGAATCGTCGCCGCAGCCCGGGACCCGTCGCCCATGATCGCAAGAATGTCAGGACTCGCCATTGTGCTTTTCTGGTCGGTCGCTATGGGCTGGCTTGTTTGGCACGACATCGTTCCGGCGTGGACCGCTCAACAGCCGCCGAGCGTTGTGCGGCGGGAATGGGTGGGACGGTGGGGCAAGCAAGCTCAATACGGTATTTACGGTGCGAACAAGATCAGAATCGGGGGCATCTGGACGCGTTACAGCGGTGGGTCGTCGACGGATCGGGACGACGCGATTTACATTCACGATTTCCCCATGCTCGGGCCTGCGTACATCGAGATTCGATCGGCTTTCAACCCCGAAGGAAGGCTCGATGAAGTCGATATTGCGGTCCTTGGAAACTGGAAGCCGATTCGTATCCATGGGGAACGGTACCACAAGGAATTCGCCTTTCGGGTCGATGCGGGGACCTTTCAACAAGTGTTCAAGATCGACCTTGCGCTCGCCGGGACCTTCTCGGACATGTTTCATCCCTTCGACGCGATGCCGGACATCAAGGTCGGCCAATCTTGGCGTATGCAGGTTTTTAACCCGGTCGCAGCCGTTCTTGGCGTGGGAGACCGTTTCACGCCCATGCTCGTCGAGGTTGTTGGCCGAGAGATCATTCACATCAATGGCGGCGTTAAGGATTGCTTCGTCGTCGAAGCGCCCGGTGTCAAGGCGTGGGTGCGGCGCATCAGCGGCCAGGTGCTCATCCAGGAAGTGACGCTGCCGGTCGGGGGAACCTTCGTGGTCAAGCTCGAACCCTACGACGCCGACGCTCTGAAACAAGCCAGCACAACCTTCAACCGATACATGGCGCAGCTTCAAGAATCCAGCGGGCACGAGTTCCCCTGACGCTCGGTCGGAATTGCTACGCGGGCGTGTCATGCCAATGGCGACCGCAGGAAATCGCGGTGACACGGGGCGCACAGGTCGAAACGCAAACAGCGATACGTCTGATCCTCAATCGTGTCCGGGTCCGCTTGCTCCAACTCACGCAGGACGGATTTCAGCGAACCGTCGTCTTCATCGGAAAGATCGCTCGCCGAGAACTCGACCGGACCGGCGGCTGCGTACGCTTCCATCTTCACGATGAAACGCTTGGAGTCATTCGTGCCCAACGAGGCACCACACCGATCGCAGACAAATCGAATCGCCATATCAAGCTCGACGCAACCCCATCTTCGCGCCGCCACTGCCGTTTGACCGTGCTGCGGCAGTCACCATAATAACAACCGCTTCGATAACGCCCGTCCGTCCGACGTTGCCACCGATGCTCCCGGGAATCCGAACGTGCTTTACCACGCGATTGATGACACGATTGTGGCTATTTCGTCTCCGCCCGGTTTTGCGTCGCGGGGAATCGTCCGTTGCAGCGGGCCAGACGTCGTCGCCATCGCAGAGCAAACTTTCATTCCTGACCAACCGATCGATTTCGCCACGCTGCCCGGCTTTCGTCGCCTGACGGGGGAGGCTGTGATCGAACCGGAGTGCTCCGTGCCCGCTGAATTGTACTTCTTTCGGGCACCGAAAAGCTACACCCGGCAGGACTGCATCGAATTCCACACACCCGGTTCGCCGTCTCTGCTAGCCATGCTCGTTCAACGCGTGCTCGAATTGGGTGCCCGGGCAGCGTTGCCGGGTGAATTCACCGCCCGCGCGTTCCTTGCGGGTGCGATGGACCTGACCCGCGTCGAGGCGATTTCCGCACTCATCTACGCCCGGTCAGACGCTCAACTGCGCGTGGCCCACCGCATGAAAGACGGTCGACTCACGCACTTGATCGAATCAGCGCAGGAGCAGCTTGCCGAGTTGGTTGCGCTGGTAGAGGCGGACATCGACTTCGCCGAGGAACCGATTGAATTCATCACGCCGCACGACCTGCGACTGAGGCTCACTCGTCTCGCACAAGACCTCAAGCACCTCATCGAGCACGCCGAATCGTCGGAGCGCGTTGACGTCGCACCGACCATTCTCCTGGCAGGACCGTCCAACGTCGGCAAGAGCACGCTCATGAACCGCCTCGCCGGCCACGACCGCTCCATCTGCGCCGCCGAATCCGGCACGACGCGCGACCTGCTGTCAGCCGCCGTCGACTTGGGTGATCGCGAGGCGACGCTGCTCGACGCGGCGGGCGTGGACCAGAGCATGTCCGGGCTGCTTCAGCGGGCGGGCGATGTCACCAAAGACGCCACTGCGACGGTTGATCTCGTGTGTGTGGTTGTGGATGTTGCCAAGGAACACATGGCAGACGCGTTGGCGATTGCCAAGCACGCGGGCCAAACGCCGTGCGTGGTCGTCGCCAACAAGACTGACGCGGTTTCCAAGGATACCGTCGAGCGGTGCGTTGCACGACTAACGCAAGCAGCCATCGGTCCGGTCTGCGAGATCAGCGCTGCAACTGGAGATGGCATCGACGAGTGTCGGAAAATGCTGGCGACGGCGCTGGCCATGTCGACCGCGCCAGTCGCCGGCGACACCGTTCTCGTAACGGCGAGGCAGCGCGACGCGATCGTCAAGGCGGTCGCGGCCATCGATCGTTGTATGGTCGAAGCGGCTCACATCGGCGAGACCATCGACCGGGCCGACATTCTCGCGCTGGAGCTTCGAGAAGCGTTGGAAGAACTCGGCTCGGTGGTCGGCAGCGTCACCACCGAAGACCTCCTCGGCCGAGTTTTCAGTTCGTTTTGCATCGGAAAGTAAACCCGCCAGGCGCGCGGTCGCGCGAATCGTCGCGCTCGCTCTGATCGGCAATAGCCTTGTGGATCATGCCGGGGCCCCGCATTCCGGGCAGACGCCGGAGAGGTTGCCCGTCAAATCGTAGGCGCACTTGGCGCACAAGCCTCTCCTGCGACGGCGTTCGCCTCTCGAAGGGCTACCCATGAACACAAGAGTGGGATAGGCCAAGAACATCACCACCAGCACCACGGAGGATACGCTCAAGCAACGCTTACGTAGCGGGCAACGCCATCCCCACCACTGATGGAATCTGACAAGACCCCAGAGTGACGGGCTGTAAGCGGTTCGCTTTGAAAGCGGTACGACCATAACCTTGTCGTAGCAGATACCGAATTGCCCTCGATTCCAGTAACAGCAGATCGCCTCCGTCGGCCCCGTTGGTATAGGTTTGGGAGCCCACAAGCGGGGAGTGTAGCACCCAGGAGGTAG
>CAYQFV010000256.1:0-3362 GCA_964416845.1 uncultured Phycisphaeraceae bacterium | reverse complement strand
AACGCCCTGCGAATAGAGCGTTTACGCCAAAACCAACGCGTTCGGGAAGCTTGGCACAACAGATGCCCTAAACGATTCGAGCCAAACTGCGTTTTTCATCATCCGTATTGAAGGGTCGCACCGAATGATTTCAGCGATGAGCGATAACCAAGTACCGGGTGGAGATCGGATGATGGTCTACTGCCACGGGAGTGTCGGTCTTGGACACTTACGACGCACCATCGCCATCAGTGACCACCTCGCCAGAGAATTCCCCCATGCGTCGTTCCTCCTGGCTACCGGCACGCCGTTCGTCCCGCTCTTCAAGCTGCCGGACGGCGTCGACTACGTCAAGCTCCCCGCTTTGATGAAGCGGGCTGACGGCAAGTACCACAGCAAGTATCTCGGCTTGTCCGTCGCTGAGCTACTCGAATGTCGTCGGGCATTGCTCCTGGCGACCGTCCGCTATTTTCGGCCTACGGTGTTCCTGGTCGACAAAGCGCCGCTGGGCGTTTGTCGCGAGATGATCCCCACGCTCAAGTGGTTGCAGCGAAACTGTCCCGAAACACGCGTCGTTTTTGGCATGCGAGATATCGAGGACACTCCCGAGACAACGATTCAGCAGTGGAACGCGGACGGCGTGCAGGAAGTGCTCGACGAGTGTTTCGACGAAATCTGGGTCTACGGCATGGAATCCGTGTACGACGTCGTCCGGGAATACAAGCTCCCCAAACGTCTCCACAAGAAAATCGTCTACACCGGCTACATCGGCCGATCGGCGTGCAACCATCGCGTGTCAGCGAAGTCCAGCGAAAGCGACGTGCTGGTCACCGTCGGCGGCGGCACGGACGGCGAGCAATTGCTGCGAACGTACTTCGCCGATGCGGCTCGGCGCGTGGCGGAGCGCGGCGGCTCATCGACGGTTGTCGGTGGCCCGGACCTGCCGCGATCAGCCGCTGACGACTTGCGAAAACGACTCTCCGAGTTGCCCAACACCACCTGGATCGACGCCAGCGAATGCATGAGTTGTCACATGCGTCAGGCTGATCTGGTGGTGAGCATGGGCGGCTACAACACACTGTGCGAAATCGTCTCCTACAAGAAACCCGCCTTGGTCGTGCCGCGCGTTCGCCCGCGATACGAGCAGGCTATCCGTGCGACGTGCTGGGATCGCCTCGGGTTGTTGAAGTCGCTTCACCCGTCGACGCTCACGCCGACACAATTGGGTGCCCACGTGGAGGAGATGCTCGATTCTCCATTTGAACCGGCCAGCAATCGCCTGGACATGGGCGCGCTGGACCGAATCGCCGAACGATTCTCCGGAATGCTGACCGGGAGAGGGGCGCATGAATCTCCTGTACGTGTGTAGCGATTTCGGCATCCGCGCATCGGGCACCAAAGGCGCGTCGATCCACGTGCGCGCGATCACCGACGCGCTCTGCGCATTGGGACACCGCGTCACGTTGCTGAGTCCGCACGGCGGACCGGGCGGCGGGCATCCGGCTGACGTGGCGATTCCGTCACAGCAGAAATGTCTCAAATCGCCGGCCGACGATCTGCGTCGATGGCTTAAGACGCGCGACCTGCCCTTGACTGTCGCCGGCGAGCTTCGGTCGATCTTCTACAACGAGCCGGTGGTCGCCGAGATGGCTGACTCGCTTCGCGAGAATCCCCCCGACGCAATCATTGAGCGACTTTCGCTGTTCAGCCACGTTGGACTCGACCTCGCCCGGGCGCTCGACCGACCGTTGATCGTTGAGGTGAACGCCCTGCTCAGTCGGGAAGCGGCCCGCTATCGTCGTCTGGAGATGCAGACGCTGGCTGAGGCAATCGAAATGCGGGTGTTGCGAGGCGCTGACGCGATCGTCGTCGTCTCAACGGCCTTGGGTGACGAGCTGGTCGCAGCGGGAGTGGAATGCGGCAAGATTCACGTCGTGCCCAACGGTGCCGACGTGGCATCGTTTGATCCGACGGACGACGGGCGTGCGGTGCGTCGCATGTTGGGGCTCGACGGCAACTTCGTGGTGGGGTTCTTGGGCAGCTTGAAGGTTTGGCATGGTGTCGATGTGCTGGTATCCGCGTTCAAGCAACTGGTCGCCCAAGACGCCGCAACCAAACTGCTCATCATCGGACAGGGACCTACCGAATCGTCGCTCAAAGAGCAGATTCACGACGCGGGACTTGGCGACGCGGTCATCATGACCGGTGCGATCGACCATTCACAAGTGCCGTCGCATCTGGCCGCCATGGACGTCGCCGTCGCACCGTTTCGCGCGAGCGACGCGTTTTATTTTTCGCCCATCAAGCTGTTCGAATACATGGCTGCCGGACGATGTGTCGTCGCCAGTCGCCTCGGACAGATCGAAAACGTCATCGAGGACGGCGAGAACGGATTGTTGTGTCGCCCCGATGATTGCGACGCACTGGCCGAGGCGCTAACGTCGGTTCGGCGAAATGAGGCCATGCGATTGCGGTTGGGACTGGCCGGGCGATCACACGTCGAGAATCGTTTCACCTGGAAGGTGGCGGCGACTCGCATCAGTTCGCTGATCGCCGATCGCATTGGGTATCAGGAGTCGCGTGACGGGCGCGGTGACGCGGTCTCGAATTGCACAAGCCGGTTGCGGTAGGGAAAGACATGGGAAGCTCGAAACGTCAGACAGACAATGGGTTGCGGGTCGGATACATGCTTCGTATGTATCCCCGATTCACGCAAACCTTTGTGGTCAACGAGATTCTCGAGTTGGAGCGTCAGGGAGTCGACGTGCGCATTGCCTCCCTGAAGAAGCCGACGGACGGGCGATTCCACGAATCCATCAGCCGGGTTCAGGCCAAGGCGGAATACATCCCCGAGTTTCTGTCTGAATCTCCGATGAAGTTCGTCAGGAGTCATGCCAAGCTTGTGCGACAGAATCCGGTTGGTTACGCCCGTTCGATGGCCGCCGTCTTGCGGCACGCCGGGGCGAACTGGACCGACCTCAAGCAGGCGGCGTTGGTGCTGCGGTGGGTGAAGAAGAACAAGCTGCGTCACGTTCACGTTCATTTCGGAACGCACGAAGCGAGTGTGGCCTATCTTGCAAATCTGCTGGGCGGGCTTTCCTACAGCCTGACCCTGCACGCGTTTGATATTTTCCGTGAGAACGTCGACCGGCGACTGCTGGCCATGAAAATCAATGCGTCGCGTTTCGTCGTCACGGTCAGCCAGTACAACCGCACGTTCATGGTGAACCACCTGCCCGGCGTGAACCCGGACAAGATCCGCGTGAATTACAACGGCATCGATCTGAACTCGTTCAAAGCCAACGGGGTTGCAAGAACGCCGGGATCGATCTTGGGCGTCGGACGCCTGATCGAAAAGAAGGGTTTCGTCCACCTGGTGCGGG
>CAYQFV010000255.1:0-3402 GCA_964416845.1 uncultured Phycisphaeraceae bacterium | reverse complement strand
GCTTCGTGACGCAGCTTCTCAAAACGCTCCGGCGCGTCGACATTACGGATCAACTCTCGGATGTTGTCGAAGTGCGCGTCTTGCTCGCCCATCAGGGCCAGGAGCGGCATGACGGGCTTGAACGGTGCGGGCGGCGCTGACGGCGTCTGTCCCACGCCGTGACTCGCAAGCAGTAGCATCATCACGAGTCCCGTCGCCGCACAGACAGGCGCCCACTTCCTTGATCGATTCATCATTCGTCTTGCATCTCCAACTCGTCGAGGGTTATTCAAAACCTATGTCCACCGTCGACAGTCCGGCGGCGGTGCAGTGTTCGACCAGCATTCTGACATAACTTCGAGGCTCTAACGTCGCATTGTCCAGACGCAACTGCCGGCGAACGGTGCGGATGCTCTGCTCTGTCGGGCCTTCGATTTCGACAAACGTGCCAATCAGTGGCGCTTCGTCCAGTTCCACGTGACAGTCGCTCCATATCCATCGTTCGCGTCGCTTTTGATAGCGGACCACTGTTTCAAACCCGATGGCGTGCAGAATCTCCTCGGCAGTGTCAGCCTGATCGACACTGCATTCGAGTTCCTGTCGCGTTTTGAATTCACCGCCTTGGCGCGGTCCTTTGAAGGTCAGCGTCGCCGGCGCGGGCGATCCTTCCAGCGTCTCAGTCGATCGAACCCGCAGGCCACTGCCACCCAGTCGGAGCGAGCCATCCCGGCGATCGAGAATGCGATTGGTTTCGAGATAGCGACCGACGAACCGGGCGCCCAGGGATGTCAATCGATTCTGAACGGACGACAGGCTGTCGACGCGGATTTTGGCTTCGATTTCCAGCATGGTGTTGCACCCGCTTTCGCCGGGTCAATCAAGGCCATCATGTCGCGACGATGTTGACCAATCGCCCCTTGACGACGATGACCTTGCGCACGGTCTTGCCGGCGATCGCCTGGGCAATTCTTTCGTCAGCGAGGGCAACGTCTTGGAGCATCTGATCGTCAGCATCGGCGGGGACGGTGATGCGCGACCGCACTTTTCCCATGATCTGAACGGCGATCTCGACTTCGTCGTCGCGCGCAAGCGCTGCGTCGAACGCCGGCCACGATTCCGTCGCAATGGAACCCTCATGCCCCAGCCGCTGCCACAGTTCCTCGGCGATGTGCGGCGCGAACGGAGCGAGCATTCGCACGAACGTCTCGACGGCATGTCGCGGACGCTCCAGTTGCGGGGTGAGAAAATTGACGAACTCGAACAACTGCGCGATGGCAGTGTTGAATTTGAACTGCTCGACATCGTCGGTGATGCGTTGGATGGTTTTGTGGAGCGTGCGGTTGACCTCGACGCTACCGGGTTCGTCGACCAGCGCGGCCGACAGTTCGCCGGACGATTCATCCACTACCAATCGCCAGATGCGGTGCAAGAGCTTGGACAGTCCCGGCACGTCGCGGGTATTCCAAGGCTTGGACGCCTCGATCGGCCCCATATACATCTCGTACAAACGAAACGCGTCCGCCCCGAATTCGGCGATGATTTCGTCGGGGCTGACGGTGTTCTTGAGCGATTTGCTCATCTTGGCCGTGATCTGCTGGACCGGCTCGCCTCCGTCGCGCGTCGCGAACTTGCCGCCGCCCACGGGTTCGATGTGCTGGTCGTTGAGAATGCGACCGGCGCGATCGCGGTAGGCGACGGCCTGCACCATTCCCTGATTGACGAGCTTGCCGAACGGTTCGGACGTGGACACCTGGCCAAGATCGAACAACACTTTGTGCCAAAACCGGGCGTACAACAGGTGAAGCACCGCGTGCTCCGCCCCGCCGACGTATAGATCGACCGGCATCCAATAGCGCTCCGCATCGGCATCGCAAAACCGGTCGGCCAGCTTGGGAGACACGTACCGCAAGTAGTACCAACACGAGCCGGCCCACTGGGGCATGGTGTTCGCGTCACGGGTGTAGCGTTTTCCGTCGCGCTCGACCGTCATCCAGCTATCGACGCGGGCGAGCGGCGGTCGGGGAAGCGTTTGAGCATCGTCTTCGACGGCTTCGGGCTTGAAATCGGTCATCTCCGGCAGAGTCAGCGGCAGGTCGGATTCATCGAGCGCAATCGTTCGGCCGTCCTCGCCGTGCAACACCGGAAACGGCTCGCCCCAGTATTTCTGCCTCGAAAAAACCCAATCACGAATCTTGTAGTTGACCGCCCCGCGACCAAGACCGCGCTGCTCGAGCCATCGAATGATCGCCTGCTTTGCGTCGGCCGTCGGTAGGCCGTTGAGAACACACACGTCGTCAGATTCGGAAAGATCGTCCGCGGGCGATTGAACAGCGACGCCTTCGCCCGAGAAAGGCGACTCAAACAGGCGCGGCGCGGCGACGTACAGTTGTTGAATCGCTTCGGGCGTGAGATCGACCTCGGGACCATCTGCTGCGAGGTGTTCGGTGGCGAATTGGATCGCCTCTTGTCGCGTGTCGCAATCTTCCGCCTTCCAACGCTCGACACTTTCGGCGAGTTGTTGGGTCGCGGCGGCCCGCAGTTCGGCGAGCGAGCCTTTCGGTAAGCGGGCGACATTCTGCGCCCATTCGAGCGTCGGCTGAACCACCGCGACGATGTCCAAATCGAACGCCTTGGCGAACTCGAAATCGCGTTCGTCGCCACCCGGGACAGCCATGATCGCGCCCGTGCCATAACCCATCAGAACGTAGTCAGCCACCCACACAGGGATGTGTCGGCCGTTGACCGGATTGAGCGCGAACCCGCCGGTGAAGACGCCCGTTTTGGTTTTGGTGTCCGTGGTGCGATCGAGATCGGACCGATGGCTGGCGGATTCAACGTAGGCCGTCACCGCGTCACGATGGGGCGGCGTGGTGATCGAATTGACCAGGGGATGTTCGGGCGCGAGGACCATGTAGGTCGCGCCGTGCAACGTATCGGGACGCGTGGTGTACACCCGAATGACGCTTTCTTGCGGTCGCGCGGGAAAGCCGCTCGCTCGCCCCCGTCGCCATGCGTCCGTATCCGACACCACGACGTCCGCGCTGCCCGCTGACACGATCGGAAAGTCGACTTCCGCGCCGGTGCTCCGCCCGATCCAATTGCGCTGCATGGCTTTGATGGCTTCGGGCCAATCCAGGTCGTCGACGTCGTTCAGCAAACGCTCGGCGTACTTGGTGATTCGAAGCATCCATTGACGAAGCGGGCGGCGATACACGAGATGGTTTCCGCGATCGCTGCGTCCCTCGTTGGTCACCTCTTCGTTGGCCAGCACCGTGCCGAGGGCCGGGCACCAGTTCACCATCACTTCGTCAATGTAGGCGAGTCGCTGCCGGTCCAGAACGACGTTCTGCTCATCTTCGCCAAGCGTGCCCCATCGGCGAACGGCGTGATTCGACGTGTCGCGCGTCACGTCGAGCGCGTCGT
>CAYQFV010000254.1:0-3537 GCA_964416845.1 uncultured Phycisphaeraceae bacterium | reverse complement strand
CCTGGACGTGACGGCTGTTTCGGATGCGTTCCAGGGTCTTCCTTATCCCTGTCCGGTCGACGCCGACACGGACGCTGACGGTGTCTGCGATTCAGTGGATGTGTGTCCCGGCAGCGATGATCTCGTTGATACCGACGGTGACGGCGTGCCCGACGGCTGTGACGTCTGTCCGCTGGACAATCCCAATGACACCGATGGCGACGGTGTCTGCGATTCAGCCGACGTGTGCCCAGGAGGTAATGACCTTGTCGACACCGACGGTGACGGCATTCCCGACGCCTGTGACGCCTGTCCGCTGGACAACCCCGACGACGCCAATGGCAACGGTGTATGTGATTCCAACGAGATCCCGATTAGCAAGGGCTTCGCCAAGTAGTCGGCCCGGAGAAAAGTCGCCAATGCGACAATAGGATGACGAGATCGCGACCGGAGATTGCTGCGACCACGACCGGGGGCGGCGGCATAGGACTGTCGGCAGCCCTTGCCGGGAAAGCACCGACCGAACCGAAGATCGCTCTGAACCAATCGGCCTTCGGTTCGGTCGTGGGACTTGTCGCTAGGAGAACCCGCGTCGTTCAACGGAGATTACGTGAGCGGTCATGCGTGAGACGACCGAGCGTCAAGAACCGGCAGCGGACGATCGCCGCCGCCCCTCGATTCGCAGCGGTATAGCTCGTTGTACAGTTCCGAAATCACGCTGTCAGCAACCAATCTCCCTTGGCGCGTCAGCCGGATAGACTGATCGTCTTGGGCGACCAATCCCATCGACCTTAAACGCGAAAGCGGCGCCGCCAGTCTTCCGGCGAGATCAATGCCCGTCGCCTCGGCCGAGCGTTTCACGTCGATCCCCGAGACCACGCGCAGTTGCATCATGATGTGTTCCGCCGCAAGCGTCGCGCCCGTAACCTGTTCGGTCTCACAAACCGCGCTGCCGTCGCGCTCCATCCCGCGCACATAGGCATTGATGTCGGATACGTTTTTGTACCGCTGCCCGGCAACGCAACCCGCCGCCGAAGGGCCAACACCGACGTACGGATCGTTCTGCCAGTAAATCAGATTGTGCAGCGAGCGCTCGCCCGGCCGGGCGTAGTTGCTGGTCTCGTATTGCTGGTAGCCCTGACCTTCGAGAAAATCCAAAGCGTACAGATACATCTCAGCCTCGAGTTCTTCGTCACATGGCTGAACACCGCCGGCGCGCAAACGGGCCGTCAACTTCGTGTTCGGCTCGTACGTCAAGCCATAGCACGCAACGTGTTCGACGCCCAGGTCGACGGTTCGTCGCAAGGACTCCGCCCATGTCTCCATCGTTTGACCGGGGATGCCGAAAATCAGATCCAGGTTGATCCGCCGAATACCGTACCGCCTCGCGAGCGCGACCCCGGGCGCGATGTCGTCCGGCGTGTGCAACCGTTCCAGTGCTGCCAGCTCCGAAAGATGCCACGATTGGGCACCCATCGACAGGCGGTCGACCCCGGCCTCGGTGAGAATAGCCAGTTTCTCATCATCAACGGTGGCTGGGTTGGCTTCGACGGTGAACTCTTCCACAGAATGCCGCGCGGTGATGGTGGCAAGCCGGGCACACAAACGCGTTAGCTGATCCGCAGGCAAGACAGTGGGCGTTCCGCCCCCGACGAAGACGGTCCGGACGGTCGTCACCCGGGCGTTCAGCCGAACGTCCAACTCGGCGAGCAGTTGGGTGACCAGCGGGGCGGTCTGACGATCCTTCAGGGCGACGGAATAGAAATCGCAATAACCGCACTTCGTCTCGCAAAACGGTGTGTGAATGTACAAACCCACGGCAGTCATATCAGTCCATCCCGGCGGTGGCCGCTGTTCAACAGGCAAGGCAGCCCATTATCGGATCGAGACGTGGACCACGATCAAAGACCAGCCGCCCCCAGCGTCGGTCGACGGTACCATGTTTGGATGAGTAATGACAAGAGCTTACACGAAGATGGGTTTGAATCACCGCCAGGATCGCGGTATACTCAAGATCGTCGTTTGGGGATTGAAGGCGCGTCGGGCACCCATCGGCGGTGCGGACAGTTCGTCTTGAGGAGTTCGCATGGAAGCCAGTCTGGTCATGTTTCGCGAGTCGGGTGACCGTAGAGATTTTCCGCTGTCGCGCCAGGTAACGACCATCGGCCGAAAGGACGATTGTGACATCCGCGTTCCGCTGGCGGAGGTGTCTCGTCACCACGCCGAACTCACCGTGAAAGACGATTCGCTAAGCGTGAAGGATCTGGGCAGCGCGAACGGCACGTTCTTGAACAACAAACGCATCAAGAAACGCCAAAAGCTTTCTCCGGGCGACCATCTGGTTGTCGGGCCCGTCGTCTTCACCGTCCGCATCAACGGCGAGCCGGCGGAGGTCCGCCCCGTCAAGACCAAACTCCGGCCTATGCCGACGGCGACTAAGGCGCCAGCGTCTTCCGGTGATTCATCCGTCGCCGAGAAATCGCAGGATTCAGATGCCGACATCGACCCCATCAGTGCCCTGGAAGCGCTCGCGTCGAGCACCGACCAGACCGCCATCGATCCGTTCGAGGGCGAGGACGATCTTGTCTGACGGCGTCGAGACAGGTGGCGGGACGCATCCGACAGTGCCCAGACGACGAGCGCCCAATCGAATGCCCACCGCGATGATACCCCAGACAACGTCATGAGCAGCAACGATCAATCCATGCCAACACCGGGCGATTTGCCGCCGCGATCGCGAGTAGCACGGCGACAACTCCGCCGCAGCATCGTTCCGTTCTTCGCTACCGCCGTCCTGCTGTGCGCGGTCGTCATCTGGATTCGCGATTCGAGGCACATCGAAGCCACCCGTGCCCAGATCGACACCTATCTCGCTCCGATTGCACGCTTCGTCGCTCAAAACGGAACGCTCCCGTTGGTCTATCCAGCCTATCCCGACCTGCAAGTCTCGGACAAGACTGGAGCGTTCACGTACGTCGGGCAGGATATCATTCGATGGGCCCGGCAGACAGATCAACAGGTCGTCATCGGCTACGGTCGGGCGGAAGGACTGATCGCCAGCCCCAACGGCCACGCCGTCATCTTCAGCCATCAGGGAAAACTGACCATCGGCTGGCTGACCGGCCCCGAACTTAGCGAGCGACTCGCCAAACAACGAGCCGCAGCCTCTGCCAAAGCTGACGGAACGTCTCGGTGATCCACGTCGTAGGCGGGTGGCCCATGTCCTTTGGACGTGGGGAACGCGATGATATACGCTCAGGTGAGCGTCCCGACGATCATTGACTCCCCCACTTCCCAAGGCGGTGGGCCACCCGGCCCAAAGGGTTTTTCACAGAATTCCAGAATCCTCGGAATTCCTCGCAGCGTCGAGGCGTTTGCTTGATTGGCAGACGGGTTTCCAGCGGGCACCCGCACCCTTGACGGCCCCACCCAATTCCCGATCGTGCCCGCACCCGCCTTCCAAACAACCAACAACATCACCGCCTGTTTGGGGCGTGAGCTGGTTGTTTGGATTCATTCGGGCCACAAGGAGATGAGCATGCAAACGCGGAAAGAACG
>CAYQFV010000253.1:0-3590 GCA_964416845.1 uncultured Phycisphaeraceae bacterium | reverse complement strand
CATCAACACACCAACGACCACGCCCACAATCGATCTCGTTCTGTGAATCGCGATGATCATGGGCTGAGGTTTCTCGCATGCACTCATCATGTCCCCCGCGTCTGAAGACGCAGGCCACCTGTCGTAAATCTGCCGCAAACCAGTCACCGGATCCGTTACGCAAGTATCCGCGGAGGACAAAACGTGTCAACAACACGCATGCCGGCATTTGCTGACGCCGCATCGCCGGTACGGGCGTGGCGTCACTCCGCACGTTATGTCGATGACATAACGTCTGCCAGGACTTCGAGGGCCTCGTCGATTTCTTCGTCCGTGTTGAAAAAGTGCGGCGACAGGCGTAGCCCCACGCCTGGGCGGCAGTCGACGAATACCTTTCGCTCGCTCAACGTTGCGACCATCGATTCGGGATGCTCCGTTTCGATCATCACCGTCCCGCCGCGCTGATCGACGTCCAACGGACTGTGCAGGCTCCATCCGCGCTGCGTCGCGTAGTCGACGATCCGCTGCGTCCGTCGGCGCGATTCCGCCGCGATCGTCGGCACGCCGACCTTCGCGATCAACTCCAAACCGGCCATCGCGGAGAACAGACCCGGAATGTTGGGCGTTCCCTGCGCGTACCGTCGAACGGACCGATCGTAGCGCATCGGTGCATGCGAGAAGGCGAATGGGTTCTCGTGGGCCATCCAACCCGTCAGACGCGGCTCGAACATCTCGACGCGATCGGGATGAACGTACAGGTACCCGCTCGACGGCCCGCCGCAGATCCATTTGATGGTTCCGCCAATTAAAAAGTCGACATCCCACGCGGCGGCTGACAGTTCCGCCACGCCCACCGACTGATACACATCCAAAAGCACCCTCGCCCCCACGGCATGGGCCCGCTCCACGATGGCGGCCGCATCAACGCGTGACGAACTGCGATACGACACGTGCGATATCGCCACCAGCGCGGTCTGCTCGTCGATCGCATCCACGATGCGCTGCGTCGGCACGACGATGTCGTCGTCCGAAGGCACGACGCACACGTTCGCTCCCAGTCGTTGCTGTGCTTCCCAGATGTACCCCATCGAAGGAAAATCGAGGGCCGACGTCACCACCTTTCGGCGGCTGCCGCGACTGAAATCGAAACACGACGCGACCACCGACATCGCTACCGACGCGGTCGGCTGCGCTTGCACCGATCCATCGGCCGCGCCGATCAACCGCGCGATGCCGTTCCCGAATCGCTGTGAAAGATCCCACCAACTTGCTGACCAGGCATCTTCTCCGGCATGCTCCTCCCAAAGGCGAAGATAGTCCGACATCCACGCGGTTGCACCCTTCGGCGCGGGTCCGAGGCTGTGACTCAGCAGGTAAACACCCCGTGACAGCGCGGGAAACTCCGCACGATGGCGGTCGATCGTTTCTTTCGACATGATTCACCTCACTTCAGCGACGATTGCGTCAAGTGCTTCGTCCACCCGTACACCAGCGTCGTGACGATGCACAGCGGAATTCCGAATTTGATCCAGTAGAACAACCAGTCCGGCACGAACAGCCGCGTGTGTCGTCGAATCTCGCCGAGCATGTTCGCCCGCCCGACGCACCAGGCGATCGCCGCGATCGCGATCACCGCGCCCACCGGCTGCATTGTCGTTCCCCATATCAGGTCGCTGTTCTCGAGATAGGCGTCCGACAGAATCGCCGGAATCGCCAGGACCACATCCACCAAGAGGATCAGCGGCAGCACTCGGCGACGTGACCAACCGAACCACTCGCCTGCGGCGGCCACCACAACTTCGTACGCGGCGATCAGCGACAGCATCGCCACCAGAAAGATCGACAGGAAGAACATCGCCCCGAACGCGCTGCCAGCGGGCATGTTTTGAAATATCCGCGGCATGACGTCAAACATCAGCGGCGGTCCGCCGTTTAGCGGAATCCCAAACGCCAACGCAGCCGGCACGACAATCGTCGCAGCCATCAACGCAGCGCAGGTGTCAGCCGTCGCCGTCAGGACAGCGTTCCGCGGAATATCCTGATCCTCGCTCATATAGCTTCCGTAGGCCACCATGAACGTACCGCCCAGCCCCAACGAGAAGACACCCTGACCCATGGCCGCCAGAACCGTGCGACCGGTGACGTCGTCCCATCGAAACGTGAGAAACGCGCGGGCACCATCCAATGCGCCGTCGAGCGTCAACACGCGTACGATCAAGACCACGAACAGCAGAAAGAACACCGGCAGGGCAATCTTGCTCACGCGTTCGATGCCCTTGTTGACCCCCAGGAACAACGCACCGCAGCCTGCCAAAACCGTGAACCCAACGTAGACCAGTTGGCACGTCACGCTTCCCTTGGCCGACGAGAAATCCGTGGCGACGTGCGGTGACAATGTGTTGACACCAAACGCGACCGACATCTGCAAGACCCACGCGATGACCACCCCGTAATATGAGCCGGCCATCACCACCGTCACCACCAGGACGAATCCCCAGAACCGACCGCCCGGCAACCCCGCCTGCCGCATCGCTCCCGACGGTCCCCGCCGGGTCCATCGCCCCAGCGACCACTCCGCCATCAAGCCGGGGATTCCGAACGCGATCATGATGACCACGTACACCGCCAGGAACGCCGCGCCCCCGTGCTTGCCCATCATGTACGGAAATCGCCAGATGTTCCCCAGGCCGATGGCGACTCCTGCAGTAGCAAGAACCGTCCCCCACGTAGACGAAAAGGTGACCCGCGACTGTGGTGGGTCTGAAGGTCGAATAGAATAGGTAGGGTGCGTCCCAGACGCACCATTGTTTTCGTCGCCCATCACGAAGGTCGCCCGGCCAATCGTTCCAGTGTATCCGCGGTGTCGGCGAGTTCGGTGCAAATCTTTTCGATCGGTCTCGTCAACGTCCGAACCGTCGTTTGCAGCATCAGGTCGCCGGACGACTGCTCGGTCGACCGCTCCAAGCGACGTATTGCACTGAAAGTATCGCGTACCGCGGTCGAGTACACCGTCGCGACCATCATCGCCATCAGCAAGAGCGAAACGAACAAGCCGTTCAAAACGTGCTGCGCCGACAACGCGGTGACAAAAACCGCCGCCACGAGCCGAGCGTTGGGCGGCCACGTGCTGGTTACGCTCAAGGTGATTTCCAGCAACGGTTGGATCAGCGGAAACCACAGCAGCACGCCAATCGCCAGCAACCAACGGAACGCGCGCCCTGCCAGCGTCGGTCGACGATCGAGAAGATGGCCGATGACTGCTGACTGCTGCTCGCGCGCCAGCGCCAACACGTCCAACCGAAACTGCGTGGCAAGATCGGACGGCTTGGGCCAGTCGATTCCGATCTGTCGACCGACGCGTCCCAACCGAGACCGCACGCCGGCGACGATGGCTTCGAATCGCTCATCGAGACCCAATCCGTCCATTTGAAACACCGTGTCGCCGTCCGCTGCGAGGCTGGCAATGCCAGACAGGCCGCCCATCACGCGACGTCGGATGCCACCCAGCACGACTCCCAGCAGGGATAGCGGCCAGGCGATGATGCCGAGGATTGGCCAATAGGCGATTCTCTTCCTGAACAATCGCGTCGAAAAATCCGCGAACAATCGTT
>CAYQFV010000252.1:0-3681 GCA_964416845.1 uncultured Phycisphaeraceae bacterium | reverse complement strand
AACATCCATCGTCGCATTCGGTTTACCCTTTCCGGAGAACGCGGTCGGCTTCGAAACGAGGCCCCGCTTCTCAACGCCTCCCTACACGCGTTCGGTGATCGACTTGCCTTGCAGGAACATCTGGATGTAGTCTCGCCCGCCCGCTTTGCTGTTGGTTCCCGACATGTTGAACCCGCCGAACGGTTGCACATCCACCAACGCCCCGGTGCACTTACGATTGAAATACAAGTTGCCCACATGGAAGTCGCGGCGAGCGCGAGACAGTCGCGACCGATCGGTCGAGTACAGCGCCCCGGTCAGGCCATACTCGGTTCCATTCATGATCGCCAACCCGTGTTCGAAATCACGCGCTTTGATGACCGCCAGCACCGGCGCGAAGATTTCCTCCTGCGCAATCCGAGCCCGGTCGCTGACATCCGCGATGATCGTCGGCGGAATGAAATACCCGCTATCCGGCACGCTACCGTTCGACAGCACGACCCGCCCCTCACCCTTGCCGATCTCAATGTAGGCTTGGGTGTTCTTGTACGCAGCCTCGTTGATCACCGCACCCATCGAGAAATTCTCCGGCAACGCCGTGTCACCCACGGTGATCTTTCGCGCACCAGCCACCACCTTCTCGAGCAGCTCGTCGTACACGCTTTCGACCGCCACCAGCCGCGAACAGGCCGAACATTTCTGCCCCTGAAACCCGAACGCCCCCGCCACCACGCCTTCGGCAGCCGCGTCAATGTCCGCCGTCTCGTCGACCAGAATCCCGTCCTTACCGCCCATTTCGAGAATGACGCGTTTGATCCAAATCTGCCCCGGGCTGATCTTGGCAGCCCGTTCGTTAATGCCCAGCCCGACTTCGCGCGACCCGGTGAACGCCAACATCCGAATCTTCGGATGTGCAACAATCGCCTCACCCACATCGCCACCGCTGCCGGGAACGAAGTTCAACGCCCCCGGCGGCAAGCCCGCCTCGCGCAGAATCTCGTACATCGACGCAGCCACCACCGGCGAATCGCTCGACGGCTTGAGCACCACCGTATTGCCCGCCACCAACGCAGCCACCGTCATCCCCATACAAATCGCCAGCGGGAAATTCCACGGCGGTATCACGCCCACCACGCCCAGCGGAATGTATTCCACTGAGTTGTCCTCGCCCGGAACCGGCGTCGTAGCATGGCGACCGCTCAACCGAATCATCTCGCGAGCGTAGAACTCACAAAAATCAATCGCCTCGCACACGTCCGCGTAGGCTTCAATCCACGTCTTGCTCACTTCGTAGATTTGCAAGGCAGACAACTCATACACCCGCCGCCGCATGATCGCCGCCGCGCGAACCAGCACCATCGCACGCTCATGAGGATCGACGCGCGACCACGTCTCGAAACGCTCCGCAGCCGCCTCGATCGCCTTGTTGGCAATCGCGACATCCGCCTTGGCCACCTTGCCCACGACACGATCCGGCGCTGCAGGCGATACCGACGTAATGACATCCGCCGTCGTCACCGACTCGCCGTTGACCCACAGCGTATGATTCTGTCCGAGTTGCTGCCCGACGGCCTCCAGCGCTGCCAACATGCGCGAGCGAGGCGTTTCCTGACCAAAATCGACGTAAGGTTCCGGAGCATAGTGCGGAAGCATGGTGCTTGTTTCTCCTGCCTGTGATCGGCGCTCGTGGCCACCGATCAACCGTTCGTTTTCGTGGTTCCCAAGTCGCGACTTCGGCGAAACGCCGCCAAAACCGCATCGACAATGTGATCAAAGACCTTGCTGCTTTTCATCGCGTCCAACGCTGCCGCCGTGGTCCCACCCGGTGACGTCACCTTGGCACGCAATTCCTCGGGCGAGTCGCTCATCTCCAGCATCATGCGCCCCGCACCCAGACAAGACTGCTTCGCGAGCAGTGATGCTTGCTGCGCGGAAAGCCCCGCACGAACGCCGGCTTCAATGATCGCCTCGGTAAACAGATAAAAATATGCCGGCCCCGTCCCCGAAACAGCCGTCACCGCGTCCATCAACGGCTCGTCTTCAATGTGAATGCTCTTGCCCCCGGCATCGAAAATCCGCTGGGCGCGCAGCAAGTCCGCCTCCCGAGCATGACGCCCCGGATGCACACCAGCCATCCCCGCACCCACGTGCACCGGCAGGTTCGGCATGACCCGAACGACGCGAGCCTTCACCCCGTCGAACTGTTCCTCGATCGCAGCGGTCGACACACCCGCCATGATTGACACCAGAACGTGGTCTTCGCGCACCAGGTCCGCGAACCCCGCGATCACCTCGCGATGAATTTGCGGCTTGACCGCCAGCAGCAAAATGTAGCTTTCACGGACAACGTGCCGGTTGTCGTCGGTCACCTCGATGTGGAATCGCTCGCGAAAGACATCGCGCCGACTGGCATTCGGGTCGGATGCGATGATGCGGTCGTCCAGTAGCACACTGTTGCGCAGCAATCCCGAGACAATCCCCTCAGCCGCGTTGCCCGCGCCGATCACACCGATTTCGTACTGCGTATTCAAGGCCAATCCACTCCACGATCACGCGCCAAAGTCGCATTCTACATCCACGCACCGCGAACACAAACTGACCCGCCAAGACCGCGCGACGGTGACCAAATGATGTCTCCGAGTTACTGAACGCTCCTCAGCATGGGTGAAACCGACGGATGGCAAGCGCCCACATGGAAATCGAAAAAAGAAGCTGGCCGGAATCGTCCGCGTCGCTCATTGCCACCCCAGAACGCACGAAACCAACCGGCCAGCCATACCCCGCTCAAAACAGGCAACGCGGAAACGCTACTCAGCATCGCCCTTCTCGCGGCGACCCAGCGCTGCGACACATCTCATCGCGATTCAGCGAAACGGATTCCACCGTCGCGATGTTCTGCGTTTTTCCGCCACCTCCAACTCGCTCTGCGCCCGGCGGACCAACTCGTCAAACGACCCCTCGACCCCCAGGCGACGCAGCACGCGAACCGAATCTCCCAAATCGGGATCCAGCAAACGCAACACTTCATAAGACCGATCGTCGGACACACTCAACGGATCCGACACCTGTTGCAACAACGCCAGTTGCTTCCCGATTGCCGCTTCACGCTCGTTCAGAACGTCGCTACGCGCGCCCAACGCCCTGTTCATCTCGTCCAGCCTCGCTCGGGACGCTGCCAGTTCTTCACACCGCGCTTCCAACTCGACGGCCCTCGCCTCCAACGTCCGCGACAACTCCGCAAGCACCGGCTCGCGCGCGTTCAGCTTGCCTTCCCTTGTATTGAGTTCCAGCGACCGAGCCTCGAGCGACTTGGCGAGCTCTGCCACGACCGCTTCCCGGGCGGCCAGCGCTTTGGTGCTCTCACTCCCCTCGTGCTGATGAGCACCATCACGCAACCTCGCCTCGTGCGCTCGAAGCTCGCGTCGCTGCAACGTCAATTCGTTGCGTTCCTCAGACAAGCGACGACGGCTGGCCTTCACGTCACTCCGCCGACGATTGAGTGCAGCCTTATAGTTCGCCAACCGCGCCGCGCGTTGCTCCAAAGATGACGCACGAGCCGACACCGCCCGCCGGCAATCTTCAAGAGCCGAAATCCGACAGGCTGCTTCGTTCTCTGCGTGCGCGATGCCGGCTTCTCGCTGGTCAAGCTGCGTCACGCGACGCTCCAGCATGCCGTTTCGGTCGTCAAGCTCCCGTCGCAAC
>CAYQFV010000251.1:0-3788 GCA_964416845.1 uncultured Phycisphaeraceae bacterium | reverse complement strand
GTATTTTTCGCGACCTGGCAAGTCTGATCTGCTGCCCGAAATGTATCGCTGGGAAGACCATCTGGCGGTCCTGGGTTTGCCGTTGATTCTGGCGATCGGGGCGATTGTTCACGCGGTGGCAACGCGGTTTTCGGCGATCGGATCGAGCGATGCACCCGCCGAGTCTGCCGAGGCGGATCGTCCGCCGGCGGTGCTCGCGTTGCTGGTTGCGTGGTTGGTGATCGCGGTTTATCTCGCACTGGTGGGCCCGAGCAAGCGCATGATGTACTTCGGTGTGGCGCTCGCTCCGCTGTTGATGCTTGCGTCGCGAGGTGTCTCGCTACTGCTGCGTCGCGATGGTGACAGCCGGTCGCCGCGGTTTTCCGTGATTGTTGGCGTGCTCTGGTTCGCTTACATGATGGCCCCTGCGGTGAAGCATCAGTCGGACGCTGCGCAGACGGCCTACTTCCGGCGGTTCGATGATCGATCGTCGTCGCGGTATGGGTATGCGGTTGCAACGATTCGCGAATACACCCAACCGGACGATGCGATCTACATGTGGGGATACTTGCCAGCCGTCTACTGGTACGCGGATCGCCCGCTCGCGCAGCGGTACATCGTCACGACCCTGATGGACCAACTCGGCAAGCATGCCCAGCCGTACATCGACCAAGTTATCAAGGATCTCGAGCGTACCCCGCCCAAGGCGATCGTGCTCGGCAAGTCGGATCTGGAGACCATCGAGTCACACCGCACGGGTGGGGGAGTGACCTACGGTGATTTCGGGCGATGGCTTCGAGCGCACTACGCGGTCCCGCCGGATTGCAAGAGTCGCGATGTCTGGATCCGGAACGACTGACGTTGAGCGTGGTTTGTGCGTTGAAGGCGTTTGCGGCAGGTTGATCCTACGCGTTGCCGGACCTGCGTTCGCGCACCTGTCGTTCCAATTCGTCGACGACGTGATCGAGCGTCATGTGCGTGGTATCGACGACGATGGCAGCCCCGGATTCGAGCAGCGGTTGCCATCGGACGGCGTCGCGGAGGTCGCGGCGTTTGAGGTCGGCGATCACGTCGTCATAGGTCGCGTCGCTCCCGGCGGCGTGCAGTTCTTCGAGTCGGCGGCGGGCGCGCACCTCGACGTCGGCGTCTATGATGAACTTGACGTCTGCGCTGGGGAACACCGTACTGCCCTGGTCGCGTCCCTCGGAGACGAGCGAGCCAAGTGTCAGGCCGATGGCACGCTGTTTGTCCACCATCAAATCGCGCACGGATTGAATCGCCGCGACGACCGCTGCCGCGCCGCCGACGTCCATCGTGCGTAATGCGTTGCTGACATCTTGGCCGTCCAAGCGCAGCGCCATTGGCATGGAATGGCAATCGACATCAAGGCGTGCGTGGCGGGCGGTCTCGGCGATGGCTGCTTCGTCGTCGAGGGAGACGTTGTTATGCAGCACCTTGTATGCCACCGCGCGATACATCGCCCCGGTGTCGAGATAGGGTAGTTTCAGACGGGCGGCCAATCGTCGCGCGACGGTTGATTTGCCGCTGCCGGCGGGCCCGTCAATGGTCACAATCATGGGCGATATACTACGGTCGAAACGGGGTTCCGAAAAGACGCTGCCCGATGGCCGGTGACGCATTCTTCGGGTTGAGCAGTCTGACTGGCGGCGGCCAACTCGCCTCGGGTCGGTCTTGTCGTCGTTCGGTTTGACCCATACCAGATGCGTTCATATCATCCACAGAGGATCGTATCCTCTCGTAGCGAGGACGGCAGCGGCTGTCCCGACACGTCCGATTTCGATGGGAGTGCACCCGCAATGTCCGATGCGATGGTCATCGCCTGCCCGACGTGTGGGCAGAAATACCGCGTGCCCGCCTCGCGCATCGGCGAGCATGCCCGATGTAAGAAATGTGCCCAGCGATTTCGCATCGCGGCTGTGCAGCCGATCGACGACGAGACGATTTTCGGGTGGGTGATGGAGGAGGAACAGGAGGAAGAACCTGCCCGCAGCGTGATGGGCAGCACGAGCATCTTCACGCCGAAACCCAAGTCCGTCTCCCTCGGACGAAGACCCACGCTTGACGATTGGGAAACCTGCACTCCGGCAAGCTCGCCGCGGGTTAGGCTTGAGCGCATTGACGACAAGCACGCCTACTTCACGTTTCCTGCTGACGCGCTCACGCATCGCCGTTTTCGGGCGTCTTTTCCACATCAATGCGTCAGATGTTTGCGGCGAGATGAGTTGGTGGTCCATCTGGTCATTTGGGGTGACAAGCTGCCGCGAAAAGGCGCGTTCCACCTGCGTGATATCGAAACGAAAGCTTTCGGTGCCGTCGATCAACTCCTGCGGGCGCGTAAGCGGCGATGGTTCGACCATTTGGAGCCGTTGGCCGTCCTTCCTCCGCCCTACTGCAATCCCTTTCCCTACTTCGTTTGTACCAATTGTCAGCGGATGGACGCAGTGGTCGCGCAGGTCGATCGGACTGACGAGGAGGAGTTCTGTCGGATCGGAATTGCGAATCTCGAGATTGCTCGTGAATTTTATTTCAACAACGGCGGCAAGGACACGAGCGGCTACCGACGGCTCGTCAAGGCGGCTGAGCGCCAACGCGATGATCGCTGGCAGAAGCTTGCGAGTCCGGTGCGCAAGCGCATTGCAACGTGGTACCGACCGAAGGAGAAGGAACGATTCCTTGCGTACTTCGCCGACGCCGATTTTTCGCGCAATGAGGCAGGCACCGCGGGCGTGGTGTTGACCGATCGACGCCTGATTTACAAGAAGTACGCAACCAAGCGGGAGTTCGACGTTGCAATCGGCGGGACGCTCGACATCACTGCCGACCGCAAAAGTGCGCTGATTCGCATCTGCCAGGACGACGTCCGAGAGGCTGTCCTGTGTTCCAATCCCGTGGCTGCCAGCCACCTCGCCCGGGCGCTTACCAAGCTTGATCCGCCGTGGACCATTAAGGTGCACACATCGGACGACGCGGCCAAGAACTGTTGACGTGGTACCGGGCGCGATTGTGGGACGTTCAGAGATGTAGCGGGGTGGAACGTGGGAATGAGTGCGCGTCGGTGGGGTTTACTGAGAGCGGGGTCACGCAGACTTGGTTGTCAAGAACGGCTGCGATGTCGGTAGCGGGGGTCACCTTTCGGTCGGCGTAGCGGCCTTTGTACTCAAACGATCGCTGATCGCCTGTCGAGGCTGTCCATTCTGAAAAATCCAACGGGATGTGATCGGTCGAGAGCGGGGCGATGCAGACTTGTGTCGGCGGGTCGCCAGCGGGCGAGGCTGGGATGTTCACGTTCCACAGCATCGGCGCGTCGGAGGACGCGGCGATAAGTTGTGGCAGCAGTGTGGCTGTGATGCGGGTTGCGAGCGGCCAATCCACTTCATGATTCTTGCGATACATCTGCGAGACGGCGATGCCGCAGATGCCGGAGAACACCGCTTCGCGGGCGGCAGCCACGGTGCCCGATCCGTGCACGTCGACGATGCTGAGATTGGCTCCGAGATTGATGCCCGAGACGACGCAGTCGATCGAGTTCTTGATGAGTTTGCTGATGGCCAATCGGATGCAGTCGACGGGCGTTCCGTCGACCACGAACACGTTTCCCATGGTCGCGTGAGAGACGGTGCTGACCCGGATTGGCCCGCTGAGCGTGGCGGCGTGGCTGCCACTGGATTGCTGTGCGGCCGGCGCGACGACGGACACGGTGTGCGACGGCGCGACGGCTTGGTGGAGTGCGGTCAGTCCGGGGGCATCGACACCGTCGTCGTTGGTCAGAAGTATGTGCACGTGCCGGT
>CAYQFV010000250.1:0-3828 GCA_964416845.1 uncultured Phycisphaeraceae bacterium | reverse complement strand
GGGATTCGATCGTTGAGCGAGATCACCGGCTTGCAACGGGCAGACGCCGCTGAATTGCTGGAACGCGCCCGCGGAAAAGTCAAAACGGCGATCGTGATGCATCTGTGCAACGCAAGCCGCGAGCAGGCGGAGGCGAAGTTGACGTCACACGGCGGGATGATTCGGGCGGCCATCGCGGATTCGAAATAGCATGCATCCGGCATAGGTCCAACCCGTGCCGAACACGATCCACCACGGCCAGGCGAGAACAGGATCGTCGTTGTCCTGCCAGAATTTGATTGCGGCAAGAATTGCGACTGCGCTGAGCATGATGAAAGGGTTGACCCGGTCGTGTCCGCGATGACGGGTGGTAACGCCCAGCAGGAAGATCCCCAACATCGATCCGAACACGAGACTCGCCCAGCGAAACACCTCCCACAGAATCTCGGTCGAGCTGATAAACGCCAGCGCGATCAGCGTAAGCATGAGGCCGAAGAATAGGACGAAGAGTCTTGCGACACGGGTATAGTGTGCATCGTCACGACGCGGTGCGATGTACGGGCGATAGAAATCGACGACCGCGGTCGAAGACAACGCACCGAGCGCAGAGTCGAGGCTGGACATCGCGGCGGCAAACACACCGGCCAGCAGCAGCCCGCGCAGCCCCCATCCCGAAGGAATGATGTTTGCGATGAAATACGGAAAGACGTATTCGCTTCGCATGTCGGTTGGCGGCGCGTCGGTCGGAAACGCGTTGAAATAGCTCCACATGCCCACGCCGATCGCGAGGAACAATACGACGACGGGCAGTCCCATCAGGGCGTTAAACGTGAGTGATCGCCGCGCGGACCGGGCATCGCGACACGTCAACATTCGGTGTGTCAGGTCCTGGTCCGTGCCGAACACCGCAGCGTTGAGAAACAAGGTGTGAACAAACAAGACAACGAACACATCGTCACGGTTGAACGCCCATTCGAAGTTGAAGACGTGGGTCTTTCCGGCGTCGATGGCCATCGCAGCTTGATCTGCCAATGAGCCGGGCGTCGCGTAGGCGATGAAGACGAGCGTAGCTGCGGCCGCAGAAAGCAAGACAAACGATTGAAGCGCGTCCGTCCAGATGATCGCCTTGATGCCGCCGAACGTCGTGTACCCGACGGCAACAACCGCGCAGCCGATGATGACGGTCGGCAGCGACCAGCCCATCACCACGCTGACCGCGATGGATGCAGCCAGCAAACGCAATCCCGAACCAATGATTCGTGAAACCAGAAACAAAAACGATGCCGTCCCACGCGTCCACGGCCCGAAGCGATGCCCGAGGTATTCGTAGACCGTGGTGATCTTCGAGCCATAGAAGGCCGGTATAAGCAGCCACACGATGACCATGCGTCCGACGAACGCGCCGAAGTATAGTTGGAGGTACGAGCAGTTCTTGCGGAATGATTCTCCGGGGACGCCGATGAACGTGACAGCGCTCAACTCGGTTGCAAGAATCGACAAACTGACGACAAGCCACGGTTGACGCCTGTCGCCGAGAAAGTAATGATCAAGTTGCTTGCCGCCTCGGCCCGCGACGACACCGACGACTACCACCGCGGCAAAGTAGGCGATCAAGACGAATGCGTCGACGGCTGCCATCATTGCTCCACGGGGTTCGGTCGGTGTCCTTCCCCCACTCTTCGCTGCGCGAAGAATGGGGCACCCGCGCGTGCTCCGTCTCTCTCGAGGTGGGACACCCTGTGTCCAGCGCTCCGGGGCCGCCGAGCAGTAGTGGCTACATTGACGCTCGTGTCAAGGATGAAGGTGCATGATGGGTGAGCCGACGGGTCCAACGTTTGTCGGAATCGATATTGGTGGCACGAACACGCGGCTGGCGATCGTGGACGGCGTTGGTCGCGTCATCGTGGACCGACAGACCGACACGCCGAGCGGGAACCAGGGAGACGACTTGGTTGATTGGCTGGACCGGGCGTATCACGCATGTCGTGATGACCTGTCGATGTCACCCGCACCGGAGGCGATTGGCGTGGGAGTCCCCGGCATTCTCGAGCCGGGGCGATCGGCGGTGTTGAACGCGGTGAATCTGCCGTACATCGAGGGGCTACCGATTCGGGACCGGCTGGTTGAGCGCACAGGCTTGGTCACGTACGTAGACTGCGATACGGTGACAGCCTGCTGGGGGGAATACTGCGTCCGACAGAAACAGCCGTCAAGGTTTGCGTATCTGACGATTGGAACGGGGATCGGCGGTGCGGTCATCATTGACGGGCAAGTGTTGCGACACACGCATCACTCCGCCGGGCACATCGGACATTTGATCTGCAACACAAGCGAAGACGCCCGGCGATGTCGGTGCGGCGCGGTCGGATGTCTCGAAGCACACGTGGCAGGTCCAGCCATCGATGAAGCGGCGATTGAAGCCGGCATCAATGAGGGAATCGCGGGATTGGAATGCGCTGTCCAGGATGGCAACGACGACGCGACTAAGCTTGTCGAACGGTTGGCAGCCGTTCTTGCAACGGGGTTCATCAATCTGGCACACGTGTACCCGGTGGACATGCAGGTGGTCGGAGGCGGTGTGGCGACCGGCTTGCCAAGCCTGATTCGACAGGCTGCGTCAACCGCCGGGCAATCGGAGAGCACGTTGGTTCCGCAGAAGATGCGAGTCGAATTGACTGCCCTGCGCGAGTACGCCGGTGTGGTCGGAGCCGCCCTCCTAGCCGCCGACGAGTTCGCAAAACGCGATCGTCCAGCAAGCGGTTGAGCTAAACGGGGCGCGTCCCGGTCGCACGTTTGTTCTGTTCTACGTTGACGCTGATCGCGCGTGACGATTCGTACCGGCGGCGAAGTTGGCCGCACGCTCCATCGATATCCAGACCGCGACTTTTCCGCACGTGTGCGTTGATTCCTCGCTCGCGAAGGACCTTTTGGAATCGGTGGACGGTGTCGGACGTGGGACGATCGTACGGCAGTTCGCTGATGGGGTTGTAACGAATGAGATTGACGTTGGCTCGCATCCTCTTTGCAACGGTGGACAGTTCTCGAGCGTGCTCGGTGTGGTCGTTCACCCCGCCAAGAAGAATGTACTCCACCGTGATCTCTCGCCCCGTCTTGGCGAAGTAGTACTTGGCTGAGTCGATCAGGGCGGCGATGTCGATGGCCTCCGCCCACGGAATGATTTCGCGTCGAAGGGCGTCGTTGGGAGCGTGTAACGAGATCGCCAGGGTGATCTGCAGCCGTTCGTCCGCGAGGCGTTTCATCTGCTTGGGCAGGCCGACGGTGCTGACCGTGATCTTTCTCGCCGCGATGTTCATGCCCCAATCAGTGTTGATGGTGCGGATCGCGCCGACGACGGCGTCGTAGTTGTGCAACGGCTCGCCGGAACCCATGAACACGATGTTGGTCAAACGGTCGCAATTGGCAACCCGGCGCGTGGTCATCGCCTGCTCGACGATTTGTGCGCGCGGTAGCTGCCGGTCGAGACCACCCAAACCGCTCGCGCAAAAGACGCAACCCACCGGGCAGCCCACTTGGCTGGATACGCAGAGCGTTCGGCGATCCTGGTCGGGAATCATGACACACTCGGTCGTCGCGCGGTCAGGCCATCGGAGGAGGAGCTTTTGCGTGCCATCGGTCGATTGCCGACAATCGACCAGTTCCGATTCGTAGATGCAAAATCGTTCGGCCAGTTGAGTTCGCAAGCGGGCGGGCAGGTTGCTCATTTCATCGAAGCTGGTCGCCCCCCGGGCATAGACCCATTCGAGGATCTGCGGCCCGCGATACTTCGGTTGGCCCATTGCAAGAAGACCCGCCTCACCGTTCAGCAACCCGTCAAGATCGAGGCCGAAT
>CAYQFV010000249.1:0-3861 GCA_964416845.1 uncultured Phycisphaeraceae bacterium | reverse complement strand
ACTGCGACCCAGAACCAACGAGACGACACAACAAAAAATGGCCAAAGCCCAGGCCCATCTCTTCAGAGATGGGGGACGCGATGATAGAGAGTAGGCTAGGCTCGGCCCGACGACGGATTCGAGACACTTCCGGCGGCGTGGGCCAGTCTGTTCGCAGTTTCCACGACCAACCGCTTGCCCCCGACGACGCTCATCGCGATAATAACCACCATGATTCGATACGATATCGTTCCGACCGCGTGGGGATCATTCGTCGCCCTGTTCACCGATCGTGGCCTGCGCGCCACCGTCCTCCCGAATCAGAGGAAAGGTTCTCTCGACAGGTTTGTGCGTCGCAATTGGCCTGACGCGGTGCGGGCGACTCGCCCCTTCAAAAACCTCCGGTCAGCCGTCGCTCGCTATTTCAGCGGACGCCCGGTGACATTCGACCTGCCGATCGACTTGTCGGGCATGACCGACTTTCAGCAGTGCGTGCTCGAAGCCTGTCAGTCGATCTCCTACGGACAAGTCGCGTCCTACGCTGATCTCGCGAGAGCAGTCGGAAGCCCCCGCGCATCCCGCGCCGTCGGCTCGACCATGGCAATCAACCCTTTGCCGTTGATCGTACCCTGCCACCGCGTCGTCCGATCGGACGGCTCGCTAGGCGGCTTCTCCGCGCCAACGGGCGTCAACTTCAAACGCCGCCTCCTCAATCTTGAGGGCGCAAGTCGAAACGGATCGCATCCGCAGTACCTTTCCCAATAACTATGCGCGCAATCGGACAAGTGTACCACTGCTCTCGAGCAGTGCCCACGGGGGTCTCGTTTACGTTCTCACACTGCTCCAGAGCAGTGGCACACCCGTAAGTTCAAGCGGGGCGATGCACGAGTCGACTTCTGCCTTGAAGATTCCCGCCCATCGCTCTGATGCATCATCCGTACCGGCCTCCGGCCTGACTTCGTTGCTCCGCCGACCGCACGGTGACATCGACGCTCGCAGTCTTCTTGATGTGATTGACCACTAACGCGCTATTCTGCGTTCGGTCGCCTTACGCCGACTCAGCACCATCAAAGAGCCGCCGACCAGCCAGATAGAACCGGGCTCGGGGATCGTGAAGTTCAGTAACACCTCTCCTTCATACAATCCGTGTCCAGAACCCCCCGCAGGGACGCCACCTGATCCGTCGATCTCGGAGGACACCCGGATTACGTCCCCGGCGCGACCCGGGAGTGTGCCCCTAATCTCGCCCGGGCTGGTCAGATCCACCACCGTCTCCAACCGCGTTAAGTTCTCCGCGAGCAGCCGGATAGAACCCGTGAATCCCGTAGTCAGAGCGATGTTGGCAGACAGACGCATTTGAATCTCGTCGACCGGCATGACGAACTCGATCACCGATGACAGCGTGCCCCCTCCTTCGCCACCGGGGTGATCTCCGTCGATCCGGAACCCAGAGAAGTAACCTGTGACCACGATGACCCGGACCGACAGCCGGTCATCGATAGCGAACAGGCGGGAGCTTCCGGACGTTATGTAGTCGGCCCTCGCAGGGTCTCGAATATCCGAACGCGTGGAGTCGAACGCTGAAAACTGCATGAGCGGGTCACGCAGGCCGATTGTTGCGTCAAAACCCGTATCCACAGCCTCGCCATCAAACACGTTGGCCGTCCCCGAACCGCTGGCCTCGTGCGTCCACTGCCAAATGGTCTCCCCCCGCGCGGTCGCCGCGCAGGCGTTGACCGAAACGGCGGCAATCAGGAACAAGAAAGATGTATCACGAGATCGCCTCAAGAACTCACCTCCACCATCGCACCTCATTTTCCGCATTCCATAGTGTCGGGTCAACGATCAATGCGTCAATTGCGAGGTGCCCCATTCTTCGCGCAGCGAAGAGTGGGCGACGGACGGTTCTCCGAAACGTTTCCGGTTCGTGAATCCGTCACCCTTTCCTCCGGAAAGGATTGGGCACTCGCGTCCTCAGACCTTGTTAGGCAGAGATAGATGGACTGAAACCAGCAGTTGACAATGCCATTCGGAAACTTCACGGAAACGAGCAGTGCCAGCGGCTGACGAATCCAGCGACAACGCATTCAGCCCGCCCTATCGCGTGCCCGTATGCAGGTATTCATGAAGGTACTTGATCGTTTGCAACTGCTCGTGGTGCTCGCTGGCCAGAATGTCGCCCGACGACAGCATGCCCACCAGTTCGTTCTCGTCCACGATGGGAAGATGACGGATTCGCTTGTCGGTCATGACGGACCGGCATTCCGCAATCTTGCTGGTCGGCGCGCAGCAGGCCACCGGAGACGTCATCACGTCCTTCACGAGTGTCGTCGATGGGTCGCGGCGCTCAGCCACCACCCGATTGAGAACATCGCGCTCCGTGAAGATCCCCACGATCTTGTCCCCTTTGGCGACGACGATCGCTCCGATCCGATGATCGCTCATCAACTTGGCGGCCTCCATCACGGTCGAATCCTCGCCGGCGATCATGACTTCGGCGGACTTCTTCTTGTTCAAAACGTCTCGTGCGGTGGGCATAGGACATGACTCCCTGAACGAAGTGACATGGCTACCAGAACACGTGCGCCGACGTGTCGCAGCGTGAAACCGTACGCACGACGTCGGCGAGACGATACGATGCGTCAATCAATTCCCTGCTCAGCCAGCCATCGCTCCGCGTCGATCGCCGCCTTGCAGCCCATGCCGGCTGCGGTTACCGCCTGCCGGTAGACCGAGTCCGCCACGTCGCCCGCAGCGAACACGCCTTCGACGCTGGTCGTGGAACGGAACGGGTCGTTGAGAACGATGTACTTCTTCTCGTTCAATTCGAGCTGGCCTTCGAGAAACGCGCTGCACGGCGTGTGGCCAATGGCTGCGAAGAACCCGCGACAGGAGAGCGTTCGCTTCTCGCCGCTCTTGACGTCCTCGAGCGCGACACCCGTCACGTGATCGTCGCCCAAGATGTCCTTGACAACCGAGTTCCAAACGACCTCGATCTTCGGATTCGCCAGCACGCGCTCCTGCATGATCTTCGACGCCCGCAACGCGTCACGCCGATGCACGATGTACACCTTGCTCGCGAATTTCGCGAGATAGGCAGCCTCTTCCATCGCGGAATCGCCGCCGCCAGCCACCACCAGCGGCTGATCGCGAAAAATCGGCAACGCTCCATCGCATACCGCACAAGCGCTCACACCGCCACCCGATTGGGCCAATCGCTGCTCGTTCTTCAGCCCCAGCCAGTTGGCGGTCGCACCCGTCGCAATGATGACCGAATGGGCGAGAACCGTTTCACCCTTGTCGCTCGATACCTTGAACGGTCGCGACGACAAATCGACACGCTCGACGTCCTGATACTGGTACATGTGGCCTTCGTCGTCGAGGTTGGGCGGATCGCCGCTGTCGGTCATGACGCGGGTCTTGAATCGGATGGCTTGTCGCTCGAAGGCGGCCATCATCTTTGGTCCTGTAATGCCCTCCGGAAACCCCGGATAGTTTTCCACGTCCGTCGTCTGCATGAGCTGCCCGCCGGGCAGCTGGAGAGACGGAACGCTCTTGGCGCGACCGGCGAACACCAGCGGCGACAGGTCCGCGCGCGCAGCGTAAATAGCGGCCGTCCAACCAGCCGGTCCCGAACCGATGATGACGATTTTTTCGATGCGTGACTCTTCCGCCATGGTCTGTTCCCTGCTCCCTGTGTGTCTGCTCGTTGCGGCTCACCGCCGCCGCGCATGATAGTCGCCCTCCGGCAATGCTGGCAAGGCTACGCGGGCGAAGTTTGACCGCGACGATCGAACGAATTACGCGTCCACGCGCGGGTGCCCCATTCTTCGCCGAAGGCGAAGCGTGGGGGACGGATCGTCCACGCGAAAACACGCAGCC
>CAYQFV010000248.1:2812-3883 GCA_964416845.1 uncultured Phycisphaeraceae bacterium | reverse complement strand
GCTGTATAAATCCAGATCTTCGGCAGGCACGAAATAACCCGTTTCCAGTTCATCGCCCAACTCATCCACAACTCCGCCTTCCATTTCAAACCGGATCGTTCCCAACCCGAGCGTCATGACAAAATCCATCCCGTCATCTTCGGAGAAACGGTCCCTTTTCGTTACGGTCGGCTCCGATTCTTGTACTTCTGGCTGAACAGTCTCTCCCCGTTCGGCGCGGGTGGCTTCGAATACTCGCTCACCGCGGGCAAGGACGTTCGCGTGTTTTCCATGACCACGCGCGAGGGAAAGCATTATCGTTTCGGCGTACCGATCTGCTATGAAGACGTCATGCCCTACGTCTGTCGGCGCTTTGTGTGGGATCCCGTCAAGCGACGAAAACGCATCGACTTCCTGCTCAACATCAGCAACGACGGCTGGTTCCCCAAGGGCAATGAACTGCCTCAACATTTCGCGATTTGTACGTTTCGCGCTGTGGAAAACAGGGTCGGCATTGCCCGAACGGTCAATACCGGTATCAGCGGAATCATTCGCCCGGATGGCAAGGCGGTCGTCCGTCTTCCCGCCCGCACCACGGCCTTCCAAGTGGGGAGAGTGTCGATCGACTCGCGCGTAAGCTTGTACTCTCAAACGGGAGACGTCTTCGCGTTTGTGGGTGCGTTGTTGTGGCTGGTGCTGTATGTCGACTACATCATCACGCGGGCCCGTTCGACGAACAATCGGCGCGGCGAGGGGGACGATTGATGTATCCACGTCGCTGGTGGCTTCTTACGGTGGTGACATGCGTCTGTCTCGGCGGATGCGCTACGCTGCCCAAACCGCTTCCGCCCAACGAAGAACGGGCGCTCCACGTTCGTGCGATCGAGGCGGTGAAGCGCGCGGCGACATACAAGCACGCCGGCAGCGTTCGCGCCCAGGGGATCGAGGTCTTGCAACGGCAGCTTTCCGATCAAGCCCTTCCCTGGATTCGGATCGCACTGCAAGACGACGAGCCTGGCGTACGATTCGCCGCTCTCCTTGCCCTGGGAAATCAACGAGACAAAGCCTCCCACGCCAACCTCCTCAAGGCGG
>CAYQFV010000248.1:0-2712 GCA_964416845.1 uncultured Phycisphaeraceae bacterium | reverse complement strand
AGTTCGACCGCGATACAACAATTGACTTTCTGGGCAAGCTCCGGCGACGGGCAACGTCGCGTCTCGGCGCTGAACGCCCTTGCCGATCTCAAAATGCCCGAACTCGAAAAAACGTTTGAGTACAAGTTCGCCGACGGCGAATACCTCGAGACCCGGCTCGCCGCAGCACGCGGATTGGGAAAACTCAATCGCGACGACGGCTTACGGCTTGCCTTGGCGGCGCTGCGTTTCGATCGCCCTGAACGCGGCGTGTCCAGCGATTCGCCCAAGAATCAGATCATGCGTGTCCGTCAGTTGGCAGCCGCGACGCTGGCTGCCATCGGAGACGCCCGCGCTCTACGGCCGTTGCGCGATCAACTCGACCATTCCAACGATCCTCGCGTGCAACTCGCCGCTGCGGATGCAATCTTGGACATCCTCAACCGGCGATGGCAAGAGGAGTCCCCTTGGCGGCAAACCGCCGCCCACCACCCTGGAGACAAACCGTGAGGTGGGTCGCCTTCGCCGCGTGTGTCGCGCTCGTCGCGGTTGCTCAAACGGCTTTGTCCGCCAGCCTGGCGATCGGCCACGTCAAGCCGGATTGGCCCTTCGTCCTCGTCGTGTTCTTCGCCCTCTACGCCCGCCGTCGCGATGCGATCATCGCCGCGTGGGTACTCGGCGCGGTGGTCGACATTCTCAGTCTCGATCGGCTGGGCGTGATGATGTTCGCCTTCACTCTGGTCGCCCTGCCGGTCACCGCGATTCGTGAATACGTCTTTCTCAGAACCGCCCTGACCCATGGATTGGTGACCTTGGTCGCCGGTCTCATTCTGGGCGCGTTGTTGGGTGTCTACCGCGTGCTAGTCTTTCCGCACGCCGTGGTGGGATGGACAACCTTTGGGGCAGAACTGATCGTGACAGCCCTTTACACTGCGGTGTGGGCTGTTCCCATCCATTGGGCATTGTTGGGCTTCTCCCGGACGCTCGGGTTAAGGAGAGCGTTCGAGACGGGTGCTCGATTCTCCGCAACCGGACCCCACCGTGTTTGAACAACGGCTTAAGAGAATGATGATCGGATTCGCCATCGTGGCGGTCATCATCGTCGTGCGCCTCATCGACCTTCAGGTGGTCACAGCCGACTACTACCGCCGCCGGGCTGAGTCGGCGCTGTTGTATCCCGCCAAGACGCTTCCTTTCGTACGGGGACGAATCCTCGACCGTCAAGGTCGCGTGCTCGCCGCAGACGAGCCATGCTGGCAGGTCAACGTCACCTACGCTGCCCTGCAAGACGCAGCAGGAGTGGCCGGCGACGGGCCGACCTCCGAATCCAACGCCCTGTGGCGAGATCTGGCAGCATTCAGCGGCCGGACAACCGCGGAACTTAAGCAGCAGGCAACCCGCATCGTCGATCGCATCGCCGTTGTCCACCAGCAAGTCAGCGAACGTCTCGGTTACGACGTCACCGTTCGCGAGGAAACCGTCAGCCACCCGATGGTGACGGGGCTGAACGATCAGCAGCAGATCGACGCCCGCAACCTCCTGACCAGGCACGGCGCTCTGAGCGTCGAGTATGGCGTGAAACGTACGTACACCGAAAACCCGTCCTTCGGGCATCTTTTGGGGCAGCTTGGCGCGGTCGGGCCCAAGGACTTACGCAACGATCCGAACTTCGATGACCCGCTCGCGCGATACGAAGCCACCGATTTCAAAGGCGTTTCCGGGATCGAGTATGCCGACGAGCAAACCCTGCGCGGCCGCCGCGGTCGCTCGCAGACCAACCGCCGCGGGCAAACCATCCAGGACATCGAACCGGTCCCGGGACGCGACGTCATCTTGACCATTCGTACCGATCTTCAGCGGGCGGTGTACAACCTGCTTGACCGGCGAGTCGGCGAGCTATGTCCCTACCCCGCCGGGGCGGCGGTCGCCATTCTGCACGTGCCGACACGAGAGATCCTCGCGCTGGTCTCCTACCCTGGGTATGATGCCAACCAATATCGAATGCGGTACGACGATCTCCGGGCCGATACCAGGACCACGCCGCTCCGGTTCCGCGCCGTCGCCAACGCCTACGAGCCCGGTTCCATCGTCAAGCCAATCACCTGTATCGCCGGGCTTTCCGCCGGTGTCATTGATCGACACACCCGGTTCAACTGCACCGGATATTACTTTGATAACGTCCGCGACAAATTGCGATGCTGGCCCATCGCCGGCACCAACCGTCGAAAAGCCCACGGCAGCGTCAACGTTGTCGAGGCCATCGCCGGAAGCTGCAACATCTTCATGTACCACGTCGCAGACCTCGTCGGTGTCGATCGGCTCACCGGTTTTTTTGACATGGCGGGGTTCGGACGCTCGACCGGCGTGAATCTTCGCGAAGAGCGATGGGTCATCAATCCGACCCCCAGCCTGCCTATGGAGCATCGCAACGTGCCAGCCACCCCCGCCACCGCCCAAGGACCGCTCGGCGCAAGGGCCAGAGTGTATTACGGTGCAGCCATAGAATTTCGTGCAGCACGGCGCGATGAATATGTTTGTGACGCACCACCCCGCCCGCGCCCACCGCATCTTTCGGCGCTTCAAATTGGGGTTTTATCAGTGTAATAATTTCGGCTTGCGGCGTGAGCCATTTTTGAATTGCCGGTAATAGTGTTTTCAGCGAAATAAACGATGCGTCCACCGTTACCAGCGACACCGCTTCCGGCAAGATTTTGATGTAGCGCGCGTTGGTGC
>CAYQFV010000247.1:0-3900 GCA_964416845.1 uncultured Phycisphaeraceae bacterium | reverse complement strand
GACGAGTGCGATTTCGTCGAAGTCGCCAAACACTACAAGCTCATCGATGACACCAGCATCAACATCCTCGTCCGCTACCACGACGAGACGTTTGACTCCCTCGTCGCGGAAACGAAACTCCCGGAGTTCCACAATCCCAAGGCCATCCGCATGTGGATCCGCCGCGCCCGCCCCCACGCCGTCAGCCTGTTTCGTCCCAAATCTGACAGCCCGGTCTGGCGTCACATCGATCCGGTCCAATGGAGTTCACGGAGAGAACGCGACGACAGCGAAGCCACATGGTTCACCGCACTACCCGGCGGGAAGTACGACAAACGACTACTCGGCTGGGTCGGCGGCGATGACTCACTGATGGTGTAAATTAAGAAAGGACAACGACTTAGATGGCCGTTGTCCTTCTCGGAAAAACCAAAAAAGTGGTTTCAATCCACGCCCCTACCGAGGGCGAACCCAGATTCTAGATGATTTCACTTGACAGGCCCAGACAAGGGGCCTAGATTACGCGCATTGGCAGTGTTCCATTTATTTGGTTTTTCAATGGACGATCTGGAGATTCTACATGACGTTTGACCAAATGGCAAGGCCGCCACCAAGCGGTGGCGCGCACGAAACCGGGCGCCGGGGCGGTGGCGATGAACGCTGCCGACCCCGGCGGCCCTGCACGTTTTGTTGAGTCCTTTTCATTTTGGCTAAGTACTCGTTCCAGACACTTCTTGGAGGTCCTGTCTATGGGAGACCGAAACGGTCGAACACACGCCATCGAAGCGTGGGGTGACTTTGCTTGCATGAGTCGCCCGGAAATGAAGGTCGAGCGATGGAGCTATCCCTGCCCCACGCCGAGCGCCGCCCGCGGAGTCTTCGATGCCATCTACTGTCACCGGCACGAATTCCGCTGGCAAGTCACGCGGGTCGAGATCCTCAATCCGCTTACCTACATCGCGCTGCGGCGAAACGAGGTCGGCGACGTTGCCAGCACCGCGAACGTTCAGAAGTGGATGAAGGGAACCAAAGAACCGGCGCCGCTGTTTGCCGACGACAACTCGGTTCGCCAACAGCGTCAGACCATGGCGCTTCGCAATGTGCGTTACCGGTTGCATGGTCGCATCGTCCCCTGGCCGGGGTTCGAGCAGAAACAAGCCGCCTTCGACTCGCAGTTTAGACGGCGGGCATCGAAGGGCAAGTGCTTCTCGCAGCCGTTTTTCGGGTGCAAGGAGTTTGTCGCGTTCTTTCGGCTCATCGACGACCTCAAGGGCGAGCCGGACCCCATACCCTTCGATCAGGACATCGGACACATGCTTTACGATGTGTTCGATCTGTCGCGTCCGGGCGATTCCCACGCGTCGCCGTTCATCACCGTGTTCAAAGCCACCATTCGCCAAGGCGTGCTCGACATCCCCGATTTCGACAGCGACCTCGTGCTCAAACCGCAAAGGAGGGCCGGCTGATGCTTGCCAACCTTGTGGACTACGCGCGGCAGCGCGGCATCGACGCGGAGGCGGGGTTTACCCGCAAGGACGTGCGATGGTTGATCCAGTTGAACCAGGACGGCCGGTTCCTCGGAATCGTCGATCAGTCCGATCCCACCGTCAAACGCAGTCGCGGTCGGACGATTCAAAAAGCGCCACACCTGAAGTTCTCAGGCGACACACCGATGCGGCAGTTCCTCGTCGATTCAGCTAAGTTCGCGCTCTTGTTCGGCGAGGACCATCCGGACGAGAAGCTGCTGTCGAAGCACGGCTTCTTCCTGAATCTCTTACGCGAGGCTGCGACGTGTGACCCCGCGTTCGCGATGATCGCCGACGCAATCGCCGAGGACGCAACGCGCATACGAATCTGCGAGAGCTTGGCCGACCCGGAGCACAAAGCGAAACCAACCGACAACGTCACGTTCGCGATTATAGAGGGTGACAGCGTGCGTATTCTTGTCGACGAATCGTGCTGGCGCGATTGGTGGCGTGGCTACTTTCCGACGTTGCTCGCAGCGAAGGCGACCGATCCGATGCGTTGCCTGATCACGGGCACGCTCACCGAGCCCGCTCGCACGCACCCCAAGGTCAAAGGCCTCGGCGGCGTCGGTGGGAAGGTGGAGACCACGTTGGTGTCGTTCAACGAACGCGCGTTCTGCTCATATGGTCTGGAGCAGTCTCGAAACGCCGCAATCTCGAAGAAGGCCGCTGAACAGTACGTCGCCTCGTTGAACGATCGCATCGAGCACGGCGTGACGATGGCCGGCACGAAAGTTCTCTACTGGTACGTCGGTGAAGGCGTTGACGAGTCGTGCGAAGACGTGGTCGCCGAGCTCTTCGGCGGTATTGACTACGGTGATGCGGAGGTGGCGGAACCGGCGGACGACGCTGCGACGGCTTCACCGCGCACAGTCGCTCAAAAACAGAGCCTCGCGCGGAAACTGCTGGACGCCATTCGGTCCGGTGACAAACCGCACTTGGTCAACGCCCGCTTCAACGCCCTGACCCTCTCGGGCAACTCAGCCCGCGTCGTCATTCGCGATTGGATGGAGGGGCAGTTCGAAGAGTTGGCGGAGAACATTGATGCGTGGTTCGAGCACACCGCCATCATCAGACGCGACGGCAATGGAGTCGTGGCTTCGCACAAGTTCGCGGCATTGATCGCCGCAACTGTGCGCGATCTCAAGGACGTCGCCCCGCCTCTCGTAGCATCACTCTGGCACGCCGCGATTGGCGGAAAACGCGAAACCATATCTCATCAGGCCATGGTCCAAACCCTGGCGAGAGTCAAGATCGACATCATTCAGGATGAGCCGGCTCGCCACGCGAGGCTCGGCCTCCTGAAAGCCTATTGCATTAGAAAGGGAATCAACGTGACCGCTGAACTCAACGACCATTTGAAAGCCCCCGCATACCTTTGCGGGCGCATCATGGCGATCCTCGCCTCGATCCAACATGCGGCCCTCGGCGACGTCGGAGCGGGCGTCGTCCAGCGATATTACGCCGCAGCCAGCGCTACTCCGGGGGTCGTCCTTGGGCGGCTCATTCGTCAGGCACAAGTTGGGCACCTGCCGAAAATCGATGGAGGGCTTCGCCACTGGTTTGATAAGCAGCTTGCAGAGGTGTGGCAGCTCCTTGAATGTTCTCCCCCGAAGGTGCTTTCACCGGAGGGCCAAACACTGTTCGCCATGGGCTACTACCAGCAAAAGGCCAAGCGTTACGCGACTTCGACCGAGAGCCTTACTCCGGCCGACACGAATGACTCGGAACACCTGTAGATAGAAGCAACGACACTGACCACAAACCTCAAGGAGGCTTGAATATGTCTGATACCATCAACAACCGTTACGAATTCCTTTTCCTCTTCGACTGCGAGAACGGCAACCCCAACGGTGATCCCGACGCCGGCAACGCGCCGCGGATCGACCCGCAGGATATGCACGGCATTGTCTCCGACGTGGCCATCAAACGCCGCATCCGCAATTACGTGCAGATGGCTCGGGGCAACGCGATGCCGAACGCCGTCTTCGTTGAGCACGCGACCAACCTCAACACCAAGATCGCCCGGTCGCACGAGGCGACGTCTGATGTCAAAACCGGAGCCAAAGGCGCGACCAAGGAGAAAGTCGCCGCCGCGCGCAAGTGGATGTGCGACAACTTCTTCGACGTCCGCGCGTTCGGCGCCGTCATGTCCACAGGCGCGAACGCCGGGCAGGTTCGAGGACCCGTGCAGATCGCGTTCGCGCGATCCGTCGATCCCATTCTCCCGCTGGATCTATCCATCACGCGAATGGCCGTCGCCGACGACGAAAGAGGTAAACTCAAGACCGTCGCCGACTATGAAAAGTGGGAGGCCGAGCAGCCCGAGGACAAACTACGCAACATGGGCCGAAAGTCGCTGATCCCCTACGGACTGTTCGTCGGAAAGGGCTTC
>CAYQFV010000246.1:0-3921 GCA_964416845.1 uncultured Phycisphaeraceae bacterium | reverse complement strand
TTGCTGCTGCAACACAACAGCCAATCGCACCGGCGGCGGGCCACATCCTGCCATCGCGAATATCACCACGACGACCGGCACCGCAGCCGTCACCACCGGTCGCACCCACCGACCGCCGGCACTGACGCCAATCCGAATCATACCGGAAGCAATTCCACAACTCATTGCAACGAGTTCACCGTCAGCCCGGTGGCCACTTTCGGGTAGAAATAGGTGCTCTTTTGCGGCATCAAGTCGCCCGCCTCGCTCACATCACGCAATTGCGCCATCGTCGTCGCATTGCAAATAACCGCAATCCCCTTCTCCTCAACAGCCACCGATTGCGCATCTCGCTCGGACTTCAAGTAGCGAATGGACGGCGACGCCGACGACGCTGAGAACGCGACGAAGAGTTCATCGATCAGATACCGATGCAAATACGCGACATCCAGACTCCGCCACGCGTCACTCTTGCTCGGCTCGAGCGTCTCAAGAACCCGACGGTTCGTGAACTTCAGACTCACCGTCTCCCCTGTCGCACCATGAAAAACCGTGACGTCCGCATCGGACGAATCCGATCGCTCGCATCCCGCATCCCACGCAGCCAGCAGTCGATCGAGCGTTAAATCGCCAACCTGCACCATCACCCGATGCGTCGGCAGGATAAGATTCCCCGGATCGTCCATGCTCGCCAAAACCACCATCACATAGTCCGCCGGATGATTCTCCGGAAGCACGCCCCCAAGTTGCTGTGCAACCCAGTCGCGATAGTTCAACGCGGTATTGTATCGATGATGCCCGTCGGCAATGTAACACTTCTTCCCAGCAAAGAAGTCCACCATCGCACCGATCACATCCGCATCAGGAACAACCCAAAGGTCGTTACGCACACCGTCAAGCTCGCCCGTCGCATCAGGCTGACGCTCGACGCAGCCGTCGGTGATCGCATCAACACGCCCCTGCGGATCCCGGTACAGGCCCAAGACCGACGAAACATTCGCGTGCGTCGCCTTCATCAGCGCCAGCCTGTCTTCCTTAGGCCCGCCGAACGTCTCCTCGTGAGGCAACACCGTCCCCGCCGAGAACAACTCCAGTTTCAAACGCACAATCACCATGTTCCGCGTGTGGTCCGCACCGTTCGCCTGAAAACGCTGGCGATACACATAAACCGCCGGTGATGATTCGCGGACCATCGTTCCGTCCTCAAGCCATTCACGCATCGTTCCGCCGGCCTGCTCGTAGCAGTGCGCCGGCCCAACAGCCTTCGCAGGGGCATGGGGCAAGTCAATCGCAACGATATTTCGATCGCAGCGAGCCAGAAACCGCTCCTTGTCCGCCTGATCGAGCACATCATAGGGTGGGGCGATGCGGTCGGATATCACGCCACCAAGAGCTGCAAAGTCGTATCTAATCGCCTGAAATGGTGCGATGTCAGCCATGCCAATCACTCCCCGAATCGTTCGACGCTGCAGATTCGACCGCCACGTTATCCACGCCCGGCAAGCGTGGCAAGATCCGCCCCCACCGCCGATCGCTGCGAAAAACGCTTCGGCTGCCGACATGGTTCGTGCCGATAGAACCATACCGGGCACCGAGACGACATCGCGACGACCAACCCCGCCCGACACGCGTCGCAACAACCCCCGTTTCGCCTGACCGGCACATTCTTGGAGCGAATGGCGGTATGCAATCATCGATCGTAGTCCTGGCAAGCGGCGGCGTGAACAGCACCGTGGCAGCCTGCCGTGTACTCCACAACGTCACCCCACATTTCCTCTACGTCGACGACCAACACCTCCCCGCCCCCGCAGCACGCCGCGCCGCAGAACGCATCTGCGACGCACTCGGCGGAACCTTCCACGTCGTACAACTTCCCGACTTCGTCTCCAACAACAATACACCAAGCGAACGAGACGACTCCTCCGCACAACCAACCGACCCGGACCGCCGACCTCCCGGCCTGATGCTGACAATGTTAGGCTTGGCACAACGATTGGCCTGGCAACTCGGTGTCGAGGAAATCGTCTGCGGCGCGTCCCAACGATGCAACGAATCGACCCTCGGCGCAGAGTTTGGCCGCGGCGACCCCGACAGTCGCCACACCTTCTTTCACGCCGGCGTCATCGCCATGGAGATGGCCATGCCTCCCAAACGCCGGGTCACCCTCGACCTGCCTTTCATCAGCGCCACGCGCACCGAGATCATCCAAGTCGGCTTTCGTCTCGGCGCACCGCTGCACATGACTTGGTCCTGCCACAAAAACGGGGACATTCCCTGCGGCTCCTGCCCCGGTTGCGCAAGCCGCGCCGGCGCCTTCGACGCACTCGGAATGGACGACCCCAGACTAGCCCCCGCTCGATAGTGCGGGCGCATGCTTGGGCTCATCGCGCGTGCCACTGCTCTTGAGCAGTGCCGAACCCCCGGTCGGCAATGCTTGAACGCTGGGTGCAAAGCCCAAGCCGAAGGCGCGGGCATGGCTCCTTGTGTGGATCGCTGGTGGTAGCTTGTAGGCTGCGTCCCAGACGCACCTTTTATTCTCGGCACCGCCCCCACACCACATCGCCCTAACACGACCCCAAACGCAACGATCCCGCCTCCCCAAGTGTGACGCCGACACGCCAACGCTGTACAATGCCGCGGTTCTCTTGAAGAAGGAATCCCAAAGGCTACCGGAATGACCAACACGAAAACCATCGACCTGCGCAGCGACACCGTCACCAGACCGACCGCCGCAATGCGGCAAGCCATCGCGAACGCCGCCGTCGGCGACGACGTGTTCGGCGACGATCCCACCGTCAACCGCTTGCAAGAGCGAGTTGCCGAGCTCATGGGCAAACAAGCGGCGATCTTCATGCCCTCCGGGTCGATGGCCAACCAAGCGGCGATCCGCGCCCAGACCCAACCCGGCGACGAGATCATCTGCCACAGCGGCAGCCACATCTACCACTACGAAGGCGGCGCACCAGCCGCCATCTCAGGATGCTCGATGCGATTTCTCGACGGACCCACGGGCCAATTCAACGCAGAACACGTCCGACAGGCCGTCCGCCCCAAATCGTCGCACTACGCCCAAACGCGACTGATCGTCATCGAGAACACCCACAACCGCTGCGGCGGATCGGTTTGGCCGATTGAAGCCATCGCAGCCATCCACGAAGTAGCCGTCTCGTCCGGCCTATCCATGCACCTCGACGGCGCAAGATTGATGAACGCTTGCGTCGCGTCAGGTCACCGTCCGGACGAATTCGCCCGATTCTTCAACACCGTCTCCATGTGCTTCTCGAAGGGACTCGGCGCGCCGGTCGGGTCCATCGTCGCCGGCAGCCAAGCGTTGATCACGCGCGTCCACCGATTCCGAAAAATGTTCGGCGGAGCGATGCGACAGGCCGGCATTCTGGCTGCGGCAGCGCTGTACGCCCTCGACCACCACGTCGACCGCCTCGCCGAGGATCACGACAACGCCAAACGCTTGGGTGCCGCCATCGACCGCATGCCCGGCGTGGATCTGGCTACCGCTACGGAAACGAACATCGTCTATTTCGACGTATCACCCGAGGTCGGCACGGCTGCATCGCTCTGCGACCGCCTGCAAGACGCCGGCGTGCTCATGATGCCGTTCAACGAAACAAGGATTCGGGCAGTAACCCACCTCGACGTACCCACCGACGACATCGATCGCGCCATCACCGCCCTAGAACAAGCAATCAAATCAACCACCCCCGCCAACCAACCCCAACGCGCATAACGCCCACCCACGTCAACACAACCGCACGCGGCGGGTGGCCCACCTCCTTCTTTTTGGAGGTGGGGGAGTCGATGATTCGTCTGCAACTCGATGATCGTCCCGGCGTGCGGGCATCATCGCGTCCTCCATGTCCGAAGGACATGGGCCTGGGCTTTGGCCATTTCGAAGCACTGTTGGACCTTCAATTGTCGCACTTC
>CAYQFV010000245.1:0-4129 GCA_964416845.1 uncultured Phycisphaeraceae bacterium | reverse complement strand
TCGAGCGATTCAAAGATCGGGCCGTCATATTCTTCGAACCCGTTGCGATGCGACACGCGCCGCCACCGATCGACGATGAAGTTGCGGACTGCCATCTCGGGCGGATAGAAATCTCGGGTTCCGCGTGGGCACTGGAATTTCATATCGAAGATCTTCTCCTGAGCGCGTTGCGGCGAAAGTGCTTCCGGTGGTGCGACCGCCCCACTGCTTCCGCCCCACCGGTCGTTGGCGCTTTCGATCAATGGTGTATCGCCAAGTTCGCAAGACTGTCAAGGTAGAGCCGTCGCCAAAGCGCTGCGGCAAGCCAATACCGTTTCTACAGAGGTCTTTCGGGTTTTCTGCAGGTGCGGCACTTGGGTAGCGTGGGCAAGCGCATCACGGCGGTGCGATCAACACAAGGAGGCATGTCCGCGCCTTCGGCTTGGGCATGGTACCCAACTATCAAACGCCCCCAAACATCGAAGGACCTTATTTGAAACGGCGGTAGCGCCTGTTCTACGGCGTTGAGATGGTCGCGTCGGTGAAATGGAGTTGGCCGTCGGTGTCTGGCGCGGAGAATCGCACTTGCGTGATCCCGCGTCGGTTGAGTTCATCAACGGACGGCTGGTACAGGATGTGGTAATAGCCTTTCTCGTCGACGTCGGTGAAGGAGAACCCCGGTTGGCCCGGCTGTTCGGCGTGCACTTCCGTCGATTCGCCGCTGTTCTTGTGAATCTCGAGTCGTCCACTGGCGAGCGTCAGGTCCAAACCGGGACGTTGGACCGGTAGATCGATGTCGCTGGCGTAGACCAGCAGCGTTAGGGAATCGGCGGCGACTTGTAGATCTCGCTGGTCGTACGGATCGTTTCCGATGACCCACCGCCCGTCGATCTGCATCTGGTCGCGCTGCCCGCGCTGACGGAACGCAACGGCGGAAACCGGGATTTCGTCGCCGGGCGCGTCGTGGATCAATTCGTAGGAAAACCTGTAGTGCCCGTCGTGGTCCAACTCCGCTTCGGTCATTTCCCTGCCGACCGTCGCGATGCAATAATCTGCCACACCCGCGGGGTCCATCGGTGCGTGCGAACGCATGTTCCTGGCGAGAACGAAGCTGAATTCGACGCGTTCGCCGACGTGCGCGAGTTGCCGATCGGCTGTGGACCACATGGACAGACTTGGCCCGGTATCGGACGCGAGCGACCCCCTGACGCTGAAGCAGCCTCCGGTCGATACAAGCGTCGCCGCCGCGACCGCCGCCGCGATGCATCTCGTATTTTTCACGTGGTTATCCCGTTGTTAGCTGTGCGCTGGTTCGCGTGCGTTTTCTCTTGGCTGCCGGCTTGCGCTTCGCACCGCTCTTTTTCTTGGCGAAATGCTCGCGGGCAAAAGCGACGATTTGCTCGGGCTCGGTGAAGAGATGGTCGTACTTGTAGTCTCCGCCGACGTAGTCGCAATCCTGAGCTTTGTACTCGCGGCAGATGGCCGGCCTCGTTTCGTAGATGCCGCATCGAAAGTCGTCGCGCAGATTCTTGCACCGGGTGCGAACCTGAAAATACCAATCACCCTCCTCGACGAAGATGGTCATACCTTCGTGCATGAGGTACCAGCGGATGTCATCGAAATCCCGCTTGGTTTCGGGTTTCTCGATCGGAATCGCGAGATACGAACAGCACGCAGCCGTACAATGCTCACAAAGTGTGCAACCCAAAGGGAATCTCCTGTTCTTGTCAACGATCGCGCAACGGCGGATTATAGAAAGCGATGATCGGTGCGGTCAAACCGGCCTTGTGCTGGGCGGCGATTGGGGTCGGGGATCGGCGGCGACACCATCTGCGTTCCCGATCACGCGGGCGACGCCTGTGACGTCTAGATCACGTCATGATGCAAGGGAGGCGGTTGCGGGGCAGGATGATGCGATGGCGGAGCGCAGGACGTCCGCTGTTTCGGCGCCGACGCGTGACCATGGCCTGCATACGGCTTGATGCGCTTGTGGATTCAGCAGAGACGTCGGATTGTTCAGGGCGGTCGCGAGGGCTTGGCTTAGCGACCGGGGGTCGTTCGGCGGTACGAGGACGGCGTTCGTTCCTGCTACGACTTCGCGATTGCCGCCGACGTCGGTGCAGACCACCGGGAGGTTTGTTGCGACCGCCTCGGACAGGGCGTTGCACCAGCCTTCGTTGGTTGTTGACAGGACGAACAGGTCAGCCGCTTGAAGCCAGCGAGACACTTCGTGGTCGTTCAGCGGGCCGGCGAAGGTGACGTGTCGCGACAACCCCAGCCTGCGGGTCAGACGACGAAGATGGTCGGCAAATCTGTCTTCCGCTGCGTCCCCACCGATGACGACGTACCGCAGTCGCTCGTGCTTCTCGAGCAACTCGGGCAACAGTTCCAACACGCGGTGGACGCCTTTTCGGCGACACAGGTGCCCTACCGTGATCAGAATGACTTCGTCATTCGATCGGCCTAGAGCTTTGCGGGCTGTCTGGCGGTCGGCGGCATGGAACACGTCGGAATCAACGCCGTTGGGAACGACGCGTATGCGATGCGGACTGACGCCAAGCTCGACGGCTGCATCCTTGAGGGATTGGCTGACCGCGATGACTGCGGACGCGCCTTCCAACGAGCGAACGATCGACGCTCGCTTGATCGGATCGCGAGCGTATCGACCGAGCACGCCGCGAAGCGTTACGACGTATGGGAGCCCGATGCGGTTGGCGATCTTGCCCGCCGCCACGCCGTCCGGCCAACAGAAGTGGGCATCGATCACGTCTACGTCCCCTCGTTGCCACCATGATTCGATCAGTGGTCCGACCGCACGGGCGTAGAGGAACGGGTTCAAGGGCTTGCCGATGAGCGGCAGGTATGGCATGGCGACTCGCCACGTTGGCGGGCATGACTCGGGAGTATGGACGGTTGAAAACGGGCGGGACCAAAACGGCGTGGGTACGACGTGGGCAACGCGCACGTTGGCGAAACCCGTCAGCGATCGGAGCCGGTGACGCACGAACAGACCTGACTGCGGCTGCTCATCAGACGGATAGCAGAGGCTGAGACTGACGACGTTCACGAAGCAGTCCCAACCAACTCGCGACTGCGCTCGTCGCTGTCAGGCGTTGTCGGGGCGGGCGATTCGAGACGGCGACGGGACCACAGTTCGAGCATGAGCAACGCCCACATCCGTGCGCCCATCCCCGGTCGCCCTTGCGACAAGGTCTGCCATTGGGTGCGTACGGCATTGGGATCGATCCACGTCGAGATTCGCGCATTGGAGGAAAGAACCGTATCGTGGAAGAGCGCAGACATCGGACCGGTCACCCAGTCGTCGAGAGGGACTTCGAAGCCCTTCTTGGGTTGCCCCACGATGTCGTCGCCCAACAGCGGCGTCATGGCTCGGCGGAGAGCGACCTTGCCGCGTCCGCTGCGAATCTTCAGGTGTGAAGGCAGCGCGGCCACGGTCTTGACGAAGGCTGCGTCGAGCATGGGCACGCGCACTTCCAAGCCAACTGCCATCGAGGCGCGATCCACCTTGCACAACACGCCGTCGGCAAGCCAGGTTTTCAGGTCGACATATTGCCCACGTGCCAGTGGATCGTCGACGTCGGACGCAGCAAACCGCGTCCGCAATACTTCGAAGGGGTCATAGTCGGCCAGGGTTGCGAGCACGTCGTGACGCAGGAGCGAGCGTGTTTCTTCCGGGTTGAACCATGCGACGCTTAGGTAGTGTGCGTAGTCGGCATCGGCGGCGAGGTTGCGTGCGGCTGATTTGGCGCGAGAACCTCCGGCAAGCCCTACAGCGCGGACGATTCCGCCGGCCAAACGATGCCGCGCAACGCGCCGGAGCAACCGTTCGCGATGGTGACGCAGGTATCGGGTGTATCCGGCGAACAGCTCGTCGCCGCCGTCGCCGGAGAGGACCACCTTGACGTGTTCACGGGCCATCCGGCTGAGGAGCATTGTCGGAACGGCTGACGGATCGGCGAACGGTTCATCGAAACAGCCCGACAGTTGATCCGCGACGTCGCACGCGTCGGGCGATACGAGGGCTTCATGATGCTCCGTGCTGAAACGTGCGGCGAGTTGGCGGGCGCGGTCCCGCTCGTCGAATTTGGCGTCGTCGAATCCCACGGTGTTGGTGCAGAACGTGTTGTGC
>CAYQFV010000244.1:0-4170 GCA_964416845.1 uncultured Phycisphaeraceae bacterium | reverse complement strand
GGCCCGAAGGCGAACAGACATGGCGACGCGTCGCAGACGTGCCTCAACTTCAATCGACACTAGCACAACACCACGGGTCAGCCGCCTCGCCCCTTGGCTGCCGCTGCTCATCGTTCTTGTCGGCGTTGCGGCGTATGCGAACAGCTTCGACGGCGTCTTTCTTCTCGACGACGTCAACAACATCGTCAAGAACGAGCACATTCGAGACCTCACCAACATTGTCGACGTGCTAACGCACCAGCGCCGGCCCATCGTCAGCCTCTCCTTCGCGATCAACTACGCGATCAGCCGGCTCGACACCTGGAGCTATCACGCGTTCAACCTGCTCGTCCACCTGCTCAGCGGCCTGATGCTCTACGGAATCGTCCGCCGCACTCTTCTGCTCGAACGATTTCGCGACCGGTTCGGTCGCTCCGCCCCCTCGTTCGCGCTCGCCATTTCGCTCATCTGGGTCGCACACCCCCTGCTCACACAGAGCGTCACCTACATCGTTCAACGCGGCGAATCTCTGATGGGCTTGTTCTACTTCCTCACGCTCTACGCTGTCATTCGGACCGGCACTGCCGCGAAGCCGTTCGTGTGGAGCGCCGTCGCGGTCGCAGCCTGCGCAGCCGGGATGGCCAGCAAAGCCGTCATGATCTCCGCGCCACTCGTCGTCCTTCTGTTCGACGTGTGTTTCCTCTCGCCGTCATTGACCGCGACCCTCAAACGTCGTTGGCCACTGTACGTGGCACTGTTCGCCACGGCGACCATCCTCGCCGCAACGGGCGTCATCTCGGGCGTATTGTTTCCGCAGGACCATCGCGCGGCGCGCGTCGGTTTCGGCTATCGTGAAGTCTCACCTTGGGCATACCTCCTTACTCAATCCCAAGTCATTTGGCATTACCTCCGACTGTGCGTTTGGCCTGCCCCGCTCTGTTTCGACTATCGCTGGCCCGTCGCCGAACGGCTCTCTCAAGTCGCGCTGCCGGCGATCGGCATACTTGCGCTGCTTGGCGGTACGGTCTGGGCAGTGGTTCGACGGTCGTGGGTTGGTTTCATCGGCCTTTGGTTCTTCGCCATCCTAGCCCCGACCTCCAGCTTCATACCCATCAAGGACGCGGCTTTCGAACATAGGATGTACCTGCCACTCGCCGCAGTCGTGACGTTGACCGTCTTTTGCGTGCACGCCATGATCCGGGCAGTCGCAGCGCGCTTCGGACATGAAGCCCGCACTCGCATGATCTCCACCGCCTTGGTGATTGGGACGACGTGCATTCTCGCAGTCGCGACGCACAATAGGAATAAGGTGTACGCCGATGAGACTACCATGTGGCAGGATGTTCTCGACCAGCGTCCCGGGCATGTGCGAGCCTTATACAATCTCGGTCTCGGCTACTTCAATCGCCGCCAATATGCCGACGCCGAAAATCTGTTTCGCCGTGCACTGGTTGCCAGTCCCGACTACGTCGCCGCCCACCAGAACCTTGCCACGTGTCTACAAATGCAAAACCGCCTCGACGAAGCCATCGCCCATTTCCAGCGCGTCGTCGAATTGCGGCCAGACCACTGGGGCGCTCAGTTCGGACTTGGCACTGCACTCGCCCGCCGCAAGCGATTCGCGGAAGCAGAACAGCACCTCAAGCAGGCAGTCGAAATCCAACCCACCAACCCTCGAGGATGGAACAACCTCGGCAACGTTTATCGCGACCTTCAACGCACGGACGATGCCATCGCCGCATTCCGCGAGGCTATTCGACAAGACCCCCGCTACGCTTCAGCATACTTCAACCTCGGGCGCGCTCTGCGAAAGCAAGGCCACCCATCCCAAGCCGTCGCCGCCTTTGAAAAAGCCCTGGCCATCCAGCCCAACAATGCCCGCATTGCGCAAGCGCTCCGCACCGCACGTTCCGAAGCGCAGCGTTAACCGCGCAAAAAGTGCCCATCCGGATCGCCGCCCGTCGGTCTCGGAATGACCGTTCAGGGGCAGTCTTAATGTGACTATCGCCTGCCCGCCGCGACTGACGAACGTTTCGGTGTGTTACGTCGCGAACTTCCGCGCGCGACGACGAATGACGTGTGCGCCTACCCACAGCACAAGACAGGACGTCACTGCAAGCCCCGCCGCCGACAACGTGGGGATCGGCCCGACAATTACAAGGACTGGCGATCCTGTTCGGGCGGGATTCTGGCGATACTGAGGCCAGGGCTCGGCGTTGGGTGACGGCGTCAACACCGTCCACACCGACACCGATTCGAACAACGACTGTGCGACAATCTCTAACCGGCCGTCACCATCCAAGTCGGCAATCATCGGCTGCGCGAAGTTCTCCCCCGTCAGTCTCGGAAACCCCTCAAACTGACTACCGTCCGGCCGGAATACATACACCGCGAGAAATGAAGCCGTCACGATCTCCAACTGTCCGTCGTCGTCCAAATCTACCAGCGCCCTGCCGCCCCAAGGCGACGGCGTTTGAGCAGTGCCCGCCCATTGTGGCCAATTCGGGTCGAGCGTGCCATCGTGATGGAACACGAACAGATTGCCGTTCGCCTGGTTCCCCTGCCCGTATGTGCCAACCACGACTTCCAGATCTCCGTCGCCATCCAAGTCGCCAATCGAAGGCGAAGACGGGATTCGGTCATCGGGAAATGTGGTAGGGTCTCGCAGAAAACGATGCGGCCAACCGCTCACGTCACTGCCGTCCGCATGCCACGCGAAGACCGTAAACGTGTTGAGGAACCCCGTCGCAGGATCAACGGTCGGCGTGGCGTGCTCGATCGCCATGACAATCTCAAGGCCGTTGGTTGGGTCGCCGTCGAGGTCCGCCACGGCGGGCGAGTGACAGGCTTCCAGAGACTTCGGCCAGGCGGCATTGTGCAACGAGCCGCTCTGATTCCAAACGTAGACATGAGCAACCTGCGGCGACCCGGGCACGGGCGTGCACGCAACGATCTCCAAGCCATTCCCCGGACGGCCATCCACATCCGCGAGAACCGGAACGGTGACCGTGATGGGGTTGAGTGTCTCCACCTGCCATCCTGCCACGCGCGCTCCGCCGCTGTCATAGCGAATCAGGTTTCCGCCGCCGCTCACGATAACATCCACCGCCGCGTCGCCGTCGATGTCCGCCACGGCGGCGGTGGAAAACCCCACGACGTCATCCGCGCTCTGCCACAAGAGGGCTCCCGAACCGTCGACAACAAAGAGCGACGCGATACTGCTAAGGCCTTGCCCTGCCACACTCCGTTGAACAAACCCCACAACGACAACCTCACCCTTGCCATCCCCATTCAGATCGACAATGGTCGGCGACGAATACCCCTGGGCTACGATATCGGGCTCGTCAAGTCGAAAAGGCCAGCCCGGCAACGGCGCTCCCGTGTGGTCAAAACCGTGCACGCCGCCCACACCGGCTAGGTCACCGGAGACCACAATTTCCAACTTCTGATCACCGACGATATCGCCGACCGGCGCCCCGCCCGCGAACGGAGCGGACGAAGGAAACGGCACGGGAAAACCCGGCTGATCGGTAACGTTGAGATGTACGCGCACCGGAATCGCCGGGAGTCCGTCGGGCGTGAGCAGCAAATCAATCGGCCCCTCGAACGGATCGAGTGCGCCGGTGTACACGATCTCGAAGCGTTCCGCCGGGGCGTAGTTGTCGATCAGCGAGCCGCCCAACACAAAAGTGGCGACCCCATCGACGATCTGAACGTCCGCGTTCTGACCCGTCGGGTCGAGGCTGAGCGTGACGCCGATGGATGGCGGAGCGGCATCCAGAAGCACACCGAAGGCCAATTGCCACGACACGCCCGTCACAACGGGCTCGGCCGTCGGAAACTTCTTGTAGATGAGTTCCGGTTGGAAGTCCGTAGGGTTGGAAACGATCGTGCTGCCTTGAAAGCTCACACCACCTGCGGACGCAAGCGACAACGTCTGGCCGTTCGACCGCTCGAGCACGGGGACTGCCCATACCGAGCAAACTCCGAGCACAAAGCGAGCCATGAAACCGCGATCCCGGCCGAACGGGTACATGCGTGCCATGGTACGCGAACGAACGCAGGGATTCCACCGTCCGATACGCCCCGCCGCTCCAACCTGATCTGCAGCCGCAGAAAGCCGGAACCGCCGTCGCACAGACCAGCCTGCAACCACAGTGTGATGCCCCGGCGAAACACCGACGTTGTGGG
>CAYQFV010000243.1:0-4225 GCA_964416845.1 uncultured Phycisphaeraceae bacterium | reverse complement strand
TTCCTAAGCCGGAGGTCGCAGGTTCGAATCCTGCCGGGCGCAATTCGTGTTAGATGGCGAGTTGTTGGGGCTAACTGAATCCCATCGCTCGGCCGCCCTGGTAGACGACGAATGATGCTGCGTAGGCGAGGGCGGTCATGTAGGCGAACATGAACGCGGGCCATCGCCAAGAGTGCGTTTCTCGGCGGACGACGGCGAGCGTGGACATACACTGACACGCGAGAACGTAGTACACCATCAGCGAGATGCCGACCAGCGGGGTGTAGACCTTGCGACCGTCCGGCCAACTCGCGTCGACGATTTGTTCTCGAAGCGGGGCGGATCGTTCATCCGCTTTTCCTTCGATGCCATACACCACACCCATCGTCGCGACGAACACCTCGCGGGCGGCGAAACTGCCCGCCAGCCCCACGCCGATCTTCCAATCGAATCCGAGTGGTTCGATGATGGGTTCCAGGGCGCGACCCACCTGCCCCATGTAACTCTGACGCAGTTGTCCGCCCGGTTGGGCGGCTACCGACTCCGGTGCTCGCGGGAAATAGGCGAGCGCCCAGAGCACAATACTGATCGCCAGAATGATCGTGCCGGCCTGTGTGAGAAAATACTTGCTGCGATCCCACATGTGACGCATCGCGGTTGCAAGCTGGGGCATGCGGTATGGGGGAAGTTCCATGATGAACGTGGGCGTCGGACCCTTGAGGATGGTGCGTTTGAACAAGCCGGCCATAAGCAGCGCCGTCGCCGTACCGAGCGCGTACATGGACAGCATAATGCCGGTCTTAAGCCAGATGTTCCCGCCGAACAGGGCGCTGATCATCAGGATGTAAACCGGCAATCGCGCGGAGCAACTCATCAACGGGGCGACGAGCAACGTGGTTAAGCGGTCGCGTCGGTTTTCGATGGTCCGGGTCGCCATGATCGCGGGTACCGCGCAGGCGAAGCTCGACATGAGAGGGATGAAGCTCTTGCCGTGCAAGCCCGCGCCGGACATGACACGATCCATCACGAACGCGACTCTGGCCATATACCCGCTGTCTTCCATCAGTGAGATGCACAGAAAGAGAATGCAAATCTGCGGGAAGAAGACGACGACGTTGCCCGCGCCAGCAATCACGCCATCCACGAGAAGGTCGCTAAGAATGCCCGGCCCGATCGCTTCAGCCGCCGCGGATGCGATCGAATTGACGAGCCAATCAATGCCGTCCATCAGCGGGCCCGCCCAACTGAAAATGGCGAGGAACATGGTGCCCATCAACGCGGAAAAGATCGCCAGTCCCCAAACTTTGTGCGTCAGGATTCGGTCCAGCCGATCGCTGAATGTGGCTTCGCCGTCGGCGGCGCGGATGAACACCGCGTCGACGACGTCGCCGATCCACGCATAACGCGCGGTGATGGCGGCGGTCACGGGGGTGGGTTGGCCGTTGGCGGCGTAACGATTGTGGATGTCAGCCAGCGCTTCGCAGACGGGCGGCGGAAACGCGATGTAGGCCGCATCGTTGCGATCGAGAACCGCGGGAGAGAGAAGCAGCGGGGTGATCGGTGTGATGGACAAGTCGAGGTCGCTGCCGTTCAGCGCTATCGCGGACTGAATCTCGGCGGCCGCTTGCTCGTAGAGTTCGTCGGCGGACCATCGTATCGGCCGCGGTGGCTGCTCCGCGAGCGCCTCGACGGCGGCGCGCAGCTCGTCCATACCCCGGCCTGTGGACGCGACCGCCGGAATCACCGGAACGCCCAATTCGCGGCCAAGACGTTCGAGGTCGATCTGATGGCCGCGCTGTTCGACGCAATCCATCATGTTGCAGACAATGATGGTGGGGAGGTTCAGTTCGATGATTTGCGTGGCGAGAAAGAGGTTTCGCTCCAGATTGGATGCGTCGACGATGACGATCACGCCGTCAGGCTGCTCAACGCCGTCGGCCCAGCCGAGGAGGGCGTCCCGCGCGACGCGTTCGTCGAGGCTTCTGGGGGTCAGACTATAGCACCCTGGCAGATCGAGCAGGCGAACAGTGTCACTGCCTGTCATCGTGCCTTCGCGGCGTTCGACTGTAACCCCGGGGTAGTTGCCGACTTTGTGCCGCAAGCCGGTCAGGTGGTTGAAGACGGTGGTCTTTCCACAATTCGGGTTGCCGATGAGTGCGATCAGTTTGGTCGTTCGGGCCGTCACGCAGCTGGTGGGGGCGTTCACCGCGGAGCCCCTTCATGTTGATCAGGCACGATGGTGATCTTTTTGGCGTCCGTCTTTCGCAAGCTCAGGTGGTAACCACGTACGGTAATGTCGATTGGGTCACCGAGGGGAGCGACGCGGGCGACGCGGACCTGGGTTCCGGGCAGCATGCCCATTTCCATGAGCTTGGCCGCCTTGTCGGCGTCGACGCCGATGGATTGGATCGTCGCAGAGCGTCCGACGGCGAGTTGGTCCAGCGTGGATGATTCGTTTGTTGTCACGGGATTGATACGACAGGAACGTCGACGAAGACGCACCGGGCGAGTCGGCGGCCTAGACCGATGCGAGTGTCACCCAATTGACACACGAGCGGATCAGCGTTTCGAAGCACCCGGAGGCACTTGCCGCATGCAAACCCTAACTCCCTCAGACGCGACGCGTCGGGATTGTCCGAAACGCAACGTACGACGACCGTCGCGCCTTCGCTGACAGACGTAAGCGTCTGCATCGGCTGGTCGGCAGCGCGGAAGCTTCGCCGGCCAATCGGCCCGGGCGTGTTCTTATTGAGCAGTTCGTGCATGTCACACCTTCAACTGAGACTCGCTCGCAGGACGGAGGCTACCACCCCGAGGGCCTATCGGTCAAGTTTTAATTGCGACCAAGTCGCAATTAGGTGCTAGCAAGTCTCATTCCAGCGTAGGTCATTCATGTCCGCGGTGTGTCGGAATGTTGCAGGGTACGGCGGGTCGAGCAGCGTTGCCGCTTCGTACGCACCCAAGCGGCGAGGTTCCGCCGTCTCGCCGACCGACTCGATCGCAGGGATTTCCCAACTTGGAGTCCGTAACGTCATTGTTCAGGTAGTGTTATGGACACCTAGCGTCGGCGAGGCCGCTACGGGCCGGTGCCTGGTGATTCGATCTTCAGGCCGGTGGCGTGGTCGACTTTTGCGGATTCGTCCAAAAGGCGCTGCTTCATCAGCCGGCCGATCTTGAACTTGACGGTGCGTTTGGAGGGGACGGGGACGCGTTCGAGCGTCTTTGGGTTCTGGGCTATCCTGGCAGCGCGAACACGGCTTTCGAAGACACCGAAGTCGCGGAATTCCAGCCGGTTGCCGTTGCCCAATTCGTCCACGATAGCGTCGAGAAAGAGCTGCACCACTCGTTTGACCAATACGCGTTTGGCGCCTGTTTCGTCTGAAATCCGGTCGATCAATTCTTTCTTGGTGATTGTAGCCATGTATTAGATCCGCGATGCGGGCGGTCGCCGGCGAGTTGAACTTTCGAATGTGCCCGGCGAAAACCGCTGACACACGCTCGCGAGACCGGCCCTCAAATGGTTATGAGTCCAAACGATCAATGCCGCCAAACGACGTAGGTGCGATGGCGATCATTTTGCGCAAGTCATACTAATACAATGGGTTTGGGCAATCAAGCGCGAAAAAAAACGGCCGTGATGATGCTGTGAGATTGGTGAAAGAGGGGGTGAGCAGCGGGGTTGTCCCGATTCTGGGGTCGGTCGCGATCACCGTTCGATGACGCCTGCTCTTCTTGTTGTAAAGAGTCGGTAGAATGTGTTGTCGCTACGTAGGTTGTTCCCTTGGCGATCCTGGAAGTACTCGTCGAACAGGACGCGTTCGCGGACGCGGTTTCCGTTGATCGCGGTAGGCCAATCTGACCGGGGCGCGATGTTGGCGGCGAACGTCTGTCCGGGGAATCGGTCGAACAGCAATGACGAGTTGGGGCGTTCGGCGAATTGTCGCTGGTTGTACTGGCCGAAACTGGCGCGCCGGGTGAGATGGCAGCCGGTAAGCAGCGTTAGCGCGACGGTTAGGATGCACAAGCTGAGGCCACGCATCAAATCCCCCTCCAAGGGCATTCCCAAAGCGGACTTCCCAAAAAGCGTCACGGTCTGTGCCAAGACGCGCCGCCGTCGTGCGGAATCCCGCAGAGCAGTACTGGCGATGCGCCGACGCCGATTCGAGGTCGGTGTGGTCCGGATTTGAGGCCTTGTCGATTCTATGCAATGTGCGGCCGCGTTGTCATCCCACAACGTCGGTGTTTC
>CAYQFV010000242.1:0-4335 GCA_964416845.1 uncultured Phycisphaeraceae bacterium | reverse complement strand
ACCGGGCCAGCGCCGTCCACGTGACGCATTCTCGGTAGCAGCCATTCGGTGCGCTGAGCCTCGGGAGAGTTGATGATGCTGTATGCCGCGATGACATTCTGGCTGTTGACGAGCGTGTTGTGCGCGTGGGGAGTTCACAGCCTGTGGAGCGGCATGGTCAAGCCGCGTGCGGTGAACATCGTTCTGTTGCCCGGAACGCTGGTCGCCCAGCTTGGTCATGTTTTGGCGCTTCTGATTACTGGGGCGACCGTGACGGGGACGTCGCTCGTTAAGGACGACGAGACCGGCGAGCCGGGGACCACCCAAAATGCGGACACCCGCGTTCCGGTCATCGGCCCGTTGGCGCTGGGGTTGCTGCCGTTGTTGGCTTGTGCGGTAGCGATTTTTTTCGTCGCGCGGTCCATGGGGTCGACGGTCTTGGATGGCATCATCGATCAGCCGATCGCCGTGACACTCCCAGTTTCCGTTTCGCAGGTGTGGCCGTTTTTGCGAGATGACGTGACGCTGGTCGAGCGGTTGGTCGACGCGACGACGGCCAACGCTGCCGGCGGTTGGCCTTTCTGGGTGTTCCTCTATCTGATGGTCTGTTTGACGGTTCGAATGGCGCCGTTCCCCGGAAGCTTGCGTGGTTCTCTCGGGGCGATCGTGCTGATGGGGCTCCTCGCGGCGGGGCTGGGAGCACTGACCGACTCCGTGCCGGGCCTGATCCATCGGGGTTGGCCTGTCTTGACCCTGACCGTCGCGACGCTGTTGCTGCTCTTGACGTTCAGCGCGGCGATACGCGGGTGCGTCGGTCTGGTGCGAATGCTGATCCACAATCAATAGTGCCGCCAAACCCGTGAGACGTGACAGGTTGTGTCCTCGCGTCATGTTCGGCCGGGTCAGCCGCGTGCGATCGGCCAGAAGTCTCCCGTTGTTCCGGCCGGAGCATTGAAACCGTCCGCTGTGTTGCTCGGCGAGTCAAACCGAATCGCCTGCGGCTGGACCGATAAACGCTCGCTTTTGACGCCCGGTCGGGGCCAACGGATCCCGAAAAAAAGTCTGTGAAATCTCTTGAAATCATGTGCGGCCCGAGCGCACAATTCCCTTTAGTCGGTTGACGGATCCGTCGAGTGGACGGGGTGTGTACTGCGTTGGTTAGAGCGCTTTCGATCGTGGTGCAGCGTCGAGGACGGAAACGCGTCTTGGAAGCACCGATCCCAAGATGCTGCGAAACGGAAGAGCTTGTTTCAGCCGAGGGAACGATCATGGTAAGGATTATGGATCCGGCAGGTCCTTCAGACTACCGTGAGGATGAGGCGATGTTGGGTAACGGTGATTCGGGGGTCGGCTATTTCGACCGCGGCGTGGCGATCAAGCCAGATGATGGCCATCTCCATGATGAGACGGACATCAACATGATGGCGGATTTCGATCGCGACGGTGTTGATGTTGAAGACGACGAACTCGACGACGTCGGATTCGAAGACGAATTCGACGACGATTTGGACGTTGCGGACGACTTTGACGACGACTAGTCGTCCCACGTCTGCTCATCTGGAATCGTTATCGTCGCCCTGTTCGTCGAATTGCCATCGGCGCGGAACGGCTTGGCGGGTGAAGAAGTCGGCGGGGTAGTCCGGCGGCAGATCGATCACCAAGCCCGCGTTTTTCTGACGCGTGCTGCAATCGTCGCGTCGGTCGTGGTCGGTGCTTGCCAGCGCGACAATCGCCGCCACGATCAAGACGATCCACGGAACCAGCCGCCGGGGCGCCCGGTCGTGGCTGCGCGCATTCAACGAGCTGCCGTCTGATGATTGCGATGCTCGGATCTGCCGGCCGCACGCAGCGCAGAACACTGCGTGGCGGGGGTTGGCGTTCAGGCAGTTGGGGCACACCAATGGCCGCACGATATCATTGAGCATACTCTATTCTATGTTCCACGGTTGTTTGGTCCACACGAAACTTGCTGCAGGTTTGCTGCATGGAGGCCGGTTCAATACGGAGAGGATCGCCAATGGCGGTGGAGACGCATGACATCAGGATGAGCACCGGCGGCGACAGCCAAGTATTGAACCTCAGCGAGCACGTCGATCGTTGCATCAAGGCCGGCCGAATCAGATCCGGGACCGTCACCGTTCTTGTCATCGGCTCGACGGCGGGTGTGACGACGACCGAGTTTGAACCGGGGCTGGCGATGCATGACCTGAAAGCGTTCTTCGAAAAGATTGCGCCGCAAGACGGCTTCTACGAGCACGAGCAAACATGGCATGACGACAACGGGCACTCTCACGTTCGGGCGTCCTTGGTCGGGCCGAGCGTGACCGTGCCGCTGGTAGAAGGCCAACTGACGCTCGGAACATGGCAGCAGATCGTCCTCATCGATTTTGACACACGCCCGCGCGATCGCCGGATCGTCGTTCAGGTCATAGGGGACTGAATGAGGCCATGGCGTGCACATCGTCAGACCGCTTGAGATTCGTTGTCCCGTACAACCGAACAATGATCGGCTACATGAAATCACCCGCTGGGCATCAGCTCGGGATAATCCGGGTACCACATTGCGTCGTCTACGGTCTTGTCGATGTCCTCTTCCGGGATAAGCCGCCCGCGACCTTCGCGACACACCTCACGAATGACCGCCGACGCGATTCTACGCGTCACGTCTCGTAGGTCATTTTGGTCTGGATAGATCCCACCTATGTCGAGTCGATCTTGGCTCACGCACGTGGCCAGCGTTCGCGCCGCGACGAGAAACAGTTGATCGGTCACCTCGTCCACTTCTGACAGAATGCAGCCCAACCCGACGCCGGGGAAGATGAATACGTTGTTCCCCTGACTCGCGCAGTAGGTTTGGCCATTGAACTCGACGGGCTCGAACGGACTGCCTGTTGCGACGATGGCCCGTCCGTTGGTCCAGCCGATCGCTTCTGCGAGTGTACACTCTGCTTTGGAAGTCGGATTGCTAAACGGGAGAATGACCGGCCGATCGACAGACGAAGCCATCTCGCGGATGATTTCCTCGCTGAACATGCCAGGTCTCGCAGTCGTGCCGACGAGGACTGTTGGTTTGACTTTTCGCACCACCTCATCGAAAGCTATGGGTCGTTCTGGAGAGAACCCGTAATGCGTGAGGGCATCTCCGCCGATCGCGAATTCGCGCTTGTGGGCTTGTTTGATGTTTCGCCCTTCGTAAATGAGGCCGTCGCTGTCGACGAATACGAGCGCACGTTGCAATTGTGCGATGTCCATATCTTCTTCCGACATGGCTGTTCGCACCAACCGTCCGATTCCGACGCCGGCAGCGCCCGCTCCGGCGAAAACGATTCGCTGCTCCGAGAGCGTCTTGCCGGTGATGCGTAAAGCAGCCAGAATTCCAGCAAGGGCGACCGCAGACGTTCCCTGAATATCGTCGTTGAAGCTTCTGATGCGCTTGCGATACCGATCCAACAGCTCAAACGCAGTATTCTTGCGAAAATCTTCCCATTGGAGTAGGGCGGTCGGAAACGTGTGAATGACGCCCTCCACAAACGCCTCGATGAAGTCATCGTACGGCTTGCCTCGGAGGCGACGGTGACGATATCCGAGGTAGAGTGAATCGTTGAGCAGTTCCGCGTTGTCGGTTCCGACGTCAAGGCTGATGGGCAAGCACTTTGTGGGGTGAATGCCCGCACCGGCGCAATACAGAGACACTTTTCCGATCGGAATGCCGATTCCTCCCGCGCCCTGGTCACCCAGCCCCAGAATGCGCTCGTTGTCCGTCACGACGATCAGCCGAATGTCCTTATGGACCGCGTTGTGGAGTACGTCGGGAATCCGGCTTATGTCGTCCGGTGTTATCCAGAGTCCTCGAGGACGTCGAAAAATGTGGCTGTATCGCTGACAAGCTTGCCCTACCACCGGCGTGTAGACGATGGGCATGAGTTCTGCGAGGTTTTCGACCAGCAAACGGTAGAACAGTGTTTCGTTGCGATCCTGCAGGGCGACCAATCCGATGAACTTCTCGAGGTCGCTGGATTTGGCGCGAAGGTGTTCGAGTTCAAGTGTGACCTGCTCCGAGATCGTGAGCTGCTTAGGCGGCAGCAGCCCATCCAAGCCGAGCTTTCTCCGCTCCTGATGCGAAAACGCGGCGTCCCTGTTGCGCATCGGATCACGCAGCAACTCAATGCCTGACGCAACTGGTTTCGAGTTGCTTGAACCGACTCTTGTCGTTCGGTCGTCCATGTTCGGGTCCTCCTGACGTACTCCGTTGATGACGTCATCCGACGTCTCGCGATAGTCTTGCCTGGATCTCGCTGTTTATCCTGCACGTTCGGGACCGCGGCAACGGCCTCGGTGTGGGAAACTGTGGATCGC
>CAYQFV010000241.1:0-4386 GCA_964416845.1 uncultured Phycisphaeraceae bacterium | reverse complement strand
TGGGAGGCGGGGCGGGCGGCGTAAGGGGATCCGGCGTGGCGTACGCTCTCTTGCCCACCAGGATCAATGACGCTTCGTTCCAGACGATGAGTTTCCAATAGCTGACGGCACCAAGGACCGCACTCACGACGGCCAGCAACGTCAGCATGACGATCACGGTCGTGCGGATCATCTTGGCTACTCGGGCGCTAAGGAGATTAACCGCCTCTCATTGTATCAGGTTACGTTCTCGGGACCAAACCGACGCGGGCTCCTTTCGGCAGTGACGTGCGGCCTGGGGCACCCGCCGAAACTGTCACGCACCCAAAAGGAAGCACACGGGTCTCGCGGACGAGAACGTTCCCTTCAGACTCCCGCTCCTCTCGAGCAGTGGCAAACGCTGACGGTTCCACTCTCTCACGGTTGTGGCTCGGATAGTGTGCCATCTGGTTGAGACGCTGCTCTAGTCCTTCGAGTCGCTTGCATCCAGAAGCTTGAGAAACTGATTGTCGGTCGAGAGGACCAGTCTTGCTTTGGATCCCAGCGTTGTCTTGTAGGCGTCCAGGCTTCGCATGAGTTCGAAGAACTCCGGCCCTTTCGAGAGGGCGTTTGCGTAGACGCTGATAACGGCTGCGTCCGCCTCACCGCGGATTTCGGCAGCCCGTTGCTCCCTGTCGCCTTCGATGAAGTCAAGCTCCTTGCGCGTTGCACCCATGATCCGGTTGCGCTCCTCTTCCGCCTCCGATTCGTAGAGCTTGGCGACACGGGTCCGCTCGGATTTCATTCGCTCGTAGACTCTCGCCCGAACATTGTCGATGTAGTTGACGCGTTTGAAATGGATCGCGACGACTTCCATCCCGTATTGGGCCTTCAGGTCTTCCCCGTTGACCGCCGCCAGCATCTCTTCTTCCAGCTTGATGCGGCCGGCGACGATGCGGTCCTGCTCCCGAGATTCACCTTCCGAAAGAACCTGATCTTCATATTCCAGAGGCTCGTTCGTGGTTCGCACGCATTCGATCAGATGGTAGCGACCGACCACATCACGAACGGCGGAATCCACCAATTGGTCCAGAATATCCTGGCCGCCGCGGGTGGTTCGGACACGCCGGAAGAACTGCATCGGGTCAACGATTTTCCAACGGGCCCACACATCGATGAAGATACGTTTCTTATCCTTGGTGGGCATGTTTTCCGGGTCGCCATCCCACGGCAAGAGACGTTTTTCCAACCGATCAACCTTCTCCAGGAACGGAGTCCTAAAGGCCAGCCCCGGCTCGGTCACGGCTCGTTTCGGCTTGCCGAACTGTGTGATGATGACCTGCTCTCGTTCATTGACCGTGTAGACGGACGCGTCGATAAATATAGCTGCGACGATGACGACGGCAGCGACGATACCCAGGGTTCTCATTTTGCACCTCCCCGCAGGGCGGCGGACCGCGCCGGCGCCTTGTCCAGATCCAAGAGCGGCAGAACGCTCCGCACGGAATCGTCAATAATCACGACGTCGCCTACGTTTGACAACACGTGTTCCATCGCTTCGAGGTACATGCGTATGCGTGTGATGTCCGGCGCCTTCTCGTATTCGGTCAGCTTCGACATGAACGCGTTTGCCCGGCCGGTGGCGGTCTTGACGACGCGATCTTTGTAACCCTCCGCCTCGGCGATCGCTCGATCGCGCTTACCCCGTGCCTCGGGGATCAGACGGTTTCGGTCGCCGAGTGCTTCGTTGACGGCCCGTTCCTTGTTCTGTTTCGCCCGGTTCACCGCGTCGAAGGCGTCCTTCACCGGCTCGGGGGGAGAGACCGTCTGAAGATTCACCGTGACGATCTGAATGCCGCAGTCGTAGTCGTTGAGGTAGCGTTGAATCTCATGCTGGGCCTTGCTGGCGATCTCATCGCGTCCTTTGGTCAGCACTTCGTCGACGCTTACGTCACCCACCAACTGGCGCATCACGGTCTCGGAGACGTCGCGAATCACATCGGCCACCGCTTGCGACTGCGGCTGCCGCCTCATCTGTCCGATCTTGAACAGAAACTTCGCCGCATCCTTGATGCGATATTGGACGCTCCACTCCACGTGGGCCAGATTCAAATCGCCGGTCAGCATTCGGGCTACGTCGAGGTCCGATGCCGTCGTGTCGCGATACACCGTTCGTCGGCCCGGCTCAATCGCGCCAAACCCGAACTCCAGCCGCTGGACCCGTTCGGTGGGTACGCGAATCGCCTCTTCCAAAGGCCAGGGCAGCTTGCCGTGCAACCCCGGCTGCGTCGAGCGGACGTGTTTTCCGAAGCGCAGCACGACGCCCTCTTCGTCCGCCTTCACGGTGTAGAACGTCGAATTGACCACGAGCGACCCGCACAGAACCAGCACCACTGCCACCACCACACGCCGATATCGCCGCAGCATGTACTTCAGCTCGGATATCGCCTGGTCGAATTCCTCCGTCATCATCTTCTCCCGTCAATCGCCTTGCCGTCCTCGTCGAGTCTTCGAAATGAAACCGCCACCACCCAATTGCGCCGAACCCTAACACGTTCCACCCCGCCGGCCAAGACGCGATCCGCCGTTGCGTGATTTGCCCGGTCAATCGGCCGGGCAGGAGTGACATTTCCCGGGGAACATAGATCGCTTTGTGGGCCATTGCACTTATAATCTGTCCGAGTGTTTCGACCGCAGACAAGCACCTGTAACACAGTCGGCCGGCGAGTAACATGACCCCGCTAACGATCAAACAACAAACGACACACGACTCTGATGTGATGCGACTCGTCGCCGATCGCCTGCTGAACCCCGGTGCCCCGCAGGCCTTCTACTCGGAAGAAGATGCCCGGCAAGACCCTTTTGCCGCGGCCTGCTTCGGGATCGACGGTGTGACGGGCCTGATGATTGTCAACGATTTCTGCGATGTTCAGAAGGCGTCCTCGGCGAAATGGGATGAACTCCTCCCGTTGCTGGAGCAAGCCATCCGTACCCACTGGACGCCCGAGCCAGCCACACCCGATCACGACGACTCGGTCGCGAACACGACCGCAGTGGAGGATTGACGGTGAACGTAGCGTCCGAAAACACGATCGCCGCCGCCCGTTTCTCGGACGTTTCCCCAATCAAGAATCTGCATAACCGAAATCGCCTGCCGACCGCACCGATAGGATTATCATGAAGATCATCAACGTCTGCGGCGCTCGGCCTAATTTCATGAAAATTGCCCCGCTGATGCACGCCTACCGGGCGTTCAGCGAGATCGACCCCGTTCTGGTGCACACCGGTCAGCACTACGACCAGCGCATGAACGGCTGGTTCTTCAAAGACCTGGACATTCCACCACCCGATATCAACCTCGAAGTAGGCAGCGGATCGCACGCCGTTCAGACGGCGGAGGTCATGAAGCGGTTTGAGGCGGTTTGCCAAGAGCAGTCGCCCGACGCTGTCCTCGTCGTGGGCGATGTCAATTCCACGATCGCCTGCGCGCTGGTCGCCGCCAAGCTGCAAATACCGATCATTCACGTGGAGGCGGGATTGCGATCCTTCGACCGCACCATGCCGGAGGAGATCAACCGCGTTCTAACCGACTCGATCTCCGACCTGCTGTTCGTCACCGAGCGAAGCGGCGTGGTCAACCTGAAGCGCGAGGGCGTGGCTGACGACAAGGTTCACCTGGTCGGCAACGTTATGATCGACACGCTGCGACGTTTTCAAGCACGGGCCGGCGATTCGACGATCCTCGATACGCTGGGCGTCGACGCGAAGAGCTACGCGGTTCTGACGCTGCATCGGCCGGCCAACGTCGACGACCCGGTCGTGTTTGGCCGCATCCTCGAAGCGCTCGAGCACATTCAATCCACCAAGACGGTGATCTTTCCTGTCCACCCGCGTACGCGCGCCAATATGGCCAAGACCGCAGTCGGCAAGAAGATCGACTCGCTTGGCGGTATCAAGCTGATCGAACCGTTGGGGTATCTCGATTTTCTTCAACTGCTCACGAGCGCTGCATGCGTTTTGACGGACTCGGGTGGCATTCAGGAGGAAACCACGATCCTGGGCGTGCCCTGTCTCACACTTCGAGACAACACCGAGCGGCCCATCACGATCGAAGAGGGCACGAACCAACTCGTCGGAACCGAGCCCAGCGCCATTGTTGAAGGCTTCCAAGAAGCGTTGGCTACTCCGGTCAACCCTGGGCAACCTGAATTCTGGGACGGTAGGGCGGCGGAACGAATCGCCGAGACGATCGCGCGATGGTCCAAGACTCGATTCATCCCTCCGCCGTCGCCATCGGCAAAACCAACCGCGTCAGCCGCAGTTCACTAACGCTGCGTCACGTGTGGGTGCCCCGGCCGTGCCACCGCTCTCGGGCTTGCTGTTACCCACATTTTTTGATGGTAAGCTTCCCGGCAGAAAACTTGGTCG
>CAYQFV010000240.1:0-4410 GCA_964416845.1 uncultured Phycisphaeraceae bacterium | reverse complement strand
CATCGAGTCCCCCACCTCCAAAACTGGGAGGTGGGCCACCCGATCGTATCCGTCCTTTACCCTTCGCCAGAGGCGAAGAATGGGGCACCCCTCTGATCGTCACTGCACTGCTCGAGAGCAGTGGCACACGTCAAAAGTTCCGGCGGTGTATCATCCGACCCGCATACGCTCGGTCAGCGTTAGTTGTTCTTCGGGTCTCCCGTCGGGGTTAGTTCTGTGGGGGTTGGGAGGTTCAGGTCGGCTAGCTGCTTGAGGATGGTTTTCTTGTCGCCGACGAGGACGAGGAGGCTTTGCTCCAGCGGGACCGCCTGATAGGCGAGGCGGTTTAGTTGCGATTCCTTCACGCGGGCGACGGCGGAGAGTTCTTCGCCCAGCTCCTTGAACGGGCGGTGGTTGAGGACCAGCGTGGTCGCCGCGTTGATGATGCCGCGAAGGCCTGAAAACGTTTGCATCATCTGCATGCGTCTGGTGGACTTGGACTTCCCGGTTTCCGTGGCTGTGATGTTCCCGGTACGCAATCCCTGAAACTCCTTCAGAAACTCACCGATCGACGCGCCGGTGACATCAGCCCGAACGCTGGAGCTGGCCGTGAAGTAGCCAGCCGGCGGGTTCATAACGAAACCGCATCGCGCGCCATAGGTATAGCCATGCTTCTCGCGGAGGTTCTGGTTGAGGCGACTGGTGAAGCTGCCGCCGAGGATGGTGTTGATGAGTGCGAGCTTGGTGCGGTTGGGGTCGGCATAGTTGCCGGCCGGCATCATGAATCGGACGACGGTCTGAACCGCATCGGGACGGTCGACGATGACGACTCGTTGCGAGGTGTTGGCCGGCGACGAAAACGCGGGCGGTGTCACGTTGGGCACATCGCCGGGGTCGGACCATTGGCCGAACGCTGATTCGAGATAGTCCTTCGCCTGCCGCTCGGTCAGATCACCAGCCACCAGAAAGACCGCGTTGGCCGGTCGATAGAGACGGGCGTGAAACCGTTTGATGTCGCCAAGTGTCAGGTCGGTGACACTGTTGATCGTGCCCACCGTCGGCCTGGAGTAAGGATGCTTGTCTCCGAAGAAGACCTTCATAGCCACACGGCGGGCGACGGTGGTGGGCCTGTCCTCGTCGCGCTTGAGGCGTTGGATGTGGAGGTTGTGCACGCGCTGCCATTCCTTGTCGGCAAAACTCGGGCGGAGGATGGCGTCGGAATAGAGCTTGATCGCTTCGGGAAACTTCTTGGCGAGCACGCTGAGCGTGGCGGTCGTTGAATCCAACCCCGCGCGGGCGGAGAACGTCGCGCCGAGGGCATCCAAAGCGTCGGCGAACTCGACGGCGGATCGCCCCGCCGCACCTTCATCGAGCATGTTGGCGGTCAGCGAGGCGAGGCCGGATTTGCCCGGTCCGTCAAGGGTTGATCCACCGGGCAGAAGCATGCTGAGACTCACAAGCGGCAGCTCGCTGCGTCGCCAATGGTAAACGGTGATGCCGTTTGAAAGCTGGAACGTGTTGGGCATCAGCGGGGCGAAGTCGCGGGTCTTGGCGGGCGCAGGCCGTTGATCGCGCGGGTTGTCCTCCGCCACGCGGATCTCCGGAATGACGCGGAGGATCAGCCGGGCGGATTCGTTGAGCACACTGCGAGCCTGGTCGCGAACCGATGCGACGGTCGCGTCGCGGTAACGGTCGAGATCTCTGCTGAACGAGTCCGGTTCGCCATAGAAGAATTCATACGAATTAAGCTGGTCGGCCTTGGACAGAATAGACTGAATGGACGAAACCATGCCGTACTCAATGCCAGCTTTTTGGCGTTCCAGTTCTTCCTTTGTCGGGCCGCGTGACACGAAATTGGAAATAACGTCGTCCATCGCCGCTTCGACAGTGTCCAGTGACACGCCCGGTCGGGCAGTCGCCTGAACGTGAAACAGCGAGCCGAGCATCATGGATTCCTGATAGGCAGCCACGTCGACAGCCAGTTTGTCCTTGTAGACCAGCTTCTGGTAGAGGCGACTGGAAATCCCAGACGACAGCACGGCCGCGGTGAGGTCCATGTCCGCATCACCGGGCGCAAAGCGGGCCGGACTGTGGTAGATGAACGAAGTACGAGCAAACTGAACCGCGTCGGTCATCGTCAGGCGAATGACCCTATCGAGCGAGACAGGCGACGCTTGGCCATGGAGGACATCTGAACCGCGCGGCAGCGATCCGAAGAGCCGGTCGATCAGCGCCTTGGTATCAGCCGGGTCGAAGTCGCCCGCGACGACGAGCGACGCGTTGCTCGGCACGTAGTACGTTGCGAAGAAGTCCTTCACGTCTGTGACAGTGGCGGCTTCGAGGTCTTCATGCGAGCCGATGACGGTGTGGTGGTAGGGATGCCCCGGCGGGAACATGATGTCGTACACGCGTAACGCGGATTTCCCGTACGGAGCGTTTTCGTAGCTTTGGCGGCGTTCGTTGCGAACCACGTCGCGCTGCTTGTCCACCTTCTCTGTTGTCATCTCCTTGCCGAGGTCTTCCAGCCGATCAGCCTCGAGCCAGAGCAGCGTCGGCAGCAGTTCCGCAGGCCCCATTTCGAAGTAGTTCGTGCGGTCTTCACTGGTGGACGCATTGTTCCAGCCGCCGCCGGCCTCCATGATGTTGTCGAAGTCCGACCCCGCGACGCGACGCGTCCCCATGAACATAAGATGCTCGAATAGATGAGCGAAGCCGGATCGCCCGAGCTTCTCGTCCTTCGAACCCACGCGATACCAGAGGTTCACGCAGGCCATCGGAAGCGTGTGGTCCTCGTGCAGAATGACGGTAAGCCCGTTGTCCAAGCGATACTTCTCGTAGGAAACGCTCTGGGCGAGCGTTGTAGACGACACTGCGACGGCAAGCGTAAGTGCGGCTAGGATCTGACGACACATGGTAATGATCCTCGAAATGAAATGACTCAATTCTCCTTCCCGACCGATCGCAACAACCGGCCGACTACGCACAGACTAACCGCTACGGGACGAATCAGCCAGTGGGGTGATGGTGAGAAGTGATCGCGAGCGTCCGTCTCACATCATGCGGACCAGTTTTCAGAGCCCGGAGCGCGAGCGACGGGGCATCGCGGGACCAACGCATCGCCGGCGACGCGTTCCACTATCCCGCACCGGCATGCCATCCCAACAACAACCCCGCGCTGGCGCTTGGGGCTCGGATCAACGATCCTAGATCCTCACAAAACACCGCGCGAAACGGGTGTACGCTCGCGCCTTGACGTGGCGACGTTCCTTGATCGAGCGACGACGCCGCGTCGCAGCACATTTGACTTTACACCGCAGCAGGATTCCCTTGACACTCGATCGTTAGATTTGGTAAGCTGGTGAACCGCGTGGCAGAGGCGTAGCAGCGCCCTGCCTCGATACTCGTGTGCCAAGAGCCTCGAGGACACGACATGTCTGCCCCGCAACTGCTCCTTCGTTCGGGCACCACGTTAGCCGTGCTCCCACCTAGTGCGCGGCACGGGCATGAAGATAGCCGGGTGTTCGGAGAAATGCGAGACATCATGGTGAAGACGACGCTGATTCTTGGGGCGTTTGTGTTGTGCGCAGTGACCCGGGCGGGGGCCCAGGAATCGGTTAGGCTTACGTTTTCGCCCGTGTCCCAAAACGTCGGCGTCGGTGATACGTTTCAGGTCGATGTGATGGCCCGGTCGACGAACCTGAGCCCAGTTCCCATATCCGCCATCTCGATCATCATCGTCTGGGACCCCCAGGTGCTGGCGTTTGAAGGAATCAACAGGGCGACGGAAGGTTACAATTGGCTGTCATCTCTGGTTCCCAATGATTCCGGGCTGGACGATCTCAATGCGGGCGCGGTATTTGCGCTTGACGGGTCTCTGCTGACGCCGCCCACCAACGACGGGGACGCGCTGTATGAAGCGCACTCCCAGTTCCCTCCGAACGCTTCGGCTACTGCATCCCCGAGCAACACCGCCGGGCTACGAGTCGTTTCCTTCGTTTTCCGCGCGCTCGCGCGAGCCCCCGCGCCGGGCACGATTCTTAGCATGCCGTTGTCGCGAGGCCTGTTCACTGAGACGCAGGTGCTCTCAGCTACCATTGCAGGAGTTAATATTCTGAACAGCGCCGGCTTGGCAACCGTGACAGTGAACGTGGATTGCAACGCCAACAGTATTGATGATGGCACCGACATTTCCTCGGGGACGTCTCCGGATTGCAACAACAACGGCGTTCCGGACGAATGCGAGATTGACCAGTCAAGCATCGCTCCGGGCGGGCCGTATTTTTGCACAGTAGGTTGCGATCCCGATTGCAACAACAACGGCGTTCCTGACGGGTGTGAGGCTGATTGCAATAACAACCTTGTTCCGGACGAGTGTGAGCTTGTAGGTGCCGTGTGTGTGGTTTGCGTACTGAATGGGGGTTCGGTTGAGTG
>CAYQFV010000239.1:0-4421 GCA_964416845.1 uncultured Phycisphaeraceae bacterium | reverse complement strand
TCCGAAAAAGCCGTAGGTCTGAAGGGCGATGCCGAGGGGTTTGAGGGTTGAATCAGACGTGACCACCATGGAGCTGGCTACCACGATGGCGGCGATCACGATGGAGGCTGCCAGGCGGTGGCTGGCGCGTTCCATTTCGAGGCCTAGGATTTCGAGGTTGTCGTGGCGGACGTTGACTTGCCATTTACCGGACGACACCTGTCGCAGGACCTCGCGAAGTTGCCTGGGGGCGGATTTCATGAACTTCAGAAAGTGCCACATAGTGACACTCGCGGTCCGCGCCATGCGTTGGGGCGAGAGACGGTCGCGGATCATCGACCCCAGGCGGGGACGCAGCAGGGCGGCGACGTCCAGGTCGGGATCCAGCCGCAGGGCGACGCTCCAAATCGTGGTGAGCGACTTCAGCATGAGCAACACGTCCCGAGGGATGGCAAGGTTGTTCTGGCGGATGGTGTCGGCTGCCTCCTGAAACACCGTTGCGAGATTCAACCGGCCGAGCGGTTGGCCGCAGTATTTTTCGACCAGCAGATGCAAGTCTCGCGTCAGGAGATGGCGATCGGTGTCCAAGCCCGACGCGCCCATGTCGGAGAGTGCGTCGGCGATCATTTCGACGTCACGGATCACCGTGCCGATCAACAGCATGAGCAATTGGCCGGCGGTGTCGTCCGAGATGACGCCCGCCTGCCCGAAGTCGATCAGTGCGAGCTTGGCCGGTGGTGAGACGAGGATGTTCCCGGGATGTGGGTCGGCGTGAAACGTGCCGATTTCGAAGAACTGTTTCAGGTACACGTCGACGAGTCGACGCGCGAGGGCTTTGTGGTCCAAGAGGGTAACGGGTCGTTTGATGGCCTGTTCGATGTTTTCGCCGTCCACGGCTTCCAGGGTCAACACCTTGGACGTGGTGTGTGACCAGATGACTTCCGGGATGGAGACCTGATCGTCGTCGGCGAACGCTTCATGCAGCCGGGCGGTGGTTGCGGCTTCGTGCATGTAGTCCAATTCGGTGAGTATGACGCGTTCAAACTCTTCGAGAACGACGATCGGGTGGTAGGGTCTTGCTTCTGCGATCCACCGTTCGAGCGCTTCTGCCAGCCAGCGGAGCAGTTGCAGGTCTCGGCGGACCTGCTGGTCGGCGCCGGGGCGACGCACCTTGATGACGACGGATCGTCCGTCGGCGAGGGTGGCCCGGTACACTTGTCCGATGGACCCCGAGGCGATGGGGGTGTCGTCGATGGTGGCGAAGACTTCGGATGCTTCGCTGCCCAACTCTTCCGCGATGATGGTTCGGGCGACGTCCGAGTCGAACGGTTCGACCTGGTCTTGCAGCGATCTTAGTTCTTCGAGGATGTCCGGCGGGACGATGTCGGGGCGTGAGGCCAACATCTGTCCGAGTTTGACGAAGATCGGCCCGAGGTCGTGGGCGACCCTCTTCAATCGCGACCCAATGGTTGCGTGTCGGTCTTCGTCCGATAAGCGTGCTTTCGATCGACGATGGATCAGCGGAACGAAGCGGCGGAGGTCGAGCCGGTCGACGACGTGGCCAAACCCATGCTGGGTCAGCACGCGGGCGATGTGCTGCAACCGGTGCAAGCTTTGGACGCTGCGCGTGATTTTGAGTGGCGTCATGGCCGACTCCCGCGTTAAGTTCTGCGGCGACTGGGGGATCGTTCGGAGCCTGGGTACGCGATACGGGTCGTCCGGGGCTTCTTGGTCCCGATTCCGGATGCGGTTGAGTTTCAGTTACCGGCTGAGACGTCCGCCGTTCTGCCGCGAGCGTGCATGACACCACATTCGGTCGGGAAAGTAAAACGCTCAACTGCGGACCACTGCCGCGGTTATCGCGAAGGCATGGTGGGGTGCGATCGGGATGCGGATTGCCGGATTGGGGCGGCCAATTATCACGATTTCTGTCTTGAACCGCTGGGTTGAACTCGCTATAAACGAACGGGTAGGACGGACGGAGGGCGGGGCGAACGACGGTTGCTCACGTTGGCATCAATTGAGCAATGGGGTGTTCGGTTCGTCTGCGTTTGTGCTATAATGGGCATCGCACGGCTGGGGTTTTTGGATGAGTCGTCGCGGCGCTGCGGGGTGGGTTCATCCGAGACGGGGGTATCCAGCCGAGCATGTGGTCGGCAGCGTCATTACAGCGTTTGTCTTGACCCAGCGATTGGTAGACAGTAATATTGGCGTCGCGGTGCGCTTTGTAGCGCCCGCTTCGCGGAATTGGATTTGCAGATGCTTTGCTCCGCAAACTTGGGAGGTCGTGAAATGAAAGCGTCCGTCTACTTCGGACTGGTACTCTCCGGCATGTTGGTTGCTGCCGCCGGCGCGGTTGACTCTTTTACCGTCGACGTTGTGTCGACCAGTGGGCCCACCGTTCCGGTGGATAACCCGACGGCGACGTTGGATGTGGTCGGTCACCTGACGCAGGAGGCCAATCTCGGGCTTGCGTTCTTCGCGTATGACTTGCGCGTCACCGGTCCGCAGCCGGTCAATCTTTCGACGGCCGCTGTTGTGTCGCCGACGGCTGACGTTGCCAGTTTTCGGCAGCCGCTTGGTTACAGCATCGCATTTGAGGGCACGCCGTCGGGCGACGATTTGCTGCAACTCGGTGGTGGTCAGAACACCATCAACAACGTTCCGGGTCAGACGCCGTTCGTGCCCTTCCCGGGTGGTGCGGTGGTGTTCAACGTCGGGCAAGACCCGGCGGGCGTGGTGATGCACCAGGTCACGCTAACGCTTCCGGGTTCGGTGAATATCGGCGATGTGTTCACGGTTGAGCTCATCCCCAACAGCTTGTTCGCCAACATGATCAGTGCGTTCAACGATCCCGACTACGTGGTTGATGAAGTCGTCGATCGCATCGTTGGTGCGTCTGCGACCATCACGGTTGCTTCCGCGTGCGAGACCATCGCGCCGGAGATTCTCCATGCCAACGTGGCTCCGAGTCCTTCGGGCAGCGCGTCGGCGAGCACGTGCTCGGGTTACATCGATCCGCGAATTGAGAACATTGTGATCAGCGGCGTGGACACGCCGGTCGGTCCCGATGAGGTTGTTTTTGAGTTTTCCGAGCCGGTCTTCGCCATCGGCGGCGGCCCGGTGACGGCGGCGAGCTTTGCGGTCACGCAGACCGGGGCCGGCACGCCTCCGGGGATTTCGGCTGTGGTTGAGGACAGCCCGTCGATCTATCGCGTTCAACTGGATCGCATCATCGACTTCAATGAATGGACGACGGTGCAGGCGATGGTCGAGGATGCTTGCGGCAACGAGATTCCGAACATGGGCAATCTCGGGCCTGCCGCCAACGAGCCGGATCGCATCGACATTGGCCGGCTGCCGGGCGACATCAATCAGGACGGAATTGTTTCGCCGGTGGACCTTGTCAACCTGCGTCAGTTCCTTCGTGCGAACTCGTTCCACAACGATTGCGACGACATGCTTTACTTTGATCTCAACCGCAACGGCAATCTGGGTGATCCGCAGGACCTGATTCGTTTCCGTCAGATTCGACAGGGCTCTGCTCCGGCGACGCAGAACTGGACCGGTGCGGTGATGAACGTGCCCCAGCCGTAAGGTGTGGTTGTGGGAACGCTTTGGAGGAAGAGGAGCGGTTGCGGGCGTCGGCGGCCGAGGTTTGGTGGCTGGCGGCTGGGATCGTGGCAAGGGGTTTCCGCGATGCGGAAGGTGGTCTGACGGGCTACGACGATGCACGGAGTGTTGAGGTTTGCTCGGTGCGGGCGTGGTGGATCACCTTTGGGGCGTGTTGCGGGGACCGTGGTTGGAAGAAGCGTGAAGGAAGAAGTGCGTAGAAGGGGTTTTTCAGGGGTAGTCCGTAGCGGTGCAGAGCAATCTGCGTTTGCCACCCTCGTGTACCGCGTCGTCCCCACGAAGAAGCCTTAGGAACTGGAAGCTATTGGGAAGCGACGTGTGTGCCAGCGGTGTTGGGTCTGGATAACGCTGTTGGGGATTTAGGGAAAATAATTCGGGAGACTGGTTGCGGTTTCGGTTACAATCGCGGCTGGTGAGACAATCTTTTGGAACCAGCCGGGCATCGGCGAGGATAGGCCTCGCGGGTCCCTGCGATAGAATGTGGAGATGGAGGCTGTGAAGATGCTGAAACGTTCACTTTGCATGTTGAGTTTGATCGGCTGCCTGACGGCGGTTGCACAGGCGGCGGAGTTCGAGTTTTCGTACCAGACTGTCAACGACTTGGGCCCGCTGGAGCTTCAAGACGGGGCGACCACGCCGGTGGAGATCAGCGTGGTCAACAACGGCCTTGTTGACACGCTGTTCCTTGGCGGGCTGATCTTTGACTGTTCGGATCCCGAGGGCGGTTTGCGCTGGGATTGGGAAGGTGCTGACGCGACGGGATTTACGGCGGATGACGGGCTGCTTTGGGCGTGTCGGCTGAAAGGTGG
>CAYQFV010000238.1:0-4544 GCA_964416845.1 uncultured Phycisphaeraceae bacterium | reverse complement strand
TGATGAGCAATCTTTTCGGTCGGGCAACGCGAACGTTGGTGCTGGCTGGCGAAGTGCGGACTGCTTACGACGCGCTGGATTCGGAGTTCACCGCCATCGCGGAGATACAGCGGTCGCTGCTTCCGACGACTTCGCCGAACCTGCCGGGGCTTGATTGCACCGCGTTTTATGCGACGGCCCATCGAGCGGGTGGCGACTATTACGACTTCTTTCCGCTCGACCGTAACCGTTCCGGGATTCTGATCGCGGACGTCAGCGGTCACGGGGCGGCGGCGGCGGTCGTGATGGCCCGCATGCACGCCACGCTCCACGCCGGCAACGCCCCGCTCGACAACCCGCCCGAAACGCTTTCGTTCGTGAACGACCGATTGCTGCTGTATTGCTGCCAACCCACCGCAGCCTTGACGTTCGTCACAGCGTTCTACGCCGTCTACGACCCAGCAACGCACGCTTTGCAATACTCGTCGGCCGGCCACAACCCGCCGCGCTTGCTGCGCAACGACGGTTGCCTGTGCTCGATCTCGGGGGCTAGGCACTTCCCGTTGGGCATTGAATGCGGCGTTTCGTTTGAAACCGGACGATTGGAGGTCGAGCCGGGTGACGTCGTCCTGCTCTATACCGACGGCATTGTCGAAGCGGCCAACCCGAGCGGCGAGATGTTTGAAACCGACAGACTCGACGCCGCACTGATCGCGGCTGGACGGTCGTCGAAGGAAGTCGTGGAGAATGTCACGTCGACATTGTCGGACTTCATCGAAAACGCTGCGTCCATGGACGATCAGACCATCGTTGCATTTCGCGTCGATGCGTAGACTGATCACCGAACCGGCATCTTGCGCAACCGTCAGCCTGCCGCCGACTCGCCGCGACGACCAGCAACGCGAACCACCGACAAGTAGCACACGCTGGCGATGATGAACGCCCCGCCGACCAGCGTCGACGCGCGTGGTACTTCACCGCGGAAGATCCAAACCCACATGGGATTGAGAACGGCTTCGATCAGGACGATCAACACGACCTGTTGAGCGGTCAAACGGTTCAACGCGACGCAGTAGAGAACATAGGGTAGACCAAACTGCACGACGCCCATCAGACAAATCCAGCCTGCCGCCGCGCCGCTGATGACAACCTGTCCGGTTGCCGCGGCGATCGCCAGCAGTACTGCACCGGATCCGCCACATACCAACCAGACCAGCGTGAGCGGCTCCATGTGTCGCACTTTGCGAAACAATACGGTCTGAAGGCCGAACACCACGCCGCTGAGGATTCCGATCATCAAGCCGGATTGCCCCGGCTGGAACTGCCAGAAAAAGATAATGACCACGCCGGTGATCGACGCCCCGAGCGCAACGTGCTGATGCCTCGACGCCCGTTCGCCCGTGATCAGTGGTGCAAAGACGAACACCCAAACCGGAGCGGTGTACTGCAATAGAATGGCATTGGCGGCTGACGTTTGCGTTGTGGCGATGACGAACGTCGCGCACATGGCCGTGAACGCCAAGACCGCAGCGACCACCCAACCGCGGTCACGGATCGATCGGACCGTGCCGACCACGAACGGCGTCAGGAACAGACACGCAAACATCGAACGGTACCCCGCGATCGCCCACCCGCTCACGCCGCGCTCGTGCAGCACCTTGATGAACAGCCCGTTGATGCTCCAGAGGATCGCGGCGGCGAGAAGCAGCAACACGCCAGCTCGTCGCCGGGCATTCGTGACGGCCGCAAGATCGTTCACCGGCCGACTCGAGATTCGGCTGATGCGAGCAACCGGCAGAGGTCGTCTTGAATGCGCCGGTAGGGACGGCTTGACCCGCGGTAGTTGTTGAAGAGGATCGAAAATGCGAACGATCGGCCTGACGGAGCGAAGACGTACCCGCTGAGCGCCGAGACTCGCCGCATCGTTCCGGTCTTGCCACGCACGTTCTCGCCGAGATCGTGCATTCTCTTGCGAAGCGACCCGTCTCGACCGGCCACCGCGAGGCTGTCACGAAACAGATTGCCGTCGTCGTGACGATGCATGTAAGCGAGCAAATCAACGAACTGACCGGCGGTGGCACGATTCTTGCGACTCAAACCGGACGCGTCGACCATCTTGAGTCCGCGATCGTCGATCCCGGCCCTGCCGAGAAAGGCGCGAACCGCGTCGCTTCCGGTCTGCCAAGAACCGACCGGTGACGGTTGGCCAGCACGCCGAGCGTGTTCGAAGCCGACGCGTTTGAACAGACAATCGGCGAACAGGTTCTGACTGTTTCGGCCGATACGACCCAAGACGTCGACGAGGGGCGTTCGGTGCTCGGCAATCACTGACAGTTCCGATGGAATCTCGCCGTCGGCGTTCCGCATCCGAACACGGCGAATGTCGCCGTCGCTACGAACGCCCGCATCCAACAAGACCACCCGCAACGAATCCGCGAAAAACAGGCCCGGGTCGGGAACCGCGACCGCCGCCAGCGTCGAACGCCGACCACATCGACCGGACAAAATGAACCGGAACGTTTCCGCCGGCCGGGCGATGACGGGCACGCCGTCGCGGGCTGAGACCGCCCGATTCACCAATTTCACCAATGAACTCGGCGGATGGACGCTCCAGTTCGGTCGCGCGCCGCCGGACGCCCCCGGCCAAACCGTGATCTCGACGCAATTGTCGTTGAGATTCAGCGCTGATGCGGGGGCTGCGAACCACTTCTGAAGGTCACCGGATTCCCACGTGGGATGCGTCCGCTGATCGTCGAACATGCTCTCGTCGACGATTAGATCGCCAAACGCCGCAACGCCCGCGCTCAGCAGCTGCTTGGCCCACGATTCGAAGAGATACGTGCCGGTCACGCCACGCTGCTTGCAAAGCTTGGCGTCCCCGATGGCCGGATCGCCGCTACCGACGATGACCAAATCTCGCCCGTGTCGCCCCAAGACGGTCCGAAAGCTGAAGTCCGCGCCGAGAACATCCATCGCGGTCGCCATGGCGAAAAGCTTTTGATTGCTCGCAGGGATCAACGGACGGTCGGCGTTGTGGGCGTAAACGGTCGCCCCGGAATCCAGGTCTCGGACGACCACGGCGTAGCTATCGCTTCTGATGGAAACCGACGACAGCAGGGCTGCGATCTCGTGCTTGAGCGAATCGGCACCCGCGTTCGCTCCGCCGGTTCCGAATACCCCGAACACAACCGTAGCCACACAGATTGCAGACAGGTTTGTTTGGTGAGTTTTCATCGACACGCCGTTGGGAAACCATCGTGAAACCATGCACATCATACGGCCACTGAAAGGACATGCCAGCGGGTCTATGCTGCGTTCGAGGCAGGGGCACGAAAAGCCCAATGACCTGTTCCAACGCGTTCGGCGCGCTCGGCGAACCCGGACCTTGACAACGAAACCGCATGGATTAGAGTCTCGGTAGGTGACGACTGCGGGCACGATGTTAGCATCGAAAGCCCGCAACCGGACCAGGAGGATTCAGGGGCCGTAGCTCAATTGGATAGAGTACCGGACTGTCGATCCGGTGGTTGCGGGTTCGATTCCCGTCGGCCTCGATCAAAAACGCGGTTTTTCGGGTTCCAAAACCGCTCGGTGGCAGAACGGTGGCAATTTCACGCCATCTTCCGCGTCAATTTCTCGATTCCATCACGAAGGGCTACGTCGTCCGCCCACAACAAGTAGTACTGTTGGGTTGTGGTGATTTTGTACTGGTTCAGCATCGTTTGATCCCCGCTTCCGCTCTGCAGGGCGGTGGGGAGTGAGTGACGCCACCGACCCAACCGTACCAACGTGGCACTTCGCGCGATTCGGCTGTCTGGCGGCGGTGATATTCGAGACTTGACCACAACGCGACCGTCGCCAAGAACGCCAAGCCTGACCCAAGCCGACTAGACATTTTCTTGCCAGCGACGTACCGTTGGCCGCGTGTAGCTGGTCTGAAACGACGCCCAGGGGCAGGACTCAGTACATCACCAAACACTTGGCTGGGCTTGGAAGGGTGAATTATGTCGCGGCACGAAAGCGTGCTGGAGATGCTACGGACGCTCCAGCAGCGAATTATGACGCTGGAGTCGAACCGTACGGCAGTCAGTGAGACTGACACACGGCAAGGCCTTATCAACCCACTATTCCGTGCACTTGGATGGGATTTTGGCGATTTCGTTTCGGTGAAGAGCGAAGTTCGCCACAAGTCTTTCAACGAGCCAGTCGACTACGCTTTTTATCCATCCAACGACCTGTCACGCCCGATCCTTCTATTGGAGGCCAAGCGGTTCGACACCGATCTTGGAACCAAATCCATCGTCAAGCAAATCTGTGAATACATGAGCGAGTTTGGCGTACAATGGGGCGTCATATCCGACGGCAACGTGTACGTCCTCTACAACTCCCGGGGCGGAGACTCATTTGAGGACAAGAAGTTTCTAACCCTAACCATCAAGACCGCTGACACCGAGGACGGAATCCCAGCGGCGGAACTCGCAAGAAAGTTGATCGGCCTTCTTTCCCGTGAGTGTCTTGAGAACGAGCAAATACAACACGCGTACGAAGACCACATGCGCAACCAG
>CAYQFV010000237.1:0-4550 GCA_964416845.1 uncultured Phycisphaeraceae bacterium | reverse complement strand
CTGGCGCGAAGATGTAAAATCATGTAGGCAACCGCGTACGTCATTCATGACTGTACGGGTCAGTTCGTCTCGGGTTTGGGTGGCCACTGAACCGGCGCGTCGGGTTGGGATTGAGAATCGTGCCAAGTGTCGAGCATTTTGCGCAAGCAGATCGCCAGCGTCTCCGCACGGATTTCCAGTCGCTCCTCCTCCATGATGCGCTGTTTGATCGCCGCTTCGTGCGGGCCGATCAAGTGGAAGGCGCTCATGTCGATCATAGCTGCGGCAGACGGCGCGATGTTCAACATCTGGTCGATCAGGGCGGGGTCACACAGCGACAAATCCCTGATCTCCTTCAACAAGACTCGGACCGAATCGACCGACTCGTGCACACTGGTCAGCATGTCGCCCGGCTCGGTCTTGATGAGTTCCAAGCGAGCGCGCCGATAAATACCGGTTGGGTCGTCTTCAACCACTCGGGCGCGCTCTCGACCGACGATCAGAATCGTGCTGCATCCGTCGGGCAACAGCACACGTTGAACCATCTCTCCCAACCCGACGACGCGTTGAATGGGGGCCCGGTTGGCTTCGTGCAAGCCTTCGAACTCGTTGCGAAGAAGCGCAACCGCGATCAACCGTCGTCTCGGCGGTTGGTCGAGAAGGTCCTCGACCATCAGGCGATAGCGCGATTCGAAAATGTGCAGCGGCAAGACACCGCCGGGAAGCAGAACGCACCCCGGCAATGGAAAAACAGGCAGAAATCTCTCCAGCAGTGAAGGGTCCAAGGACGTCATCGCGTTGAGATTCCACATCGACCGCGCCCGAACTCCCAATCGGTCGAGGCCTTGATTCATCGTGCAGCGTAGCTATCATGCGCAGGCAAGTCGTGACGCACAAGCTTAAGGATACCCTGAATGAAAACGCAACAAAAGACCGCCATCGGCCGGTGGCAAGCCATCGCGACTGCAATCAGTGCGTTTGCGATATTCCAACTGCCAAGTTGCTCTATGGGCGATCTGCAGCAGGGGCTCGTCCAAGGCGTGACGCTGTCGATCGCGGGCGACGTGTTCACCGTCGCCCAGACGGTCCTTCAGAACATCTTTCGCATCTGATCACCGTCAGCCTGAAACACCCGTGGTCTAGGGCGAGGTCGTACGCCCTCGGTCGAATCGGACCGAGATCGAGTAGTATGCGCGACCGTTAACGGATCCCACCGGTTTGTCGCGCTCGATCGCTTCGGAAACCGTACAGCCCTCGGCCTTCTTTTTCCCACCATTCGCGAATGCGCTCGATCGCTTTCGCCCGGGAGGAAGCGCTCGCCTTGGGATCGAAGCGAAAGTCTCGCTGCGTCAGGCGTTGGATGTACTCTGCCGCGACGCCTGCGCGCGAACTCACGCGACCGCCGCGTTGCAATTGGTGTTGGAGCGGTTGGTTTCTCAACGCGTCTTCCACGTCCAGCGCTTCGGCCAGAACGGGTATTGCCAAGCGGTTTTGTGCATCGCGCATGGCCTCGAGGACCATTCGGCTTAACCGGTTCTGAGTCTTCGAGTTGGGCGCCTTGTCCGCAACGACAATTCGATGCATCAGCAGGTACTCCCGCCGCCCACCGTAACGCACAAGAATATCAATCTCGTCACGGGTCAACTCCCCGCTTCGATCCGCCTTGGCCACGATCATGTCCAACGCAGACCGATCACCCATTTGCCCCAGCCAGGCGGCAACCGACACACGCATCTTGCCGCTCGCGTCGACCAAATAGTCTCGCAGGTACTCGATCGCGCGTTCGTGCTCGCCTTCTATCAAGAACACGTCGATCATCGGGCGGGCTTGCTCATAGCCGATGCGCTTGAGAAGCCAGGTGCGGGCGTCGTAGTCGGACATGTCCTTGGTCGCTTCCCACCACGACCGCGCCAACTCTATCGCCATGGAGCGGGCGGCCGGATTCATCAGCGAGAACCACTCGTTTCGACGATCGCCTGAGAACCGACAGCGCGTGATGGCTTCGAGTAGCGCCATCGCAAAGTCAGCCCGGCGACATACCACGGCAGGCTGGCGAGATGATACGCCCATGTATCCGGAGCGTGTGGCCGTCATGTCGTCCAGGGCGTCCAGCAACGCGGGGATCATGACGCGGCCGCGCTTGAAGATTCGAATCGCCGGATCGGTCATCATGTGCTCCGGCTGCTCGCCCAAGTCCACCCAGTGAACTTCTCGCGTACGATCCGGACGCATGTCGGCGTGGAGGGGTCGCAGCAACAACCCTGCATCCCGGAATTGAGGATTGAGCAATTGCGACTTCATCAACAAGGCCACCAAGTCCTTCGGCGACGCGTCGGTGCGTCCCTCAGGCAAGGTCGGGAATTGCGCCTCCGCCAGCCGCAACGATTCCAGATTGGCGGACACGTCGTTTGCAAACGGTATGTCACCTGCTTCGAGCAGGGCAGCCTCAACGTCGTCGGCGATCTCGCCCCATGGGTCACCCACCATGACGCGGTTGCACGCTTCGCTCCAGGCTTGGCGTAGTTTCAAGTCCTTGTTTTGCGCGGCGCGATTCGGCTGTACCACCAACGGCTGCGCACAGCAGCGGACAGCGAGCGCGAAGATGACCAGCGTTCCCATCGCTTGCAGAGAGGTGGCCCGCTTGTGCGAACGCGTGGGTCGCCGCACGACGTGGCCAAGCGCAACGCCGCCGCGCGGCGGACGAGCACTCCCGCGCCATCGTCGTCGCGATTGGCCCGTGGATGGAGATGGCCTCCGAAGATGGGAGAACCTGGTTAAGAACAGAACTACCGCGTTTGATGAAAAGAACAGCACGAGCCTCTTCCGCCCCAAACCGACCTTGCCGTCACGCTTTCACGATCCTATTGCGGTGCCGTTTGCACGAGGCGGTCGCGTTGCGCGTGTCCACCACCAGAGACGCGTGTTCGACGATCCATGGATAGTCATAGTCGCTGTGGTCCGTGGCGATCAAGACGCAATCATAACTCTTGAGCGAGGCTTTTGACAGCGGCTTGCTGCGCATCCGGAGATTGTGGTCGCGCTGCTTCGGCGTTGCCGGCACGTACGGGTCGTTGTAATCCACCTTGGCACCACGTTCGCGAAGCATCTCGATCAACTCGATCGACGGAGATTCGCGAATATCGTCTACGTCTTTCTTATACGCCAACCCCAGGACGAGGATGCGGGATCCGTTCAACGGCTTCTTGCGATCGTTCAAAGCTTCCATCAGACGACTGACCACGTACTCGGGCATCTGCGTGTTGATCTCGCCGGCGAGTTCGATGAATCTCGTCGACATGTCGAATTCGCGTGCCCGCCACGTCAGGTAGAACGGGTCGATCGGAATGCAGTGGCCACCAAGCCCCGGACCGGGATAAAACGCCTGAAAGCCGAACGGTTTCGTCGCGGCTGCCCGAACGACCTCCCACACGTCGATGTTCATCCGATCCAGCAACATTTTCAGTTCATTGATGAGCGCGATGTTGACCGACCGATACACGTTTTCCAGAATCTTGCAGCACTCGGCCACCTCGCAACTGCTGACCGCCACCGCCTCGGAAATCGCCGCTCCATACAGCGCCTTGGCTGCCCGGAGGCTCTTCGCACCAAGACCGCCCACGACCTTCGGAATGGTCTCCGTCGAAAAATCCGTCCTGCCGGGGTCTTCACGCTCGGGTGAGTAGGCGAGGTAGAAATCCTGATCAGCCTTCAAACCGCTGGACTCGAGAATCGGCTTGAGCAATTCGCGCGTCGTCCCGGGGTAGGTGGTACTCTCCAGCGTGATCAGTTGGCCTGGTTGGAGATGGGGCGCTAACATCTCAGCCGTGCCACGCACGTAGCTCATGTCCGGATCGCGCATTTTGGTGAGCGGCGTCGGAACGCAAATGAGGATGGCTGAACACTTGCGAAGATCCTTCGGCGAGGTCGTCGCGCTGAATTGTTTCTCCCGGATCAATCGCTTGATGAGCGACGACGGGATGTGCTTGATGTAGCTTCGCCCTTTGTTGAGCTGGTCGACCTTCTTTTGGTCAACGTCCAACCCGAGCACACGGAATCCCGATGCGCAAAACGTCCTCGCCAGCGGAAGCCCCACGTATCCCAAGCCGACGATACCTACCACCGCCTTACGCGATTTGACATCGTCGATGAATTGGCTGATTGACAACGATTCGTCTCCCTTTTTGGCACAAGTCGACGTCCACATCCGATCCCGACGGCATCTTAAGTCCTTGCCTGCGGACGGTATACACCCCGTTTCTATCGGAAGAACTTTGCTTCAACAATGGTCTATACAATGGCCTCCGCCGATCGGCAGTTCTCGCGACGGAGCTCAAGTTCGGCGTTCTGGCTCGCCGATCTGGGTTCGTTGCGCTTCGACACGGTTGAACGGTCGGTTGCGGTGAAGATTTGAGACGGGCGGATTAGTAATCAGCCTCGATGGGCCTATAATCGCGGCGAAACTGGCTCGTTGAACCCTAGTGCCGTTTCTAGAAAAGTCTTTCGACTTTTCTGCATGCGCGGCACTTGGGTGCCCTGGCCAAGCGCAGCGCGGCCATGCGATCAACACGAGG
>CAYQFV010000236.1:0-4645 GCA_964416845.1 uncultured Phycisphaeraceae bacterium | reverse complement strand
CGCCAGCTTCAGCTAGTTAACGCAAATCCTGATTCTACAGCCGGTCATTTACAGCCCCGAACGCGGCGGCAGTGGCATCACCAGTCCGTGCCGAGTTCTCCCGTTTTCTTGGAATAGATTCGAGGGCCTGTTGGGATTACACTGTCGGACGGGTCGGCCGTCCGATTGTCGGGCGGGCTTGGTGTGACACAATCCGCGATCGATCTCAACTTGATTGCCCTCGCTCGCATTCGCGTGCGGCGGGTGATCGCGGGTGACAAGCACGGGCCAATGATACATACAGGAGGTTTGAAGTATGCGACGAGAATTCGGTTCGAGGATGTTCGCGGTGGCAATCGGTGTCGGTGCGTTGTTAGCCATGAGCGGGACGGCAGTCGCCGACACGTACAAGGTCGACGGTGTTCACTCGTCGGTGGTGTTCCGGGTAAAGCACATGAACGTGAGTTACTTCTACGGTCGCTTCAACGAAGTATCCGGCAGGTTCACGTTCGACGACAGTGAACCGGCAAACAGTTCGTTCGAGATTACGGTCAAGACCAAGAGCATCGACACGCGTAGTAAGAAGCGCGAGAAGCACCTTAAGAGCCCCGACTTCTTTCACGTCAAGCAGTTTCCCACCATCGAGTTTAAGAGCACCGCGGTCAAGAAAACCGGCGATGACACCTTCGAGGTCACCGGCGATCTGACGCTCCACGGCGAGACCCGGCCCATCACGGTCACGGTGGAACGCGTGGGCGTCGGTCCGGGCAGACGGGGCGGTTCTATCGCGGGTTTTGAGACCGTGTTCAACATCAAGCGAAGCGATTTCGGCATGAACTTCATGGTCGGGCCTCTCGGCGACGACGTGCGGCTGATGGTTGGGATTGAAGGTCGGGGTAAGTAACGCGCGACGCTGATTTCGTCGAGCGTGCGAATCTTGGCGCGCGGATCGCGGTAGCCATGCCGATTCTGGACCCGTTGTTGTTTGGTGTGGCGGCGCCCGCGTTGGTGTTTTGGGCGGTTCGCATCGCTTTCGCACGTTTGCCCCGCAGGTGGACACAATCGACACCACCTTGGTCGCAGGGTACTGCGCAGGCGATGGGCTACGCGTGCGCCTTCGTTGTGCTGTTCGGATGCCCGTCGCTTTCACCGCGCGAGGACTGGCAGTGGTTGTTCCACATCGTATTTGTCCTGATGGCTGCGGGCGTCGCGGAAACCCTCCTGCGAACCCGACGTGCTATCATGTGGGTCATCCGCGTGTCTACCTGCGCGGTGGTGACGTGGATGCTTCTGCCGTCGTGGGCGGAGCACCCCGTCTATGAATCGACCGTGACGTTCGCGACGACGCTTGCAGTGTGGGGCTGCATCTCTGCCCTCTACGCCCGATGGACCGACCGCGGTGCGACCGCGGTGTTGTTCGTCACCTGTGTTGCCGCGTCGGGCGTGCTGCTGGTGTCGGGCAACGCACGTTTTGCACAACTCGCGGGCGTCCTAGCTGCGACCGTGGCAGCACGATGGGTAGCGACTTTTTGGACCGCCGCAGCGCATGACGACGGTGGTTCCGCCGCGGTGGTGTCGGGGCTGGTGACCGGTCTTCTCTTCGTAGGATATCTGAACAATTACAGCGACGTGTCTACCGGCAATTTCTCGGTCGCCGCGCTGCTGCCGTGCATCGCTTTCGTTGGTCTGTTCCGAAAGAATCGTGGGTCGCGTCGATGGGTGGCGGCCTTGATGATAGCCTGCGTGGTCGTTGCGGCCGCCTGCGTGATCGGGTGGGCGGCGTGGTCGACTGGCTATCTGACCGAATCGGGCGAATCGAGCTACTGATCGTCGGAGCACCACCCTCTCAAGTGGACCTTTCCACGATGCAGTGGGCTGAGTGGGCCATTCGATCTCGACGTCACACTTGGTGTTGGTCGGGGCTGCAGCGTACTTGTGGCAGTGCGGTGGCGCCGAGGGGCGGCAGGGCGCTCTTGACGTGTTCCGACCGGGACGAGTGTACATCGCCGGTAGCCGCAGCGAGTGCAGCCCGCCAGGAGATGGTGAGCGAAAACAACGCGGGCACGACGAAAAGGGTGAAGACGGTAGAAAAGAGCAGCCCGCCGACGACGACGCTTCCGATGCCGCGATACAACTCGCTGCCAGCCCCGGTCATGAGAACGAGCGGCAGCATTCCGAAGACGCTGGTCAGTGCGCTCATGAAGATCGGCCGGGTTCGGGTTCGTACGCTCTTTGCGACGGCCTGATCGGCGGTCATGCCGTGTTCGCGCATGTTGGTCAGTGCTTGGTGGACAACGAGGATGGCGTTGTTGACCACAACGCCCAACAGCAGCACGAAGCCGAGCATGGTGAGGATGTCGAGCTGTTGGATCGGTATGGAGACGTCTGCTCGGCTGGCTTCGTGCACCAACCGCAGCGTCGCAAAGCCGCCCACAGCGGCGAGCGGGACGCTGAACATGATGACGAACGGGTAGACGAACGATTCGAACAGGGCGGCCATCAGAAGATACGTGATGACCACCGCGAGGATCGCGCGGGACTGCAGAAGCATTTGGGCGAACGTTGGATTGATCGCGAAGAAGATCGCCACCAGCACCAGCGCTCCGACGCTGGCAGTGTGAACCGCCGTTCGAACGCCCAGCGTCAGGCGCGCGAACAACACGAGCACGCCCACCGCGACAACCAGAACCATCATGGTTCGTGCAACGGACATGCCAAACCACCGCGGACCTTGAACCGTGCCGCGAAAATCACCGATCAGTGCTCTCTGCGTGGTCGTCAGTTTGTCGGCATTTCCGGCCAGCGAGACGATAATCGACTGGTCGATCGCGCCGCTCTTCTTGAGAGGGCTGATGATCTTTTCGCGGACGATGTTCATCGCGGTTTGAAGGGCCATGCCCTTCGGCGGGTTGATGGTGAGCGTGATGGCGCCCATTTCCTCGATGTGGTTGATCTGTTCGGGGGCGGTGGTGGCTTCCAGCCGGACGGCTGAGCGAAGCGGTACGACGTGGCCTGACGGCGCGTAGATGGGGACTTGCGACACTTTCTGCTCATCGGCGCCGATCATGTGATCGACCAGGATCACCATGTCGATTCGGTCGCCGTGGTCGTTGTACTCGCCGACAAATGCCCCGTTGGCGCATGCTTCGACGATGAATCCAATGTCCTGCACATCGAGGTTGAGGTCGGCTGCCTTAGCGCGGTCTTGGACGATCCGGATTTCAGGTCGACCAAGATCGAAGTTCGACGGGTTGGTTCGTGCGTGACCGAGGCCGGCCGTCCGTACCTGCGAGAAGATGGCGGCAGCAGCCCGCGTGACTCTTTGGTAATCAATGCCTCGGACTTCGAGTTCGATCGAATTGCCTCCGCCGAATCCGCGACCGAAGAGAGAGCTTTGCGAGAAAAAGGCATAGACCCCCGGCAGCCGCGAAGCCGCATTCTTAAGCACCTGCACCAACGGGGCGACATTGGTTTCCTCTTTTCCGGTACACCCCATGAAACAGCCGCCACCGAACGAGACGAAGAAAAAGTTGTCGATGGGTGGCGGTTTGACGGTGACGGTCTCGACGTTCGGACCGTGAGCGTCATCAGCGCTGACCGGTACGTTGACAAGCGGAAGCCGGTCCGCTTCGGGAGAACCCAACGCCGCTTTCCACGACGGACGAACACCATCCAGCGGGTCGTTGGGGTCGCCGTCTTCCACGATGACAGCCATTCGCTTGAATTCATCGAGCGAGTACCCCGGTGGTGTGACGAGGAATCCGAAAACGAGGTTCTTGTTCCCGGCGGGCAGGTAGTCCGTGTCCGGGATGAGAAGGTAGCTAGCAACGAGCGACGCACCGGTCATGCCAACGATGACGGCGAGGCGTGCGGCCGTACTGCGATTGATTCGTTCGACGGTGGCGGCGATGAACCGAGCGAGAAACCAGGGGTGCTCCTCGGTTTGGCCGACGACCTTGGCGCGGGCGCCGAGCGCCCTGGCAGCCATGGGCGGAATGACGAGAACCGATACGATTAGTGAAAGTCCGACGGCGGAGCTGATGGCGATGGCGATGTCGCCGAAAAGCTGGCCAGCCTCTTCTCGGATGAAGATGACGGGCAGAAAGACGGCAATGGTGGTGAGGGTGCTGGCGAGGACAGCGCCCCAGACTTCTCGAGCACCGTCGAACGCGGCGTCGACGCGCGACTTGCCCATCTGACGATGGCGATAGATATTTTCGAGCACAACGATCGCGTTATCAACCACCATACCGACGGCGAACGCAAGGCCTGCCAACATGACGATGTTAAGCGTACGTCCCAGCAACGCGATGACCAGGAACGTTCCCATGACGGAAATCGGAATCGAGATCGCCACGATGCCGGTGGCCGACGCGCTGCGCAGGAAAACAACCAGCACCACCACAGCGAGCAACCCGCCGACCAGAATGTTCTTCACGACCAAGTCAATGGCAGACTGGATGTAGACTGTCTCGTCGTAGGTTTGGTCGAGTACCAGGCCAGGGCCGAGAGTCGGCAGGATCTCTTCGTTGATCTTCCGGATCTGCTCTTTGATGTTGACCATCGTGTCGAGCACATTGGCGCCCGTTTCGCGTCGGCAGGGCAGTGCGATGACGAATTCACCCTTGCTTCGCACGAAGGCAAACTGCTTGCGAAAGCCATCGAC
>CAYQFV010000235.1:0-4649 GCA_964416845.1 uncultured Phycisphaeraceae bacterium | reverse complement strand
TTCCACTTGATCCGACCGACGTGGTTTCGGGGTAAGATCGTCAGCCGCCCGCTCGCGAAGTTGCGACGGTCGCCCGCCCGCAGCAGGAGTTGAACCCGACTCCGCCTTTGTTTCCGACGCACCGAAGATCGACTCCCACGTCCATGCCGGCTTGGCAGTCGCATTGCGTTCACTGTCTCGGGGTTGGGTGGTCGTGACGGTGGAAGGCGACGATGTCGCGTTCACCCCGCCATGACGAGTCGAACCGACCGAAGCGTTCCCGCGATCTGCCGGACGCCCCGACGACCGGGCATCGGTCGACCTCCGCGTGTTCGCCGAAAGCTTGCCGACAAACCCACCAGCCCGGCGGCGGTTCCCGGTAAACCTCGCGAATGCGTTAGGGATCGTCGTCGCACGCGTAACATCGCGACGCCCATGTTGGGCGAGCACATTGTACGCCATACGAGCACTGATCCGGTCACCGCTACCCCGATGCGACAACACCATCGCGAAACACACGATGAATCCGATACCGACCAACAACCCCACCTTCGTTTCAAACGCCATCCTATCGGTGTTCCCTGTTTGACTACGGCTCGCCACTTTTACCATCACTCAGCCCACGGCCGAGACAACCTGCCTGATCGCCAACTCACCATCTCACTCGCAACGCGCTTGGGAGCTTGGGTCCCCCATGGCTTTAGCTTGGGTGCCCCATGGCTTTAGCCGTGGGGGACGCGATGATCACACGCCAACATGCTCCCGTACGCCACAGATCTTCCCACACCCGAAAACGCCGGCCACGCCCCGTTACAATGCCTCCGTCGTGGACGTCCCCAGCCGTTTCGCCACACGCAATTTCGCGCTCCTCGAACGCGGATTCGCCATCCGTTCGTCGCCGTCGGCAATCACGGGACGCTTCGTAACAATCTCGTACAACCCCGCGCTCTTTCGCGCCCGAAAATCCCTCTTCACCCGTCCGTCTTCGAGGCTGTGAAAGGCGATCACACCAATGCGACCCCCTGAGCGGAGCAACGGTGGCGCTTCACGCAACAAGGTGTCCAGCGCGTCCAACTCGCCGTTGACCGCGATGCGCAGCGCTTGGAACACGCGCGTGGCCGGGTGGATCTTACTCTTGCGGGAATTAGGATTAACGCCCACCGCGTCGCAGACAATCTCGGACAACCGTTGCGTTGTCCGAATGCGATTCTCCCGGCGGGCATGACAGATTCGTTTGGCGATTCGACGGCTTAAGCGTTCTTGAGCGTTGAAGTAGAACAGGTCAGCCAGTTCGTCTTCCTTCAGGCGGTTAACCAGATCGGTTGCTTGTGTCGTCAGCCTTTGGTCCAGCCGCATGTCCAACGGACCGTCATGTCGGAACGAGAAGCCCCGCATCGGATCATCCAGTTGGGCCGAACTCAATCCGAGATCGGCGAATAGAACGTCAACAGACTCCGCACCGACCGACGCCAGCACCCCGGCAAGATCAGTGAAGTTCGCACGCTTGAAAACACACCGACATGCAACACCCGCCAGCGCCTGCTCAGCCACGCGGAGGTTTCCCTCGTCAACATCAAGACCGACCAACAAGCCGTCCGGGCCGATCGCTTCTGCAAACAGACGTGCATGACCGCCCAACCCGATCGTCGCGTCCACCACCACGTCACCCACGCCCGGCGCGACCAGTTCCAAAACCGGTGTCACCAATACGGGCGTATGTCGTGGGTCCGAGTCGACCGCCATGGGCAACAAAGCACCGAAACGGGGGACACTGCAACCGTCCGTGGCTGCGTGATCGCCCCCGCGGATGTCGACATCCCGAGATTCCCAAAGTGCCAACGTCTGACACTACCGGACGTCAAGCCGCGCGGGTGGACGTGCACGAAATATCGGACGCGAGCGACGCCCCTAGTTCCGTCATCCAACCGTTGATACGAAGATCAAGTGCGACCATGACATTCATTCCGGCAGTGGTCCGACGCACACCTTTGGAATCGTCGACGACCTCAACCATCCTCAACCCAGACCGAGGCGAATCCGTTCGCTTCAACGCTCCAGGGCGGTGCAAAAAACCGTTCCAACTTCGTTCCTGCGACAGCTCAATCGCCCAGCGTCTGTGACCGCGCGCCACCGTCAAGGCGCACCTCGACCGTAGCGGGCATCCTGCCCTCCGCGACCAACCGTCGCTGAACGACCAGCTACAATTTCACAGCTTCCACTCGCTGTGACTAATCTACGTGCGGTCCGAGACAGCAGCCGCACTCGCAGACGGCGGACTCATTCTCAAGAAATTCTGCAACACCGACCGACGAGATCCGACCTCAGCGAGGAAGGCCTCATAGCTCGACTTGCGCCACAAATCGAGCCGGTAATGCGCTCCGGTGATGTAGACTTCCGTGCCAACGTCCACCATCGAAAGCTGACGCTCGGGAAGGACAATGCGTCCCTGCCTGTCCATCTCGACTCGGCCAGCCAACGAGAAAAACATCTGCTCGAAATCCAGGGCATCCTGCCCGGCAATTTCGTCAGTTCGCATCGAAGCAATCTTCGCTTCGAAATACCTCTCGGGATAAAATGACAAAGTGTTTTCGCGTTCGCCTGGAACAACGTAAAACGCGCCGCCCGTCCGCTCCGGATCGACCGCGTTGCGAAACGGCGCGGGAATCTGAATTCGGTTCTTGTCGTCGATGGTTCGTTCATGTGCGCCGGTGAAGATCATGCCCACTGATTCGCCATTTCCAACCACAATCATTTGGTAACGAGGGAATTCTAACCATTATGAACATCGACGCAAGGGAAAAACAGATTTAGCGCGCGCGAAAACTCTAACACCGGTGGCTGAGTTGCCAGAAACGGCTACACGTCGTGGCGAGCGAAGCCTGGCGCACCGCCGGTTGTGCTATCACCCGACGCCAGCCGCGGGGAAAAAATTCGCATGCAAAGTTTTGTAGGCAGGGGAAGGGTAAACGGAAAAGGTTCTGCGCAGAGAAGACAGGTTCTGCGCAGAACCTTCTTGCCATTCAGAGAAGGCGTGGCCTGTCCTACACGCGACGCCAAGCGCCGCGATGGCCTGCGGCAACGTTTCACGCGAACCACGCGATTGCCACGAGGAATCAGGCCACAACGGACGATGTAATCGTCCGACAGACGCCGACTAACGCACGTCCCAGCAGAGGATGTCGTCGTCCGTACCTTCTTGCCCATCCGGGCCAAAGCTGATGATGTCGTATTGCCCTTGATGCGTCTTGCCGGGGAAGACGTATTTCATCTCGTTGCCCCAAGGATCTATCATGTCGTCCTCGTCTTCAAGATATGGCCCTTGCCAATTCTCAGGCTTCGCCATCCCCTTCGGACGTTGCAACAGGGCCTTGAGACCTTGCTTGGTGGTCGGAAAGCTGCCGATGGCAAACTTGTAGGCCGTCAATGCTCGCGTCAGACGCCCGTCGCGGTGAATCTTCTCCCGGAGTTTTTGAACCTCGGGGCTATACTGCTTCGTCTCGGACGTCCCCTCTTCCTTGCTGCAACCACACACGACGAAAGCAAGCGCACCGGCCAACACAAGTGCAAGAGTCTTCGATGTCATGACATTCTCCCGTTCGATCTTTGACGGATTCTCAATTCGTTATAATTTCCACGCATCGAGCGACGTCGAGTTGTTCCCGCACCGGATCACACCGCCGCGGAGCACAGCCACGCTCGGCTCGCTGGTATACCACGAATCCAATCGAAAGGGAAACCGCCGCGCTCGTCGAGTGAGACATCCACCCGACACCCGCCTACTGACCGAAAGGCCGCCAGGCGTTCCGACGGAACACAACAATGCGCCTGCCCCGACCTGCTCCCGCGACGCGGCAACCATGACCCTGGCGAGATCGGTAGTTGCCGATTCTCCACGCATGTCACCACGAAACAGCCGACTATCGCACCCGCCCGCCAGCGCGCTTTCGCCACGCCCGCCGTCGATCGTCAGACGCCGACGACAAGCGCGAGAGCGGAACGTTTTCTGCCTCGGCAAACGCAACAACGTCACGTCGATCGATGAATCCGTCGCCATTAACGTCCGCTCGATCGGCCCCGACAATCCCCAGCTTCCCAACCGCAATTCGCTCGACCAGCGTCGAACCAGCGGGGTCTGTCTGTGTCCGCCCGCGCAAGCCACGGTCGCCCGAACGGCACGCAACGTCGACGTCGCCCACCGTCGCATCATTCATCAATACCGCCAACAGGTCTTGAACCCCCAACACGCCATTGCCGTCGACATCGCCGCCTTCGCCCAACGCAGGATCAATCGCCTCCCCCCAACGCGACGCCAATATGGCAAAATCGCGAACGTCGATCTGATTGTCCTGCTCAATGCCGTCCGCCCGCAAATCGCCGGCCAGCAGACGGAATGCGCCCGTCAAATCGACCCTGCCGATCCCGCACCCGTCAAACACAACATTCGCCCGGCGGCGCAACGTGTGCCCTTCGCGCACGCCGACCCACGACACGCCCGGCGGCAACCCCGTCAAGAGTAATCGACCCTGTCCCTCGCCATTCACCGACAGCGACGCAACCCGCGTCTCCAACACACCGTCGCAATCACCCAATTCCACGTCGACCCATCGCATCACCGGCTGCCGCACCGCGTCCAATTCGATGTCGATCACAATGCCCGGCTCGCCGATCCG
>CAYQFV010000234.1:0-4677 GCA_964416845.1 uncultured Phycisphaeraceae bacterium | reverse complement strand
GGCGTCCGCCGGGCGACGGCAGCGCAGTTCGGCCAGTGCACAGCACCGCTCGGCCCGTCGGAAGCCTTCGTCCTCGGGGCGATCGCCTGCTAAAGCTCGCTCGTCTAGAAAAAACTCTGCCGCACCGGCAGCGCGCACCCGGTCGTCGTCTCGCCGCCCGCGCTCGCTCGTAGGGGATAAGAAGCGGACATCGACCCGCACCGCCGCCCGCGCCCAGCGCGGGGAGCGCAGGGCACCGGCCCGCAACGGTGTTGCCGGCGCGACTCGACGGACCAACTCGCCTGTCGCGACCCGGCGTTCGTCTGATCGGGCCAACGCCCGCAATCGCTTCAATGGCTCGACGCGCCGAACGTCCGTGGCGCGCAGCGATCGTGCGTACAAAGACCGTTTGACGAGGAACGGGTCGGCTCGCGCCAACCACTATGACCGCTCGGTGAATGATTGGTTCGGAGTCACCGCAACGACATACCGGACGAGATTGCACTACGACGACCGATCGCTTCTCGCTTCGGCTGTGGATGGTTACGTCCACCTTCGCGCAGGAATCTACGGTTATCGCCACGGCTTGGTTGCGTACTATCGCCGCCTCCGGCATGCTTACGATGTCGACGACTACGGGTACGTCGGCGTGTCTTATTACGGCGCGTTTCACGCGGGCATCTTCTATCCCTACGGATACGTCAGCCCTTTCGACGCCTACTACTACCGCTACCCTTACAGCTATTCGTATCCCGTAAGCTATCAGCCTGTTTGGACGACCTATCGCGAGCCTGCAACGTCGGTGTATGTCGAAGCGCCGCAGCAAGTGGTCTATGTCGATTCGAACGGTGCAACAGCTGACTCCGCGTCCGCGTCACCGGACATCAACTACTACGGCGCGTCGACCGCGCCTGCTGAAGCGCCCGAGACCATCGAGGACGCTGCCAGCGACGCCGTCCAAGTCGGTCCACAGGATCGCATTCCGGTGAACAACGCGTACCTCGCCGACGGCGCGACGTTCTTCCAAAAGGGTGACTACGAACAGGCGGTCGGTGAATTCACTCGGGCGCTTCTCAACGATCCGGACAACGGTTTCGCGCAGCTCGGTTACGCAGTAGGCCAATTCGCTGTTGGTGATTTCCAGGCGGCTGCTGAGGCAATTCGTCGCGGTCTCGCGATGGTGCCCGACGTGGTGGACCAACCCATCGATGTCGTTCGGCAATATGGCGTCGAAGGCGATTTCGAGCGGCATTTGCAATCATTGCAACGCTACGTTTCAGCGAATCCGCAAGATCAAGACGCGTGGTTTTTGCTGGGCTATCTCACCTACGCCGGTGGTAGGCCTGCAGATGCGATTGTCGCTCTGGAAAAGGCAGCGGCGATCAATCCGCAAGATACCTATGCAGCCGTGCTTCGAGACGCCGTGAAGAGAGTCAAGCCGCGATCGTGACCAGCGATCGGCCTCCGCGTTCGCGCGGGGGTCGGTTTGTCGCGAGACATCCTCGTGACACCACATGGATTGCCGACTTGATCGGCGATTTGTGCGCGGGGAACCACGGCGACGCCCGCCGTCGAATTATCACACGCCGAAACAACGATCATCGCTGTACCGACCGGTGACCGATCGATCGCAGCGGTGCTCTATTTGATTCGCTTGATCCACGCGACGCCCGTGCTTCCGGTCATGGGGTCGGCGTAGGGGAAGATTTCGCCGCCGAACAGCTTCGGTGGCTCGCCGCCGGATGCAACCGTGTGACCGACCACCAGCCCCAGCACGCTGCCCATCACGACGTCGCTCAGGTAGTGCTCCCGATCTTCCAGACGGGTCCACGCAACGAACGAGCTGAGGGCGTACAGAGGCCAACCAACCACCGGGCCATACTCGTGATCCATCACCGACGCGAATGCGAACGAGCTTGACGTATGGCCGCTGGGAAACGTACCCCACTCACCGTTGGGCGCCCGGTCCCAGGATGCTGCTTGCCCCAGCGCTGTTGACAAGCCCGACACGGTTAACGCTCGAAACAGCTTCTTGCCTACCTCATAGGTGTGATCGTTTTGCTCTTGTTGGCCGATCAGATACCACAATCCCGCCAATCCGAAATGGACGGCCGGGTTTCCCAACAGGCCGCCTGCGTCGCGGAATCCCTTGTTCAGCTTTCCGCCGTCCCGAAAGCTGTCCTCCACCGTGTTGTCAGGCCCGCCCTCTTGAATCGACGACGACGCTCCGTACGTCAAACCCAGCACGAGCAGATTCTGCTTGTTGGTGTAGACCGCCTTCGTGTCGTCCCACAGCACCGTTGGGAATTGCTTCAGGTCTCGCTTGATCGTCTCCCCCAGCCCCGGCAGAGGCCTGCTCCGGTTCGATGGATCGAATCTGCCCTCGCCTGCCGCAGGTTCGTCGTCGGGCTCACTTCGCAAACGGAAGTCACCCAGGGTCAGAGTTGCGGAGTCCCAGTTAGATTCATCTTCGTGGGTATCTTGCGATACTGCCGGCGAGTCAATCGGACGAGACGAGGCGGCTACTATTTCCGACTGACGTTCCCGTATCCGAGATTCTACGGCATTCAGCGCGGCCGACCCGCCGCCCCAAGAGCATCCCGCCGACAGCAGCAGGCCAACCAACCCGAGCATCCTTGCTCCCGAACCCATGTTCCTACTCCGTTTTGACGAGGCCACACATTTCAGTTCATTCCGCCTGCGGTCCGCAGGATGACCACAAGCACGTTGTTTCCGCTGGTGAGAGTCGCCGCCGTCTAATCGCCGACGACGCGAATCGAGATCGTGCACGCTTTCTTCGGGCCTCGCGGGTCGCCCACCACGACGATGATGTCACCCACGCCCAGGCCGAACCGTTTGACCAGCAACTCCTCCAATTGATGCCAAGATCCCTCACCACGTTCCATTTCGGACGACACGAGTATTGGATCGACATCGTACGACAGTGACAGGCGTCGACACACCGATCCGCGCGAGCTCAGCCCCGCCAATGGCTGGCGGCCGCGGTATTTGCTCAGCCAGCGGATGGTCCGACCGCTGCGGCACCACGCGGCGATCAGTTTCGCCCCCAAGTCGTGTGCCACCATGGCGGCACTTCGTGCGACGGCTGACGTCGTTCGATCAATCGTGTGTCCCACCCGCACGCGATTCATCGGCGCGTCAGCCCATCGGCAATCGTCGGTCGGATCGAATTTGGAGGCTTCTTCGCAAATGCGGTTCATCATCGCAACCGATTCCACCGGGTATCGCCCCGTGGCGGATTCAGCCGACAGCATGACCGCGTCCGCTCCGTCGAGTACCGCGTTGGCGACATCGCTTACTTCCGCCCGCGTCGGTGACGAAGAGTGCACCATGCTGTGCAGCATCTGCGTTGCGATGATCACGGGTTTGCCCACGTTTCGACAACGACGCACGATGTCTTTTTGCAACATCGGAACCTGTGTCACGTCCATCTCAACGCCCAGGTCACCCCTCGCCACCATCACGCCGTTGCTCGCCCGAATGATGGCGTCTATATCCGAGATTGCCTGCGGGGTTTCGATCTTGGCCAGGATCGGCACGTCGCTACCGAGGCGGTCCAACGTTTCGCGAAGCATCACGACGTCGTCCGCCCGACGAACGAATGACAGCGCGACGAAGTCGACGCCATGCTCGATTGCCCAGGCAACGTCCACGTGGTCCTTCTCGGTCATCGCCGGTAGCGGCAGGTCTGAATCCGGCACGTTGATGCCCTTGCGCGTGCCGATCGCACCGCCCGCCTCGCACGTGCACACCAACGCGCCTGGTTCCTTGGCCGACACGCGCAAACGGATCAGGCCGTCGTCAATGAGCACGCGGTCACCCACCTTGACCGCATCCACCAATCCGGAATAGTTCGTACCGAAGCGGCGGGCGTCGCCTTCGATCGGATCGCGCACGATTTCGCACGAATCGCCGACGTGAATCTCGTCGGCGTTCGAATCCATGACAGCCGTGCGCACCTTCGGTCCGCACAAGTCCGCCAGCACCGCGACGTGGACATGTCGTTCGCGATCCAGTGCTCGCACGATGTCGATCGCCTGTTTGTGGTCCTCGTGGGTACCGTGCGACATGTTCAATCGAACAACATCGACGCCCGCCGTAAGAAACCGGGCCAACACATCTTCCGAACAGCTTGCCGGGCCGACCGTCGCGACTATTTTTGTAGGAACCATGGCTGCGATTCTAAAACCCCCCGCATCCGCACGCCAGTTCCATTTCGATTCCCGCGCCCGATCTTCGTTGGTTCGCGAACGTGGTACGTTTGTGAATCGACCCGAAACAGCGAGAAACACGAGCCCGTATTGACTTTTTCGACGACCGAACGTGAACTGTGGTCAGTCGCCAATGGAAACATAACACGACCACCACCATGACCACACGCATCACACTGCCGCCGCACCCCAAAGGTTTGCACGACATCACGTCGCTCATTCAGGCCGTCGTCTCAAGGTCGAACATTCGCGACGGCCTCTGTACCCTGATGATTCAGCACACCTCCGCCAGCCTCATCATTCAGGAAAACGCCGACCCTTCCGCCAAGCGCGATCTCGAAACGTGGCTGGATCGGCTTGTTCCAGAGAATGACCCTCTCTACACCCACACCGCGGAAGGGCCTGACGACATGCCCGCCCACATCAAAGCGGTCCTCACCGCCACCACGCTTTCGATTCCCATCAT
>CAYQFV010000233.1:0-4684 GCA_964416845.1 uncultured Phycisphaeraceae bacterium | reverse complement strand
TGCCGCAGTGTGCGGCGATGACGTCGGTCGTACCGCCCTCGGCTGCGTCGAGCGCGGTGTGCGTCGTGTACACGCCGATGCCAGCCGCAATGCACCGAAAGACCGCGTCGGTCGGCTCGTGGTCCGGCGCGACCATCCGCGACACCGGCTTGAAGATCGGCGGGTGGTACGCGACGATCAGTTGGACGCGCTCGCGAATCGCTTCAGCAACGACGTCGGGCATCAGGTCGATGCACACAAGCACCCGGCTGACCTTGGCTGATCGGTCGCCGGCGATCAGCCCGACGTTGTCCCAGCCTGCCGCCAACTCCAGCGGCGCGAGCGTTTCAAGGGCGTCGCACACGTCGGCTGTCACCAGCGTTGGACGCTGGCGTTTGGCGTTATTCTTCTTCATTGCAGGAACATTCCGCTTTGACACGGTTTTTGTACAGCCCGAGCAATCGATTGGCCACCGGTCCCGGTTCGCCCCGGCCGATCCCGTGCTTCTCGACGCTCCGCACCGGCATGACTTGCATGATGGCGTTGGTCAGGAAGACCTCGTCGGCGTCCAGAAGATCGTTGATGTTGATGGCCTTCTCCTCCGCGAGGATGCCCTCCGCAGCGCACAATTCCAACACCGTCGCCCGCGCTATTCCGGGCAGCGCGGGTGTGTCGCAAGGCGGAGTGAAAACGGCTTCGTCCTTCACGATGAACACATTGCTGATGCACGCCTCCGCAACGAGGTTGTTCGTCGAAAACCAAATCGCCTCGTCGCAAGACGCCTTGTGGGCTTGCGATAGCGCGATCAGCCGCCCGAGATAGTTCGTCGTTTTGTGGCCGGCGATGGGGTCGTCGGGCGATTGGCGAAACCGGCTGACAAGCACCGCAACTCCCGTGTCGTACAGCTTCGGCGAATAGGGCAGAAGTGGCGACGCGGTCGCGCACACGGTCATTGGTCGATGATCGTCAGACTCCGGCGCAGAGGCCAGCGCGCCCGCAGTGACCGTCAGCCGCACGCGAGCGTCGTCGAGAGAATTCGCCCGTATCAGTCTGCCAATCGCGTCACCATCCGGCAACTGATCCAATTCGATCGGGCGGATCAACGCCTCCGCCGATCGGCGAAGTCGTTCGATGTGACGGTCGAAACGGAAGATGCGCCCGTTCTCCGCCCGCATCGTCTCGAACAAACCCGCGCCGTGAAGCCAACCGCCGTTGTCCACGCCGATGTCAGCCTGCTCTTTCGGACGCAGTTCTCCGTTGAAGTACACCATTGCGCTCATGCTGTTTGTGCCCGTTGTGAAGTTGGTAGCGTGCGCCCGCAATCTTCCGCTCGCAAGGCGCGTGACAGGCCGGCGATCTTCGCCAGCGTCTCGTCGTATTCATCCTGCGGATCGCTGTCCGCCACGATCGCACCTCCCGAAAACGCATGGATCGTTCCGTCTGCCAGAACCATCGTGCGGATCGCGATATTCAAACACGTTGACCCATTCAAGCCAATGTAGCCGATCCCTCCGCAGTAGACACTTCGTTCGGTGGTTTCCAACTCGTCGATGATCTGCATCGCCCGAATCTTGGGCGCACCCGTCACCGATCCGCCCGGAAGCGCAGCCTGCATCAAATCCCGCCAACCGCACGCATCGCGCAGCCGGCCTACGATCGTCGCCACCAGATGGAACACCGTGGGATGGGTCTCCAACTCCGCAGCCGCAACCACGCGCACAGATCGGTACTGCGACACCCTGCCAAGATCGTTGCGAAGCAGGTCCACGATCATGGTCAGCTCCGCTTGGTCCTTTTCGCTGGCGACCAACTCCCGTGCGTTCACCGCGTCCAAGACATCGTCGCCGGTTCGAGGCCGAGTTCCCTTGATAGGCCGAGCAACGACGCGCTGATCTTCGAGCGTAAGACATAGCTCCGGCGACGCACTGATGATCGCACAGTCGCCAACCGTCATTAACGCGGCCAGTGCCGACGGATTGCTCACACGCACTCGGCGGTAAACGTCGACGGCCGACGCGTCGCACGGTGCGCGGAAACGATGCGTCAGATTCACTTGATAGATGTCCCCGGCTTCGATGTAACGCTTCGCACGCTCGACGCGTGCGAAGTAAGCGTCGCGAGACATCACCGGCTTCAATTCGCCGAGCGAACGCGTCCAGTCGATTGCAGCAGGCGCTGAAGCTTGCAGCAGTCTTTCCGCCAGCGCGTCGACGCGAACACCAACCGCAGGCCGACCCTCGCGAACGTCCACCCCCGCAACGAACCAGTCGCCAAGCAGGTGGTCGAATATCGCCACAGTGTCATACAGGGCGAAGCGCACCGGTGGCAGCGGTACGTCGCGCGATTGCGTGCAGCCAACACCTTCAAGACACGCGCCCGCCTCGTACGAGATGTAGCCGACCCAGCCGCCGACGAACGGCAGTTCCGGATGGGCGTATCGTGCATCCGCCTGTCCGACTCGCCGTTGCAGTTCGTCCAGCCAGCGATCATCCCTGCACGCGTCGCGTTCAAACACGTCGACGGCGTCGAATCCCAGGATGGTGTACCGCCCGTTCGCATCGTGGCAGGCGGTGCTTTCGAGCGCGAACGCGTCCGGCTCGGCAAAAAATGCGACAAGGGCAGCTTCCACCGTCGGCCCGCCCGACAGCTTTCGCACGCATACTCCCTCGTTGGTGTCGCATCGCGTCATATTGTCGGCGGAGTATATCAGAGCGGTGCCCACGCACCACGTCGCCACGCAATTCCACGTCTGTCCGTCCGCCGTCGAACATTCGCCGGTCGGGCGCGGGCTTGGCGACTGATTCGCTTATCCTCAGCTTCAGATCCTCCGATATCGCGCCTATGCGAATCACACCGCAATCTTCCCGGAATCGTCACGCCAAAAGTGCCAGGCCGATTCTCGGATCTGCTACCGTGGGTTCCGCGTCAAACGCCCCACACGAACACGTCGCCGACCTCGTGACGGCGCTACGGCTCCCGACCGACCCGAAAACCCTGCTCTTGTCGGGCGGAGATTCGCAACTCGCGAGTTTGCTCGCCGATCGGGGCGCGCACGTGACCAGCATTGCCCCACGCGCCGCAGATCAATCGCCACCGTTCGGTCAACAGCGTCGACCGTCGAACGGGTCGAACGTTTGCGTGAACGTGCGAGATTTCGACGACCTGTGCGTCGCCGACGAGTCGTTCGATTGCGTGGTTGCGGTCGGGGCGATCGAGCACGCTCGTTGGCAGCGGTTACTGTTGCGACGGCTGTTTTGCTCCTTGAAGCCGGGCGGTTTCCTCGTCACCACAACGCCCGCGCTACACCCGACATCACCAGAACAACCAGCCAACCGCGTCGCAACCAACCCCTGCCACCAGGCACGAGAATTCGACCACCTCCTGCGAAAGATCGGGTTCGACATGCACACCACCGGACGTCGGCGAGTTGGCTCCTGGTTGATCGGCCGCCTGACCATGCCGCACCGACTTTCGTCCGCCATCGAGTGGGGGTTGGAGCGTGTCAACCGTGGCATTCCTGAAGCGCTTCGTCGCAATCACGACCCTGCCGTGCTGGTCATCGGACAAAAACCGCCCGGCGCAACCGTGTCGGCACGATTGGACACGACACCGACCCTGCATCGCGGGATCGAGTGGTTCCCCGAATCGTACCGCAGCGAGTTCGACAGACTCGCTACCTGGCAGCAGCACTTCGCAGACCAACAGCGACCGCCCGACCCGTCAACCGCGAATCGTCGCCTTCAAGAGTGCACGTCAGCCATGGTCTTGTCCCCGCATCCCGACGACGAGCTCATCGGATGCGGTGGCGTCGTTTTGGGCATGATCGAGCGAGGCGCGCGCGTCACCGTCATTCAGATGACCGACGGGGCGGATTCCGCCGCCTTGCAAGACGCGGACGAACGAATCAAACGGACCGTTCGCTGCGAAGAAGCACGACGCGTCGCCGGCGATATGGGCGTCACCGACCTGCTCTGTTTCAACGTCGCAAATAGCGCCCTCACCGACTCTCCGGACGTCGTAGCCAAGCTGCGCGACGCGATGACCAATCGCCAACCACAAGTCGTATTCGTTCCGTTCATCAATGACAGCCACGTCGACCACGTCGCCGCCAACCACATTCTTGAACGCGCACTGGAGGGCATGCCTCGATCCTATCAGCCGCTGATCCTCTCCTACGAAGTTTGGTCACTGACTCCCAATCATCTTGTCGTGCCCATCGACCGGTTCGTCGGCCGAAAACTCGACCTGCTCATGGGCTACCCGACGCCGATGAGAGTCGTTGACTACATCTGGCATTGTCAGGTGCGCGACGGCCACCACAGCCGCGCCTACCTCAACCGCGACGGCTACGCCGAATCGTTCCTTGCCCTCGAACGCGATCAATACGTCCGCCTGATCCAACACCACCGCCGCATCCCTCGCCAACCGGACGTGTTCCCGCCGACCTGATCGATTCGCCCCTGCCCGAGACGCACGTCACCATTGCTCGGCCCCGATTCGGGCGTTAGCTTGTGCGTTATGGAAATCCGCGACAGGCAGCCTACGAATTGTGTCATCCGCGGCGGCCGGGTGATCGACCCTGAAGAATTAGTTAATGACCAATTTCCCTTATCAACAATTCTTGATAAGGGAGTATTCACTTTTAATTATTTAGATACGTAAATAACGTCAAGTAATTTCACAGACCTCACGTGCAGACATCACT
>CAYQFV010000232.1:0-4768 GCA_964416845.1 uncultured Phycisphaeraceae bacterium | reverse complement strand
CGAGGATGTTCGTGGCGAGGTTGAGGCGTGGCGATCGCGCGTGGCCGATGCTTCGCCGGTGGAGTTCGCCTTTCAGGCGGCTGAAAGCCGGAAGTCATTTTCCAGCGACGATCCGTATCGTCTGGTCATGGTTGTCGAGTCGGATGCCGACCTCGTGCGATTTTTTGACGACGCATTGTCGGCTGTCGACGGTAACGGCTGGGATCGGGCGGGGCAGTCGTCAGGCCTGTTTTTCGGCAGCGGGGCGAAGGCTGGGAAACTGGCGTTCTTGTTTCCCGGTCAGGCGAGTCAATACGTTGGAATGGGGTGCGAATTGGTCACCCTGTTTCCCGAGGCCCAAGAGGGCATCGCGATCGCGAACGAGGTGTGGACCGGGACGGGGCGTCTTAGCGACTACGTTTTTCCGCAGCCGTCTTTCAACAGCGAGCAGAAAACGGCGGACGAAGTCGCGCTGACGCGGACGGATATTGCCCAGCCGGCGCTTGGGGCCGTCTGCCTGGGGATGATGCGTGTTCTCGAACGGTTCGGTGTCTCGCCGGATGCTGTCGCCGGCCACAGCTATGGCGAATTGGTCGCGCTTCGTGCGGCTGGTCGCATTGATGATCGCACGTTGCTCCGGTTGTCGGTGCTTCGGGGTGAACTAATGAACGCCGCGGCGAACAACCGTGGCACGATGTTGGCGGTTAGAGCGCCGGTCGATGAATTGGCTGCCTTATTGACGCGGGAAGGAGCTGACGTGGTGTTGGCACACCGCAACAGCCCGACCCAAGGTGTTCTATCCGGGCGTTTGGATGACATTGCGCGGGTGCGAGAGGCGTGTGTCGCGAACGGCTGGGCTGTGACGCAGTTAAACGTCGCCGGTGCATTCCATACTGACGAGATGAAGGAGGCGGCTGCGTCATTTCGGGCCGCGCTCAATGACGTGACGATCGAGAGCAGCGACGTTGACGTATTCGCAAACCGATCGTCGGAACCCTATCCGGCGGACGGGGGCGCGGCGCGTGACGTGTTGGCAGACCAGATTGCGAATCCGGTCAACTTTGACTCGCTGGTGCGCAACCTATACGCTGGCGGGGCGCGCGTTTTCGTCGAGGTCGGCCCCAAACGCGTGCTGACAGGCTTGACGCGTGCGATTCTCGGCGACCGAACGCACATCGCGTGCGCTTTGGATCGTGCGGGTGGTCGTGGGTCGGCGTTGATGGACCTTGCGCGAACGCTGGCGACGGTGGCAGCGGCTGGTCATGCCGTAGATCTGTCCGCGTGGGAGCCTGAGAGTCCTCAGCCGCGGCAGGCGAAGATGGTCGTCCCGCTGTTGGGCACGAATTATCGATCCGCCGGCAGCCGCGCGAATGGACACGAACTGACTGCGCCGCCAACGGCGGACGTGAGCAACAACGGAAAACCTGACGTGCACGAACAGATTTCCAGGGGCAGTGACGGCGCGACGAACGTGACGGATCCTGCGGCAGGTAACGGATCGGGGCGTGATGAATTACCCCCATCGGGGTCGGCATCGTCCGCTACCAATGTCACGTCGCCTCATGCGAACGTGGCAGCGGGGCGACTTGCCGAGACGCCCGCCACGGCCGGCGTGGGCGCGCCAGTGTCGTCGGACCAATTGACGGGTGTGTTGAAGGTGATGCAGGACGGGCTCGCTGCGATGCAGGACATCCAGCGCAGGACCGCCGACGCCCACCAGCAGTTTTTGCGGGGTCAGGAACAGGCCCACAGGTCGTTTCAGCTTGTTTTGGAATCGCAGCAGCGAGCGATGCAGCAATCGTTGGGGCTGCCGGTGGGACCGGGATCGCAGGGTGGCCGATCCCAGCCGTCGTATCAACCCACGTCAGATAGTCTGGTCACGCAGCCTGCGACGCTGGTGGATCCGCAGCCGACACCGGTGCCAGTAGACGATCCCGTAGCGCCCATGGCGGTTGCGGTTGACCCAACTGACCACAACGGTGATTCGGCGGAGGTCCGGGCGGCGTTGTTTGATGCTGTTCACGCGATCACGGGTTACCCGGTCGACGCGCTTCATGTCGACATGCACTTGGAGGGCGATTTGGGCATTGACCCTGTTCGCCAAGTTGATCTTTGGTCACGTCTGAGGCAGCAAGTGCCGACCGTTGCGGTACCGGAAGGTGGCCCGTCCGGTCGTTTGAGCACGTTGCGAGCGATCATCGACGCATGTTCGTCCGCTCGTTGCTCGTCTCCGTGTCGCCCGGCGACGTCGTCGGATCCGGTCGCGACGGATGCTGCGGTCGGCAGTGCCCATCCAGTGGCGGAATCACCTGTTGACCAGCGTGACATGCTCGACGAGACCATGTTGGAGGTTGTGGCTGAATTAACGGGTTACCCCATCGAGATGCTCGATTTGGACATGGACATGGAGGCTGACCTGGGCATCGACTCGATCAAACGGGTCGAGATTCTCGCGGCGGTTCAAAGTCGCCTGCCCGACTTGCAGGAAGTGAATTCGTCCTACGTCGGTAGCTTGCGCACCTTGCGCAACATTATGGACTACATGAAGAACCCCGAAGGCGATGAGAGAGATCCGGCGTCTGCGGAGTCCGACCCGTTGCCGGCTGAGTCGGTCACTACGGATCCGGCGCCTTGCCTGTGTGATGATCAGCAAATCAATCGGAGTGTCTTGCGTGCGGTCGAATTGCCTGCGCAAGCTGCCGCGGCTGAGTTACGCGTTGCAAACGGACGCGAATTCTGGGTTGTGGATGACGGCACGGAACTCGCGTCGGTTCTTGTCGGCAAGCTCACGGATCTCGGTGTCGATGCTCGCGTCGTGCCGGTCGACGTGGACCTTGGCGGCAACGGTGACGTGCGGGTGGCTGGCGTGATTCATTTGTTCCCCCTGCCGGTCGCCGATGGTGAATTGTGCAGCGAGCGTTCCGAGATCCGTCTGAAGCAGACGTTCGCGCTGACCAAGCGTGTCGCGCGGGCGTTGCGAGATTCGGTCGATTCCGGCGGTGCGATGTTTGTGACGGTCTCTCGCATGGACGGTGCGTTTGGGCTGTTGGACGGTCCGATCGATCCGGTTCAGGGCGGGCTGGCGGGGTTGACCAAGACCGTCGCCCACGAGTGGCCGGGCGTGACGTGCCGCGCGATTGATGTTGCCGCTTCATGGGGTGATGACGTCGCGGTGGCGGAGGCAATCGTTCACGAATTGACGCAATCGGATGCGCCGATCGAAGTCGGCCTGACAGCCGGCGGGCGTTACGGTTTGGAACTCGTTTCGACACCTGTGTCGTCGGGCGGGAACGTCGGGCTTGATCGCGGTGACCTGGTTGTCATTTCCGGCGGTGCCCGCGGTGTGACTGCGCACGTTGCCGTCGCATTGGCGGAAGCGTGTCAACCGACGTTGTTGCTTCTGGGGCGTTCGCCCGCGCCGCAACCGGAACCGGCGTGGCTTGATGATGAACGCGCCGAAGCCGACATGAAGCGGGCCATCCTCAAACACCAATGGAACGGCGACGGAACTCCGAGTCCTGCGGACTTGGAGGCTGCCTACCGCGGTAATGTCTGCAATCGCGAGATCAATTCCAACATTGCGAAGATGAAACGGGCGGGGGCGACTGTGTTGTACCGCTCGGTCGACGTTTGCGACGGCGAGTCGCTTGCGAAGATCATCGACGAGGTTCGTAGGACGGCCGGTCCGGTTCGGTCTCTGGTCCATGCCGCCGGCGTGATCGAAGACCGCTGGATCGATGACAAGACGCCATCGCAGTTTGATCGGGTGTTCGATCCGAAAGTCGCGGGATTGAGAAACCTCGTGCACGCCATGGATTGTGAAGAACTCAAATCCGTGGTGTTGTTCTCTTCGGTCAGCGGTCGACTTGGTCGACAGGGGCAGGTTGATTACGCGATGGCCAACGAAGTGCTCAACAAGGCGGCGGCGCGATTGCGCGTCCGGCTGCCGGGTTGTCGTGTTGTGTCGATCAACTGGGGACCTTGGGATGGCGGCATGGTTGGCCCGGCGCTCAAGCGTGATTTCGAAAAACTCGGCGTGCCACTCATTCCGACCGATGTCGGGGCGCGATGCTTTATTGACGAACTTTCCTGCTCGGATGGTCGCGATGTGGAAGTTGTGATCGGCTCGCCCCTGCCGCAGTCCGCGGCGCCCACCGGACGCAACGCGTCGCGTCGAAATGGTTCCGGTCGCTCCGCATTGTCGCCGGCGTTTTCCCGCAGTCTGGATATTGACAGGCATCCATTTTTGCGATCGCACGTCATTGGCGGGCACCCGGTCTTACCGGTGGCTGTCCTGCTTGAATGGCTGGGGCATGCATCGCTCCACGACAACCCCGGCCTGCTGCTTTGTGGTTTTGACGATTTTCGTGTTTTCAAGGGTGTCGTTCTCAGTAACGGGGCGTGCGAAGTACGTGTGGTCGCGTCCAAAGCGTCGCAGCATGGTGATAGGTTCGAGGTTGACGTTGAACTTCGCAGCGCATCGGCGACCGGCGAGGAGACGTTGCACGCCCGGGCCCGGGCGCTGCTCGCCGCTTCGGCAGCCGAACCGCCGATGTATCGCATTCCTGAAGGGCTCAATGCCAACGTCTACTCTCGCGGAGCGCAACGGGCGTACGAGGACGTTCTTTTCCACGGACCCCATTTTCACGGCATCGTCGATATCGAAGGGTATTCAGAACTGGGGATCGCGGCGCGAGCGCAGGCTGCTCCTGCCCCCGCGGACTGGATGTCCGAGCCGCTTCGCAGTGCGTGGATTGGTGATCCGCTGGTCATCGACGTCGGGTTGCAG
>CAYQFV010000231.1:0-4976 GCA_964416845.1 uncultured Phycisphaeraceae bacterium | reverse complement strand
ACCCTCGCGACGCACACACGATCGCCAAATGAACGCGTGCGTCGCGCGTCTTCGGGCCAAGCCCCTTATACGCCGTCGGACGCGACCCAACCGCGCCCGGGTCGCCAAAAAGAATCGCCTTTTCAATCTCGTCCAAGGAAACCTTGCGTCCGCCGGCCGTAAACCGCAGGCCGCGAAAAAAACCCTTCCCACGCTCGGCGACACCCTGGATCGAAACGTCCAGAACACTGTAGGCTGACCACTTCTTCGCGTCAACCGGGAGTGTCACCTCCACGCCCCGTATCGCAAACGCGTTGTATGTGTTCAACCAGTAGGCCAACCGCGCGTCCGACGATTCCAATCCGCGAGCGTCGGTGTGCGCCAATCGGTACAGGTACTCGAGAAACCGCGGATCGGTGCCGATCCCTGCGTAGTCCACCAGCCCGCGTTCGTCAACGTACGCTTCCAACACGTCGTTCCACAACGCATGACTGAAATGGACGTGATCCCACGTGCCTGCGAACGAATCGCTCGTGGGGACTGCCACGTCGCGCGCCGCGACGGTAGACGCGATCACCGCCATCAGGATGGCCGGCCGAATGACGATGCTGTGTCGCTCCGGGAAGACTGTCATTTGATTCGTCGCTTACAGATCCTTGACTTTGGGAAGTCTATCGCGGGGCGGTCGTGCGTACCAGAGCGTGGCAGTCCGTCGTTTGTTGACACGGATGAACCCGCCGACTACATTCGCTAACTCACAATCACGCACCGTAAATTCCAGGTCTTTGCCACTGCACGAGGATCATCAAACATGAACGGACCGTTTCAGCATTTGGACCCGCCCACCGTAGGAACGCGAATCGCCAAGGGTGCGACCGGGCTTAGCGTTCCCAGCGACCCGATCGTTCCTTTCATCGAAGGAGACGGCATTGGACCCGACATCTGGCGGGCAGCCGTCCGAGTGTTCGATGCCGCCGTCGAGAAAGCTTACCGCGGCGACCGCAAGGTCCACTGGTTCGAAGTGTACGCCGGTCAAAAATCGTATGACCGTTATGGGACGTGGCTTCCCGACGACACCATCACCGCCTTTCGCGAATACCTGGTCGGCATCAAAGGCCCGCTCACCACGCCCATCGGTGGTGGGTTTCGTTCGTTGAACGTTGCGCTGCGCCAAATCCTCGATCTCTACGTCTGCCTCCGACCGGTGCGATACTTCCCCGGCGTGCCGTCCCCGGTCAAGAGACCGGAGTTGGTCGACATGGTCATATTCCGCGAGAACACCGAGGATATTTACTCCGGAATCGAATGGCAGGCCGGAACGCCGGAAGCTCGGAAAGTCATCGCTTGGTTGTGCGAAGCCATGGGCGTCGACAAAATCCGTTTTCCCGAGTCCAGCGCTATCGGCATCAAGCCCGTCAGTTCCGAAGGAACCAAGCGGCTCGTCCGCGCCGCCCTGAACTTCGCCCTTGAAAACAATCGCAAGAGTGTCACGCTCGTGCACAAGGGCAACATCATGAAATACACCGAGGGCGGATTCCGAGACTGGGGCTACGAGTTGGTCCGCGAGGAGTTCGCCGACAAAGCCGTCGGCTGGAACGATTGCGACGGCAAGCCCGGTGACCGCATTCTGGTCAAAGACGCCATCGCAGACATCACGCTTCAGCAGGTGCTCACTCGGCCGGCGGAGTTCGACGTCATCGCCACGCTTAACCTCAACGGCGACTACCTCTCCGACGCGCTCGCCGCGCAGGTCGGCGGAATCGGCATCGCGCCGGGCGGCAACATCAATTACGAAACGGGCCAGGCCATCTTCGAAGCCACCCACGGCACTGCGCCCAAGTATGCCAACCAGGACAAGGTCAACCCCGGATCAATCATCCTGTCGGGAGAGTCGATGTTCCGCTACATGGGTTGGAATGAGGCCGCCGACCTCATCATCAAGGGGCTGAGCGACGCGATCATCGCACGCACGGTGACCTACGACTTCCACAGGTTGATGAAGGCGGAAGACCAGCCCGCCAAGCTGCTCAAGTGCAGCGAGTTCGGCGACGCGATGATCGAACATATGTCGTAAGCGAAACGACAGGATCTTTAAACGGCGGCGCGCGCGGACTCAACCCAGGTCCAGCGCCTTGATCGTCTTCTTGTCACGGATGAACAGCTTCGTGCCCACCAGTGTAGGCCCGGTCCACGACACGCGGTCAAGCAGCTTAACCTTCGCGTGCACAACGACGCCGTCGGCTTTCGGCGTTGCGATGACGAGGTTGCCTTCTTCGTCGATCATGATCAGCTTGCCATCGGCGTAGATGAGCTGGGCTTTCGCCACGATGCCTCGCTTGCGAAAGGCCATCTTCCCGGTCTTCACATTGACCGCGCTCAAGAACACAGGCCCGTTTCCGCCGCTCGATCCGTAGATTAAGTCGCCCACCCGAATCGCACTGCCGAAATGGATCTTCATCTTCGGCGTGAACCACAATTGTTCCACGTTCGTCTTGCCATTACTCCGACCCAGCTTGAGTGCCCGGCTGCCGGTATCGTACGCCGACGACAGGAAGAGAATGTTGTCGCCCAGCCAGATCGGTGTGCTGGCGTTGATGTCGTAATTGGTTTCGTGCGCGAAACTCCATATCGCCCCGCCGTTACGCGGATTGAGGCCGACGACTCCGTCAGCGACGAACATCACGAGTTGTTGCTCGCCGTCCAGATCGATCAAAATCGGCGAGGAGTAGCCGTTGACGAAATCGTGCTGCGACCAGGCGACAGCTCCGGTCTTTTGCTCGAACGCCATCACGCCATGATCGTGTCCGCCGACCGGCAGAATGACCAGTTGCTCAAATGCGATCGGACTGGAAGCATACCCCCAGCGCATCTGCGTCGCACCGTAGTCACGCATTAAGTCGTGCGACCAGACAACCTTGCCCGTCTTGCGATCAATGCAATGCAGCAGCCCGGTGATTCCCGCCGAGAATACATGGTCGTTCGTGACCAGTGGCGTGCTTCGGGGTCCGACGCCGAAACTGCGATCCAATCCGGAGTAGAACTGAACGTCGTAACAGTGCTCCCACGTCGTTTTGCCGTCAGACGCACCAATCGCAATAACGCATTCCTGCCTGCCGTTGTGATACATCGTGTACAGTGTGTCGCCCACGACGGAGATTCCGGAATACCCGTCACCCAGCTTGCGACTCCATAGCTGCTTGGGGCCCTTGGCGGGCCAATCCGTCGACAGGCCGGCGGACTGAACCGTGAAGTTTCTGTCAGGTCCGCCCCATTGAGGCCAATCCGCCGCACGCGCACGCTCCGCCGTTGTCACGGCGGTCACCGCGCCGCACATCAAGACCGTCAAACCGGTAGTGCGTAAAGTCGTCGCAATGCTTCCTGTCGTCATGACCCTCTCCTCAAGTGTGACACCATACCCAACGAGCCCAGGATTCGTCCGAAACCCGTGCCTCGTCGCGTCCCGCCCCAGAACGCCCCCACCGTATCACCGATCGCCGGAGAGGTGAACCTCCACGCCGTCCGTTTTCGTGTTCGAACGTAGCGCATCACCAGGAGCTGCGCGGCTTCTCTCGTCCAAATTCAGCGTACAAGCCCTGAAAACCCACCCGTCAGCCCACGGTGCGTTGGGCTACTTGACCCCCGCATCGTTCGCGGTGATGGTGGCCGCTGGCGAGGACGCGGCGGCTGCTGAGGGCGGGCTCTGCGCGGTTCCGCTTCCCCCGTCAGCCGAGGGAAACAAGGGAGAAACGTGCACCGTTCTCACGACACCTTGTACCTAAATCAAGGGCGGGTCGGACCGATGCAAAGAGATGAGACACGGATGCAAATGCAGGATGGTCAGCACGAGCACGGCGCGACGGAAATCGATACGCCATATCGATTCCACGAAGCCGCGGCCTTCAAACTTCGCGGGCTCCTGATGGTTCCGGCTATTGCAGTGTTGTTTTTCTGGAATCGGTGGGAGTGGGAGAACGATCTGGGCGTCTGGTCGATCGGCCTGTCGCTCTTCTTCTTGGGGATGGGTTTGCGCGTGTGGGCGCAGCGGCATCTCAAATACAGGCTGCGGCAAAAGCGTGTGCTGGCCACAAGTGGACCCTACGCCTGGACGCGAAACCCGGTCTATATTGGCAACCTGCTCATCCTAGCAAGTGTCTGCATGCTCTGCGAACTACCCTGGATGATCCCTCTTGTCTGCGGCTGGGCGGTCTTGGTATATCACTTAGCGATCTGTTTCGAGGAGGATCGGCTGTTGAAACGTCACGGCGAGGGGTACGCCGCGTACCGTCACTCGGTGTGGCGATGGTGGCCGCGTCGCCCCGCGGCGCGCACCCCGAGCGACGCGGGTGCGTGTCGCTGGATGGAGGCGGCACGCGTGGAATGGCAGTGCCTGCTGTTTCCTCTCATGGCAATGATTAAAGAATTCATGGATTGATCCCGGTACGGAGTGGGCGGCGGGTTCGTGTTTGTGCGATTGACCAACTCAATGACGTATGACTGCTGTCTGAATGCCCTTCTCCCGTCCCCACGGGGCTGCGGGTGACGCGGGGCTGGAGTTGAATCAGTTCTCGCCCGTGTTTGTGACGTGCGGCTGCCAACTGGCGGTTCGTCATCCATGCAGTTGAAGCTCTGCCCGGCAATTCCTTGCAGCGTGGGCTGTGTATCGTCCCACTGATCTTTGGTGGCAACTGCATCGTTGCATCCCGCCAGGGAACACGCACGCGGCATCACCAATCGCAGGATAGGTGAACCGCGACGTTGTCAGTTTTTGTGCACGAACGCGCTCACCACCACAAGCCCCCTCAGCTCGTTCCGTGTGCCACTGCTCTCGAGCAGTGCCAAGGCGTTGGCCATGAAAACCCGTCCGGCACGTGCGACGTGGATGCAGCACCAGCGTTGCTCTGAACGCGTAGTTTCATCACGTCCTTTTCGTGTGCCACTGCTCTCGAGCTTGCTGTTACCCACATCTATGGCTCCTCTTTGGCCAGTCCGGCGCCGAG
>CAYQFV010000230.1:0-5042 GCA_964416845.1 uncultured Phycisphaeraceae bacterium | reverse complement strand
CAGTCTGGATAGTTGGCCAGGTGCGGCGTCGGCTGTTGATGGCCTTCCATCTTAACCGTGCCGGCGTGGCCGTCGACGAACGATGCCTGGAAGAACCAAGGCCTGCCGTGCCAACCCTTGATGATGGTCTCCACGTCGTTGCCCAACGCGCCCGACAGAGAACTGCAACCGTTCGCGCCGTAATTCTTGGAGTACCCGAACCGTCCGGCATTCTCGAGGAAATAGACCGTGTTGGCCGGGTTGGGAACGCGCGAAATCGGCTTGAGGAACGCCGAGTTGCTCAACAGCCTGCAATCTCCTCCGGGAACACCGACCCACGAAACGCTGGCTGCGTAACTGTTGCCGTAGTGATCGTAAGACGACAACCGCGAGTCACGCCAAGCCGAAAAATGATGCCCGGTGTAGCCTCTATCGGACGGGCATTTAAAGATCGGGACATCAAGCTTCTGGTCATTCTGCCAGTTAACCTGATTGACGCCCGGGTCGTCGCGAAAGTCGGTGAAACCGCCTTTATAGATGATCGGGTTGAGTCCGCGCGTCGCCGGACCGCGTCCCTCCTGCGTGCCCCACTTGGAGGCCAACGGGTCGTTTCCCGATTGCGGTTCACCCGCGCCGGATTTGCCACCCCATTCGTACGCACCCAACGCCCCGGGAACCAAACCCATCAGCCTGTGTACCGGGAACGATAGCTCGCCGGGATCGCCCGCCGCGAACGTGTTGCCCGCAGTGGCCATTCCTTTCAGGTTGGCGGTGCAAACCGCCATCTTGGCCTGCTCACGCGCTCGCTTGAGCGAAGGCAGCAAAATGCTGATGAGCAGTGCGATAATGGACACGACCACAAGCAGTTCAATCAGCGTGAACCCGCGTGGTGTGAACCGTGCCAAGCGACGCAAACGCCGCCCTCTTTCAGATTCCATCATGATACAAGTACCTCCAGTTAAGATGATAGATGAACGTATACAAAAACGATAAAACGAAAACCTTAACCCCCGGCCGGTCGTGGCCGGAAGGTAGTATCCTACTGTTCGCTGCGCATCAAACCGTTCTCGCGGCCTACCGATCTTACGCCGCGCGCAGACTATAGGCCTGCGAGTTTCGGTTATTGGGCCCTTCCCGTCAAGCTATATCGGCAAAATCGGCGCGATTCGATCGTTGCAGTGCGTCGAGGCGCCGTCTACACACGGCCGGGCTAAACGGTGGCAGCGAAAAGGCGTGCAGTGGTGTATTGGCGTCATCGAGATGACACCGAAGGCAGCGTTCGCTCTTCTATCCGAGCATCGCACAGAAGGCGGGATCGCCCGATTCTAGAGCGCGACAACTTGACGCTCGATCACGGACGACCCCGCAGCATGTTTTCAGCTCGAGGCACGCTGGCTCGATCAGCTTTCGGCTATTCGGGCGACTGGGTTACTCCACCCGAAGTCGCACATGGGAAAGCGGTCTGTACCGGCGGCGCAGGCAGCGTATCGATCTGCCATCCGGGGCCTCTGAAGATCACGCAGTGCCAAGATTGATAGCACTGTTCCTGGTCGTCGCTGTCGCACCCGGGATAGGTGGCCAGGTGGGGCGTGGGCTGCTCATGCCCTTCCATCTTGACCGTGCCGGCGTGTCCGTCGACGAACGATGCCTGGAAGAACCACGGTCTCCCATGCCAACCCTTGATGATGGTATCGACGTCACTGCCCAACGCACCCGACAGCGAGCTACAGCCGTTGGCGCCGTAGTTTTTTCGGTACCCGAACCGACCGGCGTTCTCGATGAAGTAGATGGTGTTGGCCGGGTTGGGGATGCGCGAAATCGGCTTGAGAAATGCCGAGTTGCTCATCAGCTTGCAATCGCCTCCCGGGATGCCGATCCACGACGTGCTGGCGGAATAACTGTTGCCATAGTGATCGTAAGATGACAACCGCGAGTCACGCCACGCTTTGTAGTGGTGCCCGGTGTAGCCACGATCAGACGGACATTTGAAGATGGGGACGTCGAGTTTCATGTCGTCCAGCCAATTGACCTGATTGACGCCCGGGTCGTCGCGAAAGTCGGTGAAACCGCCCTTGTAGATGATTGGGTTCAGTCCGCGCGTCGCCGGGCCGCGTCCCTCCTGGGTGCCCCACATGGAGGACAACGGGTCGTTCCCCGATTGCGGTTCACCCGCGCCGGACTTGCCGCCCCATTCGTATTCACCCAAAGCGCCGGGAATCACGCCCATCAGTGGGTGCACCGGGAACGACATTTCGCTTGGATCGCCCGCCGCGAACGTGTTGCCCGCAGTGGCCATTCCTTTCAGATTGGCGGTGCAAACCGCCATCTTGGCCTGCTCACGCGCTCGCTTGAGCGACGGCAGCAAAATGCTGATGAGCAGCGCAATGATGGACACGACCACAAGCAGTTCAATCAGCGTGAACCCGTGTGACGTGAACGCCGGCAACGCAGGTCCGGCCTTGTTCCTTCGAGATGCAATATGCGACATGACAATACCTCCCAAATAAGAATGAAGAATGATGGAAACATCGCGCGTGGTACGAGAATGAATTGGAAAACACGCGCGTCACGATCTCGGCATTGCGAACTCCCGATCTACGCACATCGCCCCGGAATTGGTCGTTTATGGGGCCATACAGATACTACGGAGCAGGACGTGTCACGTTCGACTCAAATCGTTGACGCGGACGCGAGGCTCATTTCGGTGTGATCCGTAACGTTTTGTGACACAATCTGTTACGGTGTGTCCGGCCGGAGATTGTGCGACGCGGATTATCAATTGAACAGTCGCTGTGGTCGATGGGCGCTGGTTTGAAGAACGCGGGGCAGTCGGTGCGACAACGCTGACAGGTTCCGGCCGGCCGGTGCGAGGGGAATTGTCGCGACTTGTATGGTGGACGTCTCAGCCTGTACGAAAGTGCCACATGGTGGCACTCGATGTCTAACGGTGGTCGTTCGGGAGGTCGCGTTGCGTCGGTCCGCGCGGACGTGGATACTGTGTGGCGGTGCTCAAATGAAGCGAACTCAGCGACGCAGCGACAGGCGCTGGCCCCGATGGGCGGCGTTCATGTACGCGGGGCTTTTCGTACTGGGCGTGCCCTGGTATTGGCCTGCGCACGACACACAGACCTTGCTCGCCGGTGTGCCGATCTGGGCCGTCGCGAGTCTGGCGTGTTCGGTTGCGATCTCTTGTCTGACGGCATATCTCGTGCTCCGGCGTTGGCCGGTGGAGGAAGAGGGCGACGGCGATGGGGTTTGAGCATCTACCCTTCGGTTGGTCCGGGCTTGTGGTCGTAGGGGGTTATCTGCTGGTGCTCCTGGCGATCGGATGGATTGCCAAGCGACGTAGCGCGAGCGAGACGATCAGCGATTTTTATCTCGCCGGCCGCAATTTGGGGCTGGCGACGCTCTTTTTTACGTTGTACGCGACGCAGTACAGCGGCAACACGCTTCTGGGTTTCAGCGGCAAGGGGTACACCATCGGCTACTCGTGGCTGATGAGCGTGCAGTTCATGATCGCGATCGTGGTGGCGTATTTGGCCCTCGCGCCGCGGCTGTCGCGGATGAGTCGCGGGCGAAACCTGGTCACGCCCTCGGATTATATTCTGATGCGTTACCGGCAGCCGGCGCTCGCCGCCTGCGTCGCGCTGATCATGATTTTCGTCGCCGGCAATTTCGCCGTCGCGCAGCTCAAAGCCATGGGCAAGTTTTTCGTCGCGTTGTCGGGCGGCCATCTGCAACTGTGGGTGGGGGTTGTTTCGCTCGCTCTGGTGATGGTGATTTACGAGTCTCTGGGCGGGATGCGGGCGGTGGCGTGGACGGACGCGATTCAAGGCGCCATCTTGATGGTGGCGTTCGCGGTCCTCATGGTCGTGATGTATCACGAGTTTGGGTCTCTCGCCGACGTGTCGGCCCGGCTGGCGGTGGTTCGACCTGCGAGTCTCGCGCGACCCGATGGGGATACGCTTCGGACCTGGGTCAGTTTCGTCGTGCTCTTCGGGTTGGGTGCGTCGTGTTATCCGATGGCGATTCAACGACTCTACGCCGCCCGTGATGAGCGGAGCTTGCGACGGTCTATCGCGATGATGGCGTTCATGCCGTTGACGACGACGCTCGTGGCGATGGTGGTTGGGTTGTATGCGGCGGCCTACCTGTCGCAACGTGTCGCTGATCCGGACCAAGTGTTGCCGACGCTTTGTCTGCGGATCATCGAAAGCTCCCCGGTGGGATATGTTTTGTCGCTGATTCTGTTCGCGGCGTTTCTGGCTGCTCTGATGAGTACTGCGGATTCTGCGCTGCTGAGTCTTGCCAGCATGGCGACTCGCGACATCTACCAGCGATACATTCGACCGGACGCGGGCGAGCGGCATTTGACTCGTGTGAGCAAGTGGTTTTCGTGGGGCGTGATGGGAGTGTTGGTGCTGCTCGCACTTGCCGATATCGGTGATCTGATACGGATACTGGAAATCAAGATGGAGATGTTGGTTCAGGTATCGCCAGCGTTTTTTCTCGGTTTGCACACCCGCGTCAGAGGCCGGAGCGTGTTGTTCGGCATTATTGCGGGCGTCGTGACCGCGCTTGCGTTAACCCTGGGTTTGGGCGACAAAATCGCTGGCATCCACGCTGGCACGATCGGTCTGGCGGCGAATCTGGTCGTTGTCGGCGGATGCGAATTGGGTCGCGTGGGTAGGCGGCGAAATCGCGGGAAAGTCGATGATCAGCCTGAATGCGATTGATTCTCAAAGGGCGAGACGGTGGCCATGGCAATGCTGTGGCGGCGGATGAATAGGAGAAGTGTGATGACGGTGCTGGAGCGCGGAGTGTGCGTTGGTCATGGGCTGCGCGTTCGTCGTTGGCGAGGGGCGGGTGCGTTGTCGGTCGTCGTCGCGGTGTCGTGTTTCATCGGTCGCCCGGTTTTTGCGGGTGATGGCGATGACAAGGTCGTGGCACCGCCGCCGCCATCTCCCGCGCAGGTCGTGGACTATTTCGCGTGGCTGAAATCAAAGGTTCCGCCGCCGTCTGAAGACAACGCGGGAACTAGATACCTGTCGGCGTTTGCGTAC
>CAYQFV010000229.1:0-5069 GCA_964416845.1 uncultured Phycisphaeraceae bacterium | reverse complement strand
TGAATCGCTGGGCTATTCTCGGTCGCCCCGCTGGGGCTGCGGCTGCTGCATGCCGTACCTGGGGGGGGGCGCCATCAAAGAAGGAACCTCCGCCGAATGTGTCACGCACCCAGGCTGACGTTGCCGATTGTTGAACTGTGATTCCGACACGCGTGCTGGCTGCGAGCACCGCAACGAGTTGACAGCGAAGGCAAGTCGGTCCGGGCTGGCACATCCGAACGCGCCATTCAGTAAAAAAGAACGCCCGGGCTGATCGATGCCATGGGTTCGATCAGCCTCCGAGCGTCCTGCTTCTCTACCCCCCGTTGCGGTGGGCTGCGTCTTGCTCGTCAGAGCACACAAACTGCGAGCGGCCTACTGCACGGGATGAAACCTCCCCTTCCTTCCCCAAGCTTCGGATCGCCCACACACGGCGCGATCGACGCTTCCGTCCGGAATGCACCATTCTTTCACTACAGAATTGAAACTGACGATCGGTAGTGGCACCGACCGGTACGAATGGAATAGAAGCGATGTCGTTCGCTTCGGCTTCGGTGGCAAAATCCCGCACCGCAGGCCTCTCGGCGGCGACGCCGGTTGAACATCGTTCGGCTGTCACGGCGCACAAACTCCCCGGTTGCGCATCGGCGCTGCTCATACTGTCCTCCGAATGTGATCCCCCTCACAAAGGCACTCGGTGTCGATGACGCCCAGTTGGGCGACATCACGATCCGACGTTCGCAGCCATCGCAACCTTCAGCATACCAACGGTTTCGCTGGCGCGTCGCGTTTGGAGCAACCAATGGTCGCCCGATCAGGCGACAATGAAACACGCCTTACATTGTTGGCACGATTGGCCCGCCGAATCCACCCGACAAAGACAGGATCAGAAATCCATTTCTATCACTCAATTATTCGCTGCGACCAAGTCAAGGCAAGCGACAATTCTACGCAAAAACAAAAAATCTCTAACAATCCTTGACGTATGATGTTGCGATCGCTCCATCCGGAATGACAGTCCATTGGCACTCGAATGTCGATAGTCGTGCGGGATTGCCCGGCGGTCGCGCGCGCTGAGGGCGACAGATGTCCTACCGCCGGATTCTGACCTGGTGTTTGCCCGCCGCCTCGACGCTGCCGGTGACAAGGTTGTAGCTGAACTCTCGGCCTCGGAACCTCGGGCCGGTGGGCGACTTGCTGTAGATTTCGGCGTCTTCGTCAAGACCGATGACGCGTAACAGGTCGCTTCTCGGGTACTTCGCGAGGCGGTAAGCGGTGATTGAAAAGTCGTCGTCGGTGAGACGAACCCCGCCGGTTGCGTCGAGTTGCCGAATGTCGCGGACGCTCAACGCCCCCGGCGTTTCGCTGCCGGGCTGGTCGGGGCGATTCCCGACGTTCGAGGCGAACTCGACGAGGAGCGATTGACATTCGAGCCGTGTCTGTCGCCCCAAATTGGCGGCGGCAGGTTGGTTGTCAGCATTCTTCGCGGCAAGCAGTTTATCAGCGAAGACCATGTCCGCCCCTCGGCGATGGACGATGACGACGTCCTTGCGGAAGTCCGCCCGGTTGCGCCCGTAGTAGAAAGACATTGATTCCGCCCAAGAGATGTACGACTGCGAGGGCGTGGCCCCCACGTCGGAATCGAAGAGCGACGTCACCCGCTTGGAGGAGGGCTCTTGGGAGTCGCCAGCGCGATAATCTTCGATGAGGATCGTGCCCTTGACGGGAACATTCATTAACTCGCTGCGGAGGTCGACGGCGAGTTTTTGAGCTGCGATGCGGACGCGACTTTCGATTCGCCCGGTGGTGTCGTTGGTGTTGGAGAACACGCCGACGACATCGCGTGACGCGACCAGATAGACCGGCTCCTTTCCGAGTTTCGGCCGCTGCGTTCCGCTGTTTTGTCCCCATCGGCGCACGACCGGCTCGAACACCCACCACTGGTCGTCGTGTTCGCCGGGGGTCGTGGTCTGATCGGAGGTGTCGACGAAGTCGATGACGAGTTCGTCGCAATCGAAGCTGCTCGTCTCGTTGGTGGTTTTGGACGCCGTGATGTTCCAACGTGCCAGAAACGTTTGTGGGTCCTGCGCTACCCGGTTGGTTTGGGCGTGGACGTGTCCGAGGAAGTGGGCGGTGTTTTGCTTTCCCTTGAAGACCATTTCCTGGTTCCAGGAGATGGCGACATGTTGGCTGGTCGCGGTGCGGCGGCCATCCAGACCGCGCTGCGTGACGAAGCCGAGGTGTCCCGCGCCTTCGACCACGATGGTCTCCTCGGGGAAATTGACGTCGATGACGTGGGCACTCACCGAGGATTGAGCCCAGTTGACGTGGGCATCGACCCCCTCGGGACCGGCGATGTGGGCCGACCGCAAGTCGCGACCGTTGTCGAAGTCGGCCCGAAGTTGCTCGGCGTCAACGTTCAGGCCATCCGTCGGGTCGAAGGCTGTGACCCCTCCCACCGCGTCGATTGACTCGAGCCCGACGGCGTATTCGATTTTTTGCTCGTATCGTCGCTTCAACGCTGCCTCGTCGATCGCAGCAGGATCAACGCCTTGGTTGAGTGCGGCGAGCCTGGCGGTCACCGGGTCGAACGGGGGTTTGATTTTCGGCATGGACGCCATCCGGATCGTTACGCGCTCATTGGCGGTGAATGTCCGCGTGCCCTGCGTGATGACGACGTCGTCGTCGGCTTGTGCCCAGCGCGGGACCGAGCGGCCGGCGGGGTCCTTGGCAAACAAAACCGTGAGCACGCCGCAGTTGATCTGATCGTCTCCGCGGAGCATCAGGACGTCGCCTTGGGCGTCGAGCGTGAGGAGGTTCTGGGCAAACGCGCCCGGTTCGGTGGGAGGTTCAAACGTCATGGTGATGGATCGAGCGTTGATGAGGTCGTCGCCTCGTTTCATCCGCACGTTGCCTGCGAAGGTGGCTTCGCTGATGAATTCGATGCTGACGTCCTGAAACAGTTTTGTGGTCGGGTCAAGCCTACGCACCGTATGCGTATCGAGGGTGAGAATCGCTTGATCGTCAAAGCGAATGTCCACGTCGCTGATGGAGACGTCTTGCGGCGATCCGGTGGCGGCGTGTGTGGACTGGCGACCGTAGCTGGCGAGCTTCGCCGGCCCTTCGATGCGTGCTTCGCCCTGCGCACGATCGATCTCGACACTCGCGGCGACGAGTTCCGCACATTGTGCGGTGTGCAGAACCACCGGCTGATCCTCCGTTCCCTGGATGAATAGTCGACCGGTGTCTTGCTGGATGTCGAGGCCGGCGCAGGTGATGCTGGCCCGCGGATCGGTAAAACGCACCGGGTTCCCCTTGGCAGCCAGCCGAACGCGCCGTCCGAGCGGTTGATCGTCATCGTCGTCGACGTCTTCAGCCGGTTGAGGTCGCAGCACGAACGCCCCTTCGCAGCGAAGAACGATGCGCGGCGAGGCGGATTGATCGGTCGGCGTCTGCGGAACCGTTTGACCGGCCGGGGTGGTTTCGCCGGGCTGGGGGATTTTTCCGCTTCGAGCCGCGACGCGCTGTTCTTCCCCAAAGTCGAACAGGAGGTTGACTTTGTCGGCGGCCAGATTCCACACGGTCTTGTTGCCGACGACCTGCTGGATCGTGACATCACGGTCAATCTCAACGACGTAAGTCTGGGTCGGCCATTGTTTCGGCTCATCGGGAGGATCGGGGATGAAGATGGGCAAATCCTCGGTGTCGACGTCCAGCGCGTCCAAGTCTGCGTTTGCAAACCCGCCAGCCTCGGTCGGGGAGGCTGCCGGCGCTTCATCCGGGGCGGTGGTTTTTTCGGCGACGACGTCGGCTGGCGCCAACGACGGCGATTCCGCATCGGCTGGCAGCGCCGCGGCAGGAGTCGTCGTCACCACGGTTGCACCCCCGCCCGGGACAGCCGCCTCGAACATGCTGCTCTCGGCGTTGATGACCATCTGCTTGAGTTCGAAGATTTGCAGCAGTTCGATTCGGGCGGCGATGTCGTTGTAGCGAACGCGGAGTCCGTCTCCGGCAAGTTCCGCCTCAGCCATGCGCATGGTGAACGGGCCTGACGAGTCGAGCCTGTTCTCCTCAAGGTCGAAGACGATCTCCTGGAATTCAAGATGGATCAGGCGATCGCCGTCCGGCGCGATCCGCTGGTCAGGCGGTAGCAGGTCTCGCTGCTCTTTGGAGAGGCGATCGATGTCGATCCGTACGTGGCCTACGAAAGTGCCGCTCTTGACTTCCGGGTTGCGGGCGTCGGCGCTGGCGAGTTGGATCCAGCCTTCGTCGGCAACGACACGGATTTCCTGCCCGTCCGGCGTGCGAACCCGGATTTCCGGCTCGACGACGTGGAATTCGTTGTTGGCGTTTCCGCTCGGCTTGTAGTCCGTCACTTCAAGTTCGGCCCGAGCGTGCTGTCCGTGGGCGTCGTAAAGGCTAATGGTGATGCGCTCGCCACCGCCGACCTGTCCCTCTCCCATCGGAAGGCTACCGGCGGACTCCTGACCCCCTGGTGCCGGGGCGGTCGGTTCAATCGGTGGCGGTTGGTCAACAGCCGTCGTCACGACCGGTTCATCCGGCGTCGTACCGGTGGAATACTGGTAGACGGCAAAAAGAACGCCGACGATCGCCAGCGTGGAGATCGCCAGAATCAGCGATCGAACAACGGCGTAGGCGCGGCGAGAATGGATTGGGTCGGTCGACATGGGGGTCGGGGCTTCTCCCGGGCGTGGATGCTGACAATGAGAATCAGCCGCGTTGCTGCTTTCCAAGAATCATATCGATGACTTCGGCGACCGCTCCCTGTCCACCTGTTCGACGGGTGATGCAGTCGGCGCGACGTTTTAGCATGGGTACGGCGTTAGCGACGGCGACCGAGACACCGCACGCGTCCAACAGTTCGGCATCGGCGACGTCGTCCCCAATCGCGCACGCAACCGATGGCGACGCATGGAGTTCGCCGAGAATCTCGAGCAACGCCGCCGGCTTGTCGGCGACGCCCTGTCTGACGGCATGGATGCCGAGTTCCGCCGCCCGACGATCGACGATCGGGCAGTCACGTCCGGAGATGATGACCGTACGGTGGCCTGCGTGATGCCATCGCTTGA
>CAYQFV010000228.1:0-5132 GCA_964416845.1 uncultured Phycisphaeraceae bacterium | reverse complement strand
CGGCAATCTGAAGAATCGCGCTGGCGAATGACAACAAATACGTGCGTCCGGGGCGCGCTACGCCACCGGCGTCGTTGCCCCACCATGCAGGACGCGTTATGGTGACCGCAGCATTGGACCTAACACGATCAAGGGGCCGACGATCAATGAACACTCGATGTCAATCGCACGATCTGTATCGGTGGGAAGTCGTTTTGATTGGGCTGGCATTGATGGTGAATGCCGGTTGCAACGCCGGTGTGGGCAACGGGCAGCCTGCCGGCGGTAACGCGAACACGAGCGATGAACCGGACCTCGCCCCAAACGACGCGCCCGTTACCGACGGCGACTGGTTTCGTCCGACGGCTGACATGACATGGCAGTGGCAACTCCAACCCGGTTCAGCCGGACGCGTCAACACCGAGTACGACGTGCGGGTCTACGACATTGATCTGTTCGACGTGGATGCTTCGGTCATCGCACAGTTGCAGGCTGATGGGCGGAAGGTGATTTGCTATTTCTCGGCGGGGAGCTTCGAACCCTTTCGTGAAGACGCCGACCGATTTTTGCCGACCGACCGTGGCCGACTGCTGGGCGACTTTCCGGATGAAAGCTGGCTGGACATCCGATCGAGCAACGTTCGCGACATCATGATGGCCCGTCTCGATCTGGCTGTCCAAAAGGGCTGCGATGGCGTCGAGCCTGACAATGTCGACGGGTTTGAGAACGATACGGGATTCGACCTCACCGCCAACGATCAACTCGCGTTCAACCGGTTCCTTGCCAATGAAGCCCACGGACGAAATCTCTCCGTAGGCCTCAAGAACGATCTTTCACAGATACCCGACCTCGTCTCCTTGTTCGACTTCAGCGTCAACGAGCAGTGTCACGAGTTCGACGAATGCGACCTGCTCAAGCCCTTCACCGATGCCGGCAAACCCGTCTTCAATGCCGAGTACGCCGACCGCTTCGTCAACGATGTCGATGCGCGAAGCGCCCTGTGCAGCAGCGCGCGAGATAACAACCTGCGTACCCTGGTCCTGCCCGTGGAGCTCGACGACGCGTTCAGATTCACGTGCGATCCGTAGCAGCTTTTGTCGATCCTGCGCTGACTTGGCCGGCGTTTGCTGCACGTTCACCACGGTCACAATCAAGATGCGCGGCATTTACGACCGATAATCACGATACGTATGTACGTGCTCGCAATCATCCTGGCTCGCGCCGGCAGCAAGGGGCTGCCCGACAAGTGCGTGCGCCTGCTCGCCGGTCGCCCGGTTATCGACTACACGTTTGACCATGCGCTGGCTGCCCGCACCGTGGATCAGGTTTGTTTCACGACCGATTCCGTGCCGGCGGCTGACCGCGCACGGCTGCGTGACATCACCGTCATTGAGCGTCCGGCACACCTTGCGACCGACACCGCCACGGTTGACGCCGCTGCCAGACACGCCGTGGAATGCGTCGAAGGAGACGCCGCCGTCACGGGCGTCGATGTTGTCGTCCTTTTGTACGGCAACATCCCGATCCGCCCGCCGGGCGTCATTGATCGGGCGGTCAACCACCTTGTCCAACATCCGGGAGCGACATCCGTTCGCACCGTCGCGGCGGTTTCCAAGCACCATCCGGATTGGCTACACCGGCTCGACGTCGATCGGATGACTCAATTCAGAAAGAACAGCATCTATCGCAGGCAGGATTTGCAGCCGCTGTATTATCACGATGGTGCGGTGGCTGCGGTGACTCGCGACGCGCTTTTTTGTCCGGCTGCGATCGATGGCGACGGTCAGGCGTTTCTCGGTGACGATCGTCGCGCGATCGTGCTCGATCCGGAAGACGTCGTCGACATTGACAGCCCCGTTGATCTGTTCCTTGCCGAAGCTATCCTTGCCTCGCGCAGCGCTGCCCACCCCGAGGCTGGCGAATCGTCATGAAGGTGCAGATTCACCATCGACAGCCTGACATTGCGTCGCCGCCGCAGACTGTCACCATCGGTCGCCGCATCGTCGGACGCGACGAGCCGCCGTTCATTGTGGCTGAGGCGGGCGTCAATCACGACGGGAGCGTCGCCAGGGCAATCGAACTCATCGATGCCGCAGCCGACGCGGGCGCCGACGCGGTCAAGTTTCAAGCCTTCACCGCAGCCGCGTTGACCACCGCGAGCGCTGCCACCGCCGCCTATCAGACGCGTTCCGCGCCAGCGTCATCCCAGCAGGCTATGCTTGCCGGGTTGGAACTGTCGACCGACGATTTCAAACGCATTGCCGACCACTGTGGCGGACGCGGCATTTGCTTTCTGGCCACTCCCTTTTCGCCGATCGATGTGGATCGTCTTGTGGAGGTCGGAACTGTCGCGATCAAGATCGCGTCGACCGACATCGTCGACTTCCGCCTTCTCAAACGCGCTTGCGAAACGCAACTACCGATCATTCTTTCTACCGGCGCTGCCGACGAACCGGAGATCGCCCAGGCTGTTGAGCGCATCAGAAGCTACGACGCAGGCCGACGACTCATCCTTCTGCACTGCGTCAGTTGTTATCCCACGCCCTTCGACCGCGCCAACCTGGCAGCCATAGCCAGTTTGCGAGGCCGATTCGATTCGATCGTCGGATACAGTGACCACACCGTCGAGATCGACACCGGCGCCCTCGCCGTGGCAGCGGGGGCTTGCGTGCTGGAAACACACATCACGCTCGATCGAAACGCCCCCGGTCCGGACCACGCTGTGTCCCTTGAACCGGGCGATATGGCTGACTATGTCCGACGTGCCAAACGAGCGCGACTCGCCATGGGCGATGGCGACTTGCGTTGCCAACCCATCGAACACGAAGTGCGTAACGTCGCCAGAAAGCACGTCGTCGCCGCTCGCGACATCAACGTCGGTGACACGCTCTCGGCAGACGCGTTGGTCGAAAAACGGGCCGCGACAGGGCTGCCAGTGTGCGACCTGCAACGGGTGATCGGCAAGACCGCGCTCGTGACGATTGACGAAGACACACCGATCTCCGCGGACATGATCGAATGACACGGGGCGACACCACATCGCGCGTTCGTCGCGTGGCGGTCGTCACGGGCACCCGGGCGGAGTACGGCCTGCTCGCGTCTCCGATGCAGCACATCCAAGCCCATCCGCGTCTCAAACTTCAACTCGTTGTCACCGGCACGCACCTGTTGCGAAAATTCGGATCCACCGTCAGGTACATCGAGCGTGACGGCTGGCGGATCGACGCAAGAATCCCCATGCAACGCGGCCACGACGACCCCGCCGATCAGGCTGACGGGCTTGCGCGGGGCATCAAAGGCATCGCAGCCTACCTGCAACGTGCGCGAACCGATGTTGTTCTCGTCCTGGGCGATCGCATCGAAGCGCTCGCGGGGGCGCTCGCCGCAACGACCACGGCGCGATTCGTTGCCCACATCCACGGCGGAGACGTAGCGCCCGGCGATCTCGATGACACGTTGCGGTACACGATTACCAGGCTCGCCCACATCCATTTTGCCGCCTCCCAGGACGCCGCTGACAGAATTGTCCGATTTGGCGAACATCCCAGCACCGTCCACCGCGTCGGAGCCCCCGGGCTGGACCATCTCATGAAACGCTGCGGGGAGGCCGCCACCCGACGAGGCAACAACACCGTGTTGGTCGTTCAGCACGCCTGCGGCCGATCCGCCGTAATAGAAGAGCGCGCCATGATGGCCATCCTTCGCGCGGTCGCAGACCACCACCTCACGCCGACGATCATCCACCCCAATTCCGACCGCGGTCATTCCGGGGTCGTTGCTGCCATCAACAAATCGCTCGCTCGTCGAAACGGAAACCCACGTCCTCGTCTCGTCAAATCCCTAGATCGCGACCGATACCTCGACACGCTTGCCGCCGCCCGGCTGCTGATCGGAAACTCCTCCAGCGGCATTCTGGAAGCCCCGGTCCTTGGCGTCGCATCCGTCAACGTTGGCAACCGCCAGCAAGGCCGACTTCCCGCCGGATCGTCCGTGGTCAACAGCGCTGAATCCTACGCTGCCATGATGAAGGCGATTGAGGTCGCGCTGAACAAACGTCCGAGAATACTTCGTCAGACGCCCTACGGTGACGGAAACGCCGGCCGTCGCATCGCACGAATTCTCGCCACCACCGCACTGACCGATAGTCGACGGCGAAAGCCCGTTTCTATCTGATTTGTTCCGATCCAAGTCTCAATCCGCCGGCGTCCTTCGACGATGGTTTCTAAGAGTACGCCCGGGCAACGTGCCCGATCAGGATTCGGACACCGCCTGTCGCAAGGAAGAGTCAAGATGCTCGATCTCGCTGCTCCTGAAAAAAGCATCGTCGACACCGCGTTGAGCAGATGCGGGGAAATCTCTACCCTCCCCGAAGTCACCGCGAAGATTATCTGTCTCGTCGAAGACCCCGACAGCACCGCCGGTGACATGCACGAGGTCATCAAGACCGACCCCGCGCTCTCCGCGCGCGTGCTCAAGGTCGTCAATTCAGCCTTCTACGGACTGCCCGGACAGATCGCCAGCGTCGACCGCGCCATCGTTCTTTTGGGGTTGTCAGCCGTCAAGAACATCGCCATCGCAGCCTCCATCTCGCGCATGTTCAAAGCCCAGCAAATCGGCGGTGGGTTCTCCGCGAAGGACATATGGCGACACAGCGTGGCCGTCGGCGTGACAGGCAGGATCATCGCCAAACGCATGAAGTACGCCGGCTCGGCGGACGAAGTCTTCCTCGCAGGACTCATCCACGACATTGGTCTGATGATTGAACGTCAGGCCTTTCCCGACGAGCTTACCGAGATCGTCGAACGGTGCATCACCGGGTGCGGCGCGTTCATGGACCTCGAAAACGAAATCATCGGCGCGAATCACCAAGCGTTCGGAAACGGCTTGACCACCAAATGGAAGTTCCCCAAGAACCTCCGCGCGGTGGTCGGTCTGCACCATTGTCCCGATCGCATGTCGGAGGAAATCAGGCCGCTTGGCAACATCATCCGGTTCGCTGACGTAGTCTGCTGCGCCAACAAGATCGGGTTCCACCTCACCGCAGCCGAAAGCGAGATCACCGACGAACTGCTCGAGCCTGTTAAAATGACTGCCGATGACGTCCCCGAACTCGTCGAGACACTCGAAGCCGAAGTCGAAGCGGCGGAAGCATC
>CAYQFV010000227.1:0-5228 GCA_964416845.1 uncultured Phycisphaeraceae bacterium | reverse complement strand
AGCCACATCCATATCGCTGGACACGTTTCTGGATCGTACCCGCGAGATGATCTCCAAATCGAGCGAGCCGCCGGTGGAGTCGACGTCTCCATGATGCGATTTCAGCGCCCAACTGCGCCCATGTCGGCGATTGGGGCAATGTGTTTGGTGTCGGTGATCGGCCTGTTCGTCGACGTCGCGCATGGGTTCTGCCTGCTGAACGTTCGCTGGGCTGACGGGCGGGTTGAGATGACCCACAACTTTCCACCCAGCGGTCGGCTGATCAACGGGACGCTGTCCTGGGGCGAGAACGCCGAGCTGTCGATGCTGGAGTGGTCTGCGATCACGGACGGGTTTCGGTTTGTGATTGGCGGCGTGGGTCCCGCGGGGCAGGACGCTCGCGACGGACTGAGCAACATGGTATTCGACGACAACGTCGACGGGACGCCGTTCGAGGAGGACGTTCTTGCCATTACGTTTACGCGCACGCGGAGCGACGGTGAGGGCGTGGAGAGTGACATCATTTTCAACACCAACATCCAATGGGATGCCTACAGCGGACCGATCCGCGCGGACCGCAACGGGACGCCCATCTTCGACTTCCGACGCGTCGTCTTGCACGAACTAGGCCACGTGCTTGGTCTGGATCATCCCGATGGCGCTTGCGGTCAATCTGTGGAGGCGGTGATGAATGCCCGGACCACCGACACCGACGCGCTGACCGACGACGATCGCAACGGCGTCAGCTTTCTGTATGCCGATGGCAATCAGCCGCCAATTGCGAACGCAGGTCGTGACCAGCAGGGTAACGGGCTGCAACCGTTCTTGTTGAACGGCGGTGCGTCGCGCGACCCTGACGGGCGGATTGAATCGTATGTCTGGACGCGCAATGGCGAGTTTGTGTCGGACAAAATCGTGTTCGAGGTGGACTTGAACTTCGGAACGCACGTGCTGGTGCTGACGGTGACCGACGACGACGGGGCAACCGATTCCGATTCGGTCATCATCGAGGTCGGCAACGTGCCGTCGACCTCGGACCCGAACAATCTCGCGCCGGTCGCGGATGCCGGCGAGGATCGAACGGTGGCCTCCGGCGAAGTGGTGGTGCTGGACGGCAGACAGTCGAGCGACCCGGATGGCACGGTTGAGCGGTACATCTGGAGCGAAGGCGACACGATTCTCGGGCGGGACCCGGTCGTGCCCATCGCGCTGTCCGTTGGAACCCGGATCATCTCGCTGACGGTGTTTGACGACGACGGCGGGTCCGATTCGGACACGGTGGTCGTCACCGTGGTGCGGGGCGACGACGTCGACAGCGGCCCGATCGTTCAATCATCGCCGCGCGGAGGCAGCCCTTGTGGCGCCCTGGGGTGGATCACATTGACAACGTTTGTGTTGTTACCCATGACAACGCGGGCACGATCGGGCAGGCGGACGAGGGTCAGACGGCTGGTTCGATCACGGCGGACATGCTGCCGCTGCATCGGTCGATCATGGCGTCGCGGCCAAACGCGTGGATCTGATCGCGTTTGAGTTCAGCCCGTTCCTTGGACGTGGTGTCGACGATCGCTCGGCCGGCGGTGTCCACCTCGACGGTGAGCGCGTAGGCTTGCTCCAGCGGGAAGCGGAACAGGTTGGTCAACATCTTGATGACGTAATGGTACGAGTGATCGTTGTCGTCGAGCAGGACGACGTGGTACGGCGGTAGCCGTTTGGGACGGACCGTTGGTTTCGGCAAAACGGCAGTGTCGGACTCAGTCGCGACTGCGCGGGCGGATTGCGACGACATGCTGCATCATCCTTTCCCAAGCACGGCGAGCGGCACAACGGTCGGGTTGGCGTTCGCGTCGCCCGGTGCGACAACGCTGCCATGGAGCGTTAGCGCGGTGGCAGCCTCGATGCGAATGTCAAGCGGCTGACCGATCAGATCGGGAGCACCGTTGAACACGACGATTCGATCGGTCCGCGTACGCCCGACGAGTTGCCCCGAAGCGGTGGAGGAGACTTCTTCGCCGCGGGTTTGTTCCGCCTGCTGATGCTTGATGGCATGTTTGCTGAAACCCTCGACCAACACGCTGACAATGGTGCCGATGAGCGGACGATTCGCCTCGATGGCGATACGTTCCTGCACGTTCAATAGCTCGATGTTTCGGCGACGTTTGATGTCGTCGGGGACGTCGTCTACAGCGCGCTTCGACGCAACCGTGTCAGGCCTTTCGGAGTATTTGAAGACGAAAATGTTCTTGAAGCGACATCGCTCGACGAGCGCGACTGTCTGGTCGAACTCGTCATCGGTCTCACCGCAGAAACCGACGATGAAATCACTCGCGAGCGTGATGCCGGGCACGATGTCGCGGGCGCGGTCGATCAAGTCGACATACTCTCCGACGGTGTACTGGCGACGCATTCGCTTCAGTACCGCATCACTGCCGCTTTGAACCGGAAGGTGCAGGTACTCGCAGACGGCGGGCAGGTCTCGCATGGCATGCAGAATGTCGTCGCCGAAATCTCCCGGATAGCTGGTGACGAAACGCAAGCGATCCAATCCGCTGACGTCGTTCAAACGTTCGAGCAAACGCGCGAACGACACGCGTCGGCCGCCCTCCTGATGGACGTAGCTGTTGACCGTCTGACCGAGAAGCGTGATCTCCTTCACGCCCCGGTCGACCAACATGCGAGCCTCGTCGACGATTTGTTGTGGCGGTCGGCTGCGCTCCGGGCCTCGCGTAAACGGGACCACACAGAACGTGCAAAACTTGTCGCACCCTCGTTGGACGCGCACGTACGCTTGATGCACGCTGCGGTCGCTGCCCGGGTCGCGCGAGAGGTCGAGCGCTTCAACCGAATCGTATTCCAATGCTCGCTGAACCGGCGTGCTCCGCCGGGACATCGACTGCGAGAGCGCGACCGATCGACCCCGGTGGTCCAGCACGTCGTCGATCATGGCTGGTATCTTGTTGAGTTCACCCGGACCGCACAGCAGGTCGACGTGGGGCATTTTTTGAATCACGCCGTCAGGATCGCGCTCAGCCATGCACCCGATGACGCCAATGACCATGTCGGGGTTGCGCTGCTTGGGTTTCTTGAGCGCTCCGAGTCGGGAGAGCACTTTGTTTTCGGCATGGTCACGCACGCTACAGGTGTTGATCAGCACGACGTCAGCGGTGGCCATCTCGTCGGACAGGGCGTATCCCGACGCACGCAATTGCCCGACGACCAGTTCGCTGTCGAGCACGTTCATCTGACAGCCCATCGTCTCGATGTAGAGCGTTTTCTTGTTCATCGTCCCTGGTTGCCGGCCTGTGCGGGTCTCTGCGCATTGTAGATGACTGACAGGCCAACTACAATCCCTCGCCCCTAAAGCGCGTTGCGGCGAAGGATGCGCGCCCGGTGGCGACGGTCTGGAGCACGGCGAATGGCGGAACAAATCAGCGGCGGGCGACGCTGGGAACGCATCGCGATTCTGCTCGTGGTCGCTGCCGCCGGATTCCTCACCTTTGCCCGATCCTGGGACCATCCTTTCGTGTATGACGACAGGCTCGCTGTTGGCGAACACCCGTTGTTGAAGCCCGACAGCCCGTGGCCAAAACTTCTCGTCGAACCGTATTGGCCTCGCGACGCAACGCCGGACCCCTTGTACCGCCCGGTGACGATGCTGTCGTTTCGACTGAACGGCTTTCTGTTCGGACGCGACGCCGCGGGGTTCCTGGTGGTCAACTCATTTCTTCACGCGTTGACGTGCTGCGTCATCGCACTGTTGGCCATGATGCTGTGGCAGCGACCGAGCGCAGGGTTGATCGCAGGATTGCTGTTTGCGACCCACCCCGTCCACGCCGAGGCGGTCGTGCCCGCCGTCGGTCGATCGGAAATCCTGGCGATGCTGTTCGTAGCCGCGATGCTGACCATGCACGTACGTCGCGTCAGCAGGCTCGATAAGCCCAGCGTTACCTATCACGTCGTGCTGTCGGTATGTTACTTGCTTGCGATGGGGTCGAAGGAGCAAGGCGTGATGGCGCTTCCGTTGATTGCGCTCATCGATGTTTGCGCGCTGCGGTCGCGACCGGGCTGGCTTGGCGGATTGCGCGAACGATTACGCCGCCTCGCAGCGTCTCACTACATCGGGCTGATCCTCGCGCTCGCGCTGTTCATGCTGATGCGGTGGGTCGTGTTCGGATGGCAGACGTCACTGCCCGACACCGTCAGCAATTCAACCCGCAACCCGCTGGAGATCGCAACGGTCGTCCAGCGCGTCGCCACGCCGTTCGAACTCGTGACGTTGGCCATGCAACTCATCTGCCTGCCGGTCAACCTGTGTCCCATCTGGGGCAAAGGCGCGGTCGACCTGGCCACATCCCTCGTATCGCCAAGCGTCCTTGCGGGGATGGCCATCGTCGCCTTGCTGACAACGACGATGATGGTTTCGATCCGAGCGGGCCGCAGAACGTCGTTCCTTGCAGCGGGGCTTCTGTTGTTCCTGGTGATTCCCTGCCATTTCGTATCCGCAGCCGCCTGGTTTTTCGCGGAACGATGGTTGTACGCACCGTCAGCCATGGTGATCTTGCTGGCGGCGGGGGTGTCGCGATGGTCGCCGCGTGTAGCCGTCGCTGCAACCATCGGCGTCGCCAGTGTGTTTGTGGCAATGAGTTGGGACTACCAAGAGAGTTGGCGAAGCGACGAGCAATTGGTGCGCAGCTCGATCGAACGCAAGCCGCGAAACTACCTCGCGCTCAACGGCCTGTGCAACCTATTGACCGAACGCGGCGATGAGGAGCAAGCCGCCCCGTACATTGATCGGCTGATACGCTTTCATCCCGACGAGGGCGAGACGTGGCTGTATCTGGCGAAGCTGCAAGCCAGTCGCGGCCAATACGCAGCCGCGATGACCTCCATGGATCGCTACGTCGACATCGCCGGTCTGCCCGGGCTAACGCCGGACGTGAGCAAGTTTCGCAAGCAAGTGCTCGCTGCCCTGCGACAACACAAATCATCGACCGACAAGTGAATGCCCATCGTCCACGGAGCAGGGTGACTCAAGAGTGCTCAAGTAGGTCGGGTTATCGTCCGACGCTTTCTCGCCTCGAATCGCACTGCCCGCGCACTGCTCAAGCGCAGCCAGATAGTGCCGTTCGAAATAACGTCCGTCGATATCTGGGTGCCATGCCCAAGCCGAAGGCGCGGGCATGCCTTCTTGTGGTGATCGCATGGCCGCGCTGCGCTTGGCCATGGCACCCAAGTGCCGCGCCTGCAGA
>CAYQFV010000226.1:0-5274 GCA_964416845.1 uncultured Phycisphaeraceae bacterium | reverse complement strand
CACCAGCGCCGGCAGCAGGATCAAGTCGCACGCCAGCGCTCCGGCCATCGTGAACCCGAGCAACCCGCCGAAATAGGCCGTCGGCAGAAACTCAGACAACACCAAGATCCAAAAACCGCCCGCAATCACCACCGTCGTGAACACACACGCCCGACCCACCCCGCCGTGGGCATCCCTCAGCGCCAACCGATCGTCTCCCGTACGCCCCAGCGCGCTGCGAAACCGCCAGAGATAGTGCACCGCGTCGTCCACCGCGATACCAAGCGTGACCGACAGCATCATCGCGGTCGTCATGTTCACCGCAATGCCGGTCCAACCCATCGCCCCGAGGCAGAACAATACCGGCAGCGCAGTCGGAACCATCGCCACCAACCCGGCGCGTACGCTACGAAGCACCAGAACCAGCACCATCAGCACCAATGGAACCGTCAACTCAAGCGATCGAAACTGGTCTTCCCACAACTCCTTCACCAGTGACGCGTAGAAAATGTACAGACCGGTCACTTCGGTTCGATATCCCGGACCGACAAGGTCCGAAACCATCGAGTCGATGGACCTCGCCATGGCCAGCTTTTCGTGAACCGAAATCCCTTCGCGAGCGCGTAGATTCATCCGCAACGCACTACCGTCGGAATTCACGAAATTCCGCACGCCATCCGCGCCGAACACGCGACGCGCGATCGCCATCCGCGCTCGCAGGCCGAACTCCGTGGTTGGCAATCCCCCGCCACCCGCCGTCAGCAGATCAGCGATCGTCATGGCCTTCGCCACCGCGTCAAACCTCGCGACGACGCGCTGTCCCGCTTCGTGCATCCGAGCGACGACGTGCGGCGACAGCACGCGACCGCCATTGTCAGCGCGGACGACCACTTCGATCGACCCGGTCGGCGACAATCGCGATTCAATGAATTCGTAGCTCTGACGCACCTCGCTCGACGGGCGAAAGTTCTTGACGAAATCGCTTTCGAAGCCAAGCCAAGGCAATGACACGCAGAACAACACCGAGGTCAACGCGAATCCAACGAACACCCTTCCGCGATGGTCGTCCACCCACACCGCGAGGTGGCGGAGTACCACCGGCAATTGTTCCGACGTCGCATCGCCGACAGACGCCGGTCGAATCCTCACCAGCACCGGCAGGGCGGCGAGCGCCAAGACCAACGAAAACGCCAATCCGATGACCATCAAAACGCCGAACATCCGGACCGGAGTAATCGACGAGATCGACACGGATCCGAATCCGACCGCCGTCGTGACGATTACGGCGGTGCATGGAGCAGTCATCCGTGACAGCACACGACGACACCTCACCTCCCAGTCCAGGAAAGGCGTTTGCCGGTACACCTCGTCGTCCGACACGCACAGATGAACGCACGTCGCCACCGAGAGCACCATCACCAGGATCACGATCATCTGCGTGATTAAGGTCGCCGGTAAACTGAGCGCCGAGGCAACCCCCAGCGTGCACAGCGTCGCTGACAACGAAACGACCAACGCGAAAACTACCGGACCAATCCGCCGAAAAACCACGCCCAGCGTGACCAACAGGAGCACAGCCGCCGCCGCCGAAAACCGCAAAAGATCTCGATCCACGTACTCGTACATGTCCAGCAAGGTCACGTATGGACCTGCCAGAACGATGCGCATCTTCGGATGTGACGCCCTCGCCTTCGACACGATCTGCTTGAGCGCTCGAACCGTCGCGCGACGCTGCGTTCCCGTCTGTTCTTCACCCGCCATCTGCAAGATGATGGCCGACACCTTACCGTCGCGGCTGATCAGGTTGTCGACCAGCAGCGGGTGTTCGCGAATGGACGCCCCCACCACACCTTGCAGCACCGACGGTAGCATCGACAGCACGTCCGACCACGACGTAGCCCGTTCGACCGCGCTGAGCGATCGCACTTGCGTCACGAGTTGTTCGGTCAGCGCCAGGGTGTCGGGCGATTGGATGTCGTCCGATTCGATCGCAATGATGGCCAGCTCGTTACTGACGAACTCGTCCATCACGCGACGAAAAAGATCATACGAATCGCTCTTGGAGGCTACGAACGCTTCGAGCGAATAGTCGCGCTTCAGGCCGCGCGTCACGAGGAGCACCCCGGACGCAAGCGTCGCAATCCCCATCACGGCGAGAATGTGTTTGTGGAATCGGACCAGCAAAGTCGCCATCAGTCGATCGCCCCGCCCCGTCGCCGGCCTGCACTTTGGAAAAGCGTCAACGGCGAGTCATGGATGCAGACGTTGCAAGCCCACTGAACCGCCGCGACCCCAGCGTCGCACGGGGCATGCCCTCAGGCCAAACCGACAGCGACACCACGGAGTTGCTGATCGCCTCGTCAAGCTCGAACGTTAACGCGACGTACCAGCGAGGGAACTTGCGAATGTAGCCGACGCTGAAATCCAATGTTTCGCCGCGGGCGAGATCGAACTCTTCGCGAATCGCCAGCGTGTGCTTTTCGTCGATTTTGTAATTCATCCCGAAAGCGAGGAGGTTCGAGTTCGCCTCCTCGATGAATCGATATCCCACCAGATAACCGAACCTCGGCGGTCGATCGACCGCGACCGAAAGATTGAAAACATCGACCTCGCCGTCGTTAAGATCGTAGTTCATCTCGGATGCGATAACCGTGGAATCATTGAATCGCCAGATGAAGTCCGTGTTCACGAAGTTCCGCGCGATGCTGTTCTCCGGCCGAGTGTAGGAGACGAATCCGTTGGTGATATCAACACCGGGCGGCCCGTTGAAGACGCCCAAGTCGACATCGAGCGTGATCCAGTCCACCGTTCGGGGTCCGTTCACGCCGATCCGCTTGGTCTGCCATCGCTGCCGTACACCGATTTGGACGCCATCGAAATCGTCGATCCCTTCCACCGTGCTGTCGAACGGGAACAACTCGTTGGAGCTTCGGTTGCCCTGCGATGTCCACGCAACCACTGTCGGTTTGATGATGTGGCGGACGCCGTGTACGTCGAGCAATTCGTTCTCGAAATCCGAATACACGCGAGACAGATACATGCTTGAACGTACGCCGAAGGTCGCCATCCCTCGCGCCAAACCCCCGTCGAATGGCGAATCGTCCCATGCGGACCCCCGGAGCGTGACGAACGGTACGACTTTGACAGGCCCGACCGTGACGGGAAACTCGACCTCCTGACGCGTGTCGATCCGTTGCGTTGACCCGGAGGATGGGCCGTCCGTACCACGACTGAGCGCCAGGAATAAGTCCTTCTGGGCGGCACGATAGCGGACGATGCCGGCCCGGTTTTCACTGAACCACGTTCCGAAACTGCCGAGAGGCTCGCCGATCAGATGGAACCAGAAATCGGGCAAGCGCTCCGTTTGGGTGAGAAAATCGTTCAATCGAAACTGCAAGAGCGACGTGAACGCCCAGTTGTCTCGCTGCTTCTTGAGGTACAAAAGCGTTTCCTGCTCCTTGTCCAGGTCGAATTCGTTCTCGAAGTATTCTTCCAGGAAGCCCGGATCGCTCAAGTACGACACCTCGAACGACAACTGCCAGTCGTCGGGCAAATACTCCCGATGACGCCAAGTCGTTCGACCCCGAATGTTCGGGTCCCGCTTGTTGTCGCGAAAGCGACCAAGATTGTCGTTGCCGTGGTCATCGACCACATAGCCGCGATACAGGCCGAACGAATGGTCGCGCTCGTATTCGACGTCCAGCCCCAACGCCGGGCCGCGCTTCGAGTAGTAATCCGCCCGCAGCGTCGCGCTCGCTCCGGTCGGCGGTTCGAAACTCAGCAGATTGAAAAAGTCCCATTCAGTCTCGAACTTCACACCAAAGTCGCCGTCGGCGCCGAGACTAAGCCCTCGCAACGACGTGTCCCCCGCGCCAATGGTTCCGCGGCTCCAAGGCCAGTACATGAGCGGCGTGTTGTTCAGATTGAACGTCACACCACGCATTTCGTACTGCGCTCGGGCAAGACCGACGCGCGTTCCCGAAAACCCCCTCGGTGTTTGGTCGACGATTTCAATATGGTCGGCCCCGACGTGATAGTGCGGCGTGTGAAACTCGCTGGTGGTCAGCATCGCGTCGTCGGCGGAATACTCCCGGAGCGACAGTTGCCGAACCTCGGCCGCTCGTATGTAAATCGGAAGGTTGCGGTCGGGAACCATGGCGAACAGCACGGCGTCGAGAATCAACGCGCGATCGTGCAGCAAATCGTAATACAGCCGCGACGCGCGAACCGTTCGGTCCCCAATGTACATCCGGATGTCACCTTCAAGGTACACGGCCTCAATCGGCGGCTCCGTGTCACCCTGATTCTCATCGTCGTTCCGACGCGACAACACGCCTTCGACGTTCGTCACTTCTTCACCGCGCTTGAGAAAAATGACCGCGCTGTCAGCGAACAACTCCATCGGATTCACACCGGTAGGATCGGTGCGCGTCACGCTCACATCGCCAATTGCCGTAATGACCTGCTGTCCGTCGTCGAGCGTCGACAGCTTCGTTCGATTGGCGCTGTAGACAACCTCCGATGGGACGGGCGCGGGCTCGGGAGTAACAGGCCGCCGAGTTGTAGGCAGTGTCGCGCTCGACGAGCCGCCGGAAAGCGATCCCGAATGGATTTCAGCACGCAGCCTCTGAGCATCGCGAAACACGCTCGTATCGGACGCCAAGCCCCTGGCAACACGATCGGCTGAGACGAACACGTCGCCACTGCTGGCGAGGCTGGCGAACAACACCGGCCCTTCGGTGACAGTTCCGGCGTTCTCTCGAATTCTCGCGTCGTGAGACAGAAACACGTCGAGCGCGCGGTATGAACGATTTTGCAATCGGCGCGGCTGAATCCAAACGACCCCCTCGCGGGCGCTCAGGCGGCGACCGCCGACCCGCAACTCGAAGTCGCCCACCATGTGGATGATTTGCTCACCGTTTTCACCCTTCCATAAGGACGAAAGCCCGCCACTGATTTCAACATCATGCGGAACGACCGATGTGGGCAGCAAAGGCTCGCTGGGCGTGTCGGCCAGGGGGACGGGCGTTTGGCCAAGCGCCGGACCTGCTGCAGCCGCCGCGACGACGCAACACACGAAGCGACAGGCAAGATGCACCGCTGCCCAATCATGACCCGAAGTATGCAATGGGTTGACCCACAGTGAAGGACCGCGCCGTCAGCTTCCAAGCTTCGCAACCGGGTGTCAGTATAGCGCCGCGTGTACCCGTGTCAATGATGCCGGCCGCTCGGCATCGCGAAAGGGTGCATCCCATTTAGGGTGGCGAATCTTCTGGTCTCAAGGCTTCATGCCGC
>CAYQFV010000225.1:3018-5301 GCA_964416845.1 uncultured Phycisphaeraceae bacterium | reverse complement strand
TGCGTGGGGGGTGGGGCCCGTTCCTGCTTGACAGTGTTGGGAGTTGGACGCTACACCGTTGTGCGAAATCGCTGTAGACTTCGGCCGAAAGGATGTCGACTACCATGGCTACCCAACATTCGCCGCTTCATATGATTGCTCCCCCGGACGTGTACCGGAATCGTCGGGCCCGTCTTGCGGGATCGTTATCTCGCCCGATCGTGGTTCTTGCGGGATTCGCGCGTTCTCGAAAGTACGCGACCAACACGCACGCCTTTCGGGCGGCGAGCACGTATCTCTATTTTGGCGGTCCGCCGGTGGAAGGGGCGTGCTGGCTGATCGAGCCGGGCAGCGACGGCGACGCGGGTTGCACGCTGTTTCGCCCAGCGGTTGGGGCTGATGACGCGGTGTGGGTTGGCGAGCCCCGCCCCGACGATGCGTTGGCATCTGCGGCAGGTGTTCGCGTGAGCGCGGTTGCGGATTCCGATGCGTTATCGGGCCAGCTTGCGAAACGTTCGGCCGCTGCCATTTGCCCGCCGTGCCCTTCGTCACTGTCCCTGGTCGCATCGCTGGGGCTTGATGAGCCTCGTCCCGAAGAGTTAATGCCGATCGTGGACATGCGACTGTACAAGGACCAGCACGAGCTTGTCGCCATGCGTCGAGCCGCTCGGATCAGCGTCGATGCCCATCTCGCAGCGATGAAGGCTACTGCTCCCGGTCAGCGAGAAGCGGATGTCGCGGCGGCGTTTGAAAGCGTGCTGGTCGCCAATGAGGCTGAGCCTTCCTTTACGGCGAACGTGACCATTCACGGTGAGGTGCTTCACGGGAGCGATCATCACAACGCTCTGGCGGCGGGCGATCTTTTGCTGGTCGACGCGGGCGCGGAAGAGCCGGGCGGCTACACGTCGGACATCACGCGTACTTACCCGGTGGACGGCACGTTTCGACCGGTTCAGCGGCTTCTGTACGATACTGTTCTCAACGCTCAGCGAGCTGCCATCGCGGCGTGCACTGCGGGCGCGCGTTTTCGCGACGTGCACGATCTCGCCGCTCGTGTCGTGTGCGAGGGGTTGGTTGAAGCGGACATCCTCCGGGGAAGCGCCGAAGAGTTGGTAGCCCGCAGGGCGCACACGCTGTTTTTCACCCATGGGTTGGGGCATTTGATTGGTCTGGACGTGCACGATATGGAGGAGTTTGGCGACCTCGCCGGCTACCCCGAGGGACGCGTTCGCCGGTCTGAATTCGGCAACAAGTTCCTGCGTCTCGACCGCGACCTGTCGCCGGGCATGACCGTGACGATCGAACCGGGGGTCTATTTTGTGCCGGCGGTGTGGCGCATGAACGACCTAGTCAAGCCGTTGGCGGATTGCGTCAACCGCAAAACGGTCGACAAGCTTCTCGCGGGTGGATTCGGCGGTATTCGCATCGAAGATACCATTCTCGTTCGCGCGGAAGGCACGCCGGAAAACCTGACGGCAGCGCTGCCGATCGACGGCGACGACGTCTCAGCGGTGGTGAAGGGCAACTCTTGAACCGCAACGTCAACCGCGTCACTCGACCTGCTGGCGTGCGATTTTTCGCGCTGTCCATAGGTCGGTGTTGAGTGGAATGCGGCAGTCGTCTTGGCCGAAGTGACGTTCGATCAGGTCGATCAGGTCGCGCTCGAACCGAGGCCGTTGTTCTGTCGGGATGACGTTTCGGATGTACGACACGCTGCGCGTGAAGCCGACGAATCCTTCGGCGGATAATCGCCACGTGTGTTCGAAACGGTAATGCTGGGCGCTGGCAAACGCACCGCACGCCGCGATTTTTTGCGCCCAATTCTGGACGCGGTATTCGCGATCGTATTTTCGATTGTAGGTGGCGACGAGTTGTTCGAACTGGTCGACGAAGCGTGATCGCTCCACGTCTCGATTGTTCCACAGGATGGCCAACATGCCGGACGACGACAGCACGCGCGCGAACTCAGCCAACGCGTAGGGCGGGTTGAACCAGTGGAACGACTGGGCTGCGGTCACAAGGTCGATCGACGCGGTTCGCAAGGCCGTCGCTTCCGCGGTAGCACACAACCGGGCGATGCGATCGCCGACAGTGTTCGGTTGACGTGATTCGCTGATTTGGCGGAGCATCGAGGTGCTGGGATCGACGGCGACGACGCGCCAGCCATTGTCGAGAAGCGATTGGGAGAATATTCCGGTCCCAGCACCGACGTCAGCGCAAAGTCGTTCGGTCGGTGGGCCTGCCTCGGTCGCGAGGAGGTCGAAGACGTCCTGGGGATACGCGGGGCGATGTTTGGCGTAGTCG
>CAYQFV010000225.1:0-2918 GCA_964416845.1 uncultured Phycisphaeraceae bacterium | reverse complement strand
TTCCTTCTGTGGGGTGATGAAGATTGTATGCTGTCGAACTTACTGACGTGACGAAACGGTTCGGTTCTCATGCCGCCGTGGACGGGCTGAGCTTGGCCGTGCCCGAGGGGTCGGTGTATGGGTTCATCGGTCCGAACGGTTCGGGCAAGACCACGACGCTTCGCATGATCATGCGAATTTTCTATCCGACATCCGGGTCGGTTCGGGTTCTCGGGGAGGACGTCATCGGGAAGGGGGCAGCCACCGATCGCGTTGGCTATCTTCCCGAAGAGCGGGGCATGTACAAGAGCATGAAAGTGCGCGAGTTGATTCGCTTCTACGCGGAGCTCAAGAACGCTCGACACCCGCAGGCGGAGATCGGACGCTGGCTGGAGCGCATGAGCTTATCGGAGTGGGGCGACAAGAAGATCGAGGCGCTGTCCAAGGGGATGGCGCAGAAGGTGCAGTTCATCGCGACGGTCATCGCCAAGCCTGAATTGATCATTCTGGACGAGCCGTTCAGCGGGCTTGATCCCGTCAACACGTCGCTGTTCATCGAAGTCATTCTCGAGCTACGCAGGAACGGAGCGACGATTATTCTCTCGACGCACGACATGAACGTTGCGGAGAAGATGTGCGATTCGATTTTCATGATCTTCAAAGGCAAGAAAGTGCTCGACGGCTCCTTGCAGGAGATTCAGGCGTCGTATGGCACTGATACGCTTCGGGTTCGCGTGGACATCAATGGCGAGAGTCTTAGCGACCTTCCGGGCGTCGACGAGGTGGTCGACTTTGGCCAATATCAGGAGCTGCGTGTTCGGGAAGGTGCGGACACTCAGGAAATCCTTCGCCGGTTGATGGCCGTTGGCGAGGTGCATCATTTCGAGCGTACCCACCCTTCGTTGAACGATATTTTCGTCCGCATCGCCGGTCCGGATGCGTTGGAGCATCAGCATGCGTAAAGTCATCATCGTCGCCATCCGGGAGTTCATCACGGCGATCAAGTCGAAGGCATTCATCATCACGCTTGTGCTCATGCCGGTGATGATGCTTGGTAGTCTGGTTGCGAATGAGGTGTTGGAGGGCAAGGTTGACCTGCACGACAAGAAGCTGGCGGTTGTGGATCGAACCGGCGTGCTCTTCGACGCACTGCTTCGTGAAGCCAAAGAGCGGGACGAGACCGAGGCGTTTGAAACGCCGGAGGACGGGTCGTCGGCAAAGCCGAAACAGGTGTTGCCGCGTTTCTTGCTCGAGCGGGTGGAGGAGGATGGCGGTGATGAGGGAGCGTTGCTCGCCGAGCTATCCGAGCGTGTTCGTAAGGAGGAGATCTTTGGGTTTGCGGTGATCGATCGGGCCGTGCTCGATCCGCCGACGAAACAATCCGACCCGTTGGTGCGATATTATTCCAACACGCCCACGTTTCGCGATCTTAGGAGATGGCTGGAGAAAGCGGTCACGAAGGCTGCTCAGGGGTGGCGGTTCAATGAGTCCGGATTGGACCGAAAGACTGTCACGTGGGCGCTGCAGCCGACGGATCTGGAGTCTTTTGGCCTGTTCACGGTCGACCCGAAAACCGGCGAGGTACACGCTGCCGAAAAGGTGAACCCCTTCACCAGTTTCATCATCCCCATCATGCTCGTGATGCTGATCTTCGTCGTGATCATGGTCGGAGCGTCTCCGCTCATTCAAAGCGTTCTTGAAGAGAAGAATCAACGCATCGCCGAGGTGCTGCTTGCCTCGGTGACGCCGTTTCAATGGATGATGGGCAAGCTCATCGGCATGGTTGGGGTTTCGTTCGTCATTGTTGTGCTTTACATGTCGGGCGGTCTCATCCTTGCGAAACATTTCGACGTGATCCACCTGGTTCCGCTCAATTTGCTCGGGTGGTTCCTGGCCTATCAGGCGATTTCCGTTCTGATGTTCGGCTCGGCGTTTATTGCCGTCGGTGCTGCGTGCAGCGATCATCGCGAAGCGCAGAGCGCCATCATGCCGGTCATGCTCGTCATCGTGTTGCCCATGATGGTGTTGGGCAATGTCGTCAGAGAGCCGAACACGCTGTTCGCCACCGCGATGTCACTCTTCCCGCCAGCCACACCGATGTTGATGCTCGTTCGTCAGGCGATTCCGCCCGGTGTTGATACCTGGCAGCCGGTGCTGGGAATGGTGCTGATCCTGCTGACCACGGTGGCAGGTATCTTCGCGGCCGGTCGCATCTTCCGCATCGGGATCCTCGCACAGGGCAAGGGTGCGAACTTCAGAGACATGATCCGCTGGGTCGTCCGGGGCTAGTGTCGTGGGGCGCTTCCCAGCGGAGAGAGGCAGCCGGGTTGATGGGAATTCGTCAACACAGAGGCTGGTAGACTACCAGCCCGCGACGGGCTTTCATCCCCATGTTACCTGGCTTGGGAACGGCGAAGGGTGGATCACGGTAGCATGTCGTCGCCGATGTCGCGCCGCTTGTTTCCTACGATGGCGGTGTATTCAATGGGCTTACGGTTGGTTCCGACGCGGTGTTGGTAACGCTGCGTCTTGCGAACCTCAAGTGTCTTGTCGGCTATCACCGATTGGATGAGCCGCGCGAATCCGCTGCTGTCGTCCTGATCGAGGTAACCGGACTTGATGTTGAACGCGATCCAGCCGCCGCGCTCGATCAGATTGTACGCGTTGGCGAAGGCTTCGGTGGGGATGTCCCCGAACCCGAGCGCCGCGACGCAGGTCAGGCAGTTGAACCGATACCCTGCGAGTTCTCGTCGCTCGCTCTGCCCCAGTCGCGTCATATCAACGATGTGGTAGTTTGCGTAGATTCCGGGACGATCGCGGCGAGTGGCCTGCGCAGCCGCCTCGATGATGTCCGCGCCCACTATGAACTCGACGCCTATGTCAGCGAGTTCTTCGCCGACCATGCCGTTTCCAGCGCCAAGATCAAGCACTCTAAGCGT
>CAYQFV010000224.1:0-5395 GCA_964416845.1 uncultured Phycisphaeraceae bacterium | reverse complement strand
GTCCTGCAATACCCAGATCTTCGGCGGTACGACTCCCGCCAACGTCGCGCACGTTGATGGCCTGACCCCCGCCCCCTTGATCGTCCAGGACGAGGCGATTGCCTTCCGCCCGAGCAAGAACACTGATGCCGGTTTGAGAGTTGATCTCGTCGATCACTTCCGACATGTCCAGCGCGGTCGTCAAGTCGACAGTCGCCTTGTTGCCATCGCTGTCTGTGATTTCGATCGATCCACGACGAACGCCCTGTCCACCATTGAGCAGGTCCAGAGGCGTTGCCTGAGTAAGCCGCCCGTTGCCGAACTCGAATGTCAGCGTTCCGGCACCGACAGCCTGGCTGTCCGCGCTGTTGAATCCCTGACTGATGATCTGATTGTTCGACACCAGCGATCGAACTTGAAATCGAAATGACCCCCGCACTGCCGATTCGCCGGCGGTCGCGGTGAGCACGTTTTCATCACTGCTGGTCGCACTGGAAGCCCGAAAGAACCGCCCCTCGTCCAGCCGACTGATGCTCGACTTAAGCCCCAGCAAGCGGGCGTTCAACTCAGAGAACGACGTCCGCTGCGTCTGAAGGTCTTGAATACGCGTCCGGAGCAACTGGAGCGGTCGAGCGTCGATCGATATCAACTGGTCGATGATGGACTGAACCGGCAGCCCCGACAACAGCCCCACGCCGCTACTAATCGTTCCCGACATGACTCGTCTCGCAACACGCGTCCGCCGCACCAATCAGGGCCGAACACAGCGATCCGTCGTGTTGAATACGGACCGTGTCACCGATTTATCGTCAACGATGTCTGCCTCCCCCGAAGCAACATTGGCCGCCCAACGCGCAAGACTTGCGCCCCCTGTCGGGCACGTTGCACGTATCCAGCCGGCACCTGGAATCGGGCTACAGGAACGCCGCAGACCGCTGAACCTTGAGAAACGCGCCATCCCAGCCATCATCGAAGCACTGGCGCTCACGGTCCGACGTCGGGTTCACTACCCGAGCAATTGCAGGACAGCCTGAGGCTGCTGATTGGCGATTTGAAGGGTCAATTGGGTACTCTGGACGAGAATCTGGGCCCGCGTGAGTGCTGAAACCTCAACCGCGATGTCGGCGTCACGAATGTTTGATTCCGATGCGGTCACGTTCTCCAACTGAACTTGCTGGCTGTTGATGTTCCGCTGGATCTGGTTCTTCTGGACCCCGCCGAGTCGCCCGCGCAAGCTGGCGATTTGGTTGATCGACTCGCGGATGATTCGCTGGGCTGCGACGAAGCTTGATCCGCCAGCCACCTCATTCGTGCCGCCTGATCGAAGACTGCCCAGGAAACCGATGACCGCATTGCCCAAGTTCCCCGTCGACACCGAATTCATTCCGACACTGATTTGGCCATTGGTATTCACCTCGGGCGTAATCTGGAACTGTGCTCCCCCACCGGTGATGCTGTACGACGTAGACCCCAACGTCTGACCGAACGTCGACGTCAAAGACATTCGGGCGTCCAGCCCGACCGTACGAACGTCGATCGTCAGTCCGTCCGCGTTGGCCACCTGTCCGTTTATCAGGGCGGTGACGTCCACACCGGAATCGTTCACGGTTCCTCCGATCGAGGTGGCGATGAACGCCGTACCGGCGAGCGCCTTAACGCTGACAAACTGTTGGGAGCCAAACTCCACAGAGTTGAGCACCAAGGCGCTGGTTCCGGCGGTGGCGCCGTTGGAAAGCACGGCCGACACTCCCGTGGTAGCAGTCGCGGTGTTGATGCTGGTCACGACGTCCGCTATGGAAGTGCCGCTGGCGAAGCTTCGAACTTCAACGCCAAGCTGCCCGGCGATCTCGAACGTGACGGCTGATGCGAGACGAGTCGCACCGGTGTAGTAGTTTCCGCCGGTAAAGTTTAGCTGCGCCGTTTCGGCAGAATTCAACACTTGGACGACGACGTTGGTCGCGCCGGTCTCAGGAACCCTGGCGGAAAACGTTTCGATCGCAGCGATATCGGTGTTGGCCACGCCCGACAAGGTGTAGCCCAACCGACCGTTGAGCAGTTTCTTGCCGCCGAACGAGGTCGTGTTGGCCACGCGATCAATGCTTTGCAGTAGCGAATCGATTTCCAATTGGTTGGCGACAACCTCTTCGGTCGTCAACGCCCCCTCGTTGGCGCTCGAAAGCACGAGGGCACGCAGATCGAGTAGAAGCGAGGACACCTCGTTCAAGGCGCCTTCAGCGGTGGAGATGACGTTGAGAGCCCGTTCGGAATTCCCAATCGATTGACCGATCGCGCGAATCTCGCTACGCAACGTTTCCGACGCAATCAGACCGGCAGGGTCGTCCTTGCCTCGGTTGATGCGCAGGCCGGTACTCAACCGTTCCAGACGCGTGTTGAGATCCAGGTTGTTGCGCCGTAACTGAGATTGCGCCGTCAAAGCCGAAATGTTCGTGTTGATGCGAGCCATGCCATCCTCCGTGATGACTCGGGAAACCGAGTTCGGTTTGCCCGCCGCCACCGCACCACCGTGTGCGGTCTAGTCGAATAAGTTTCTTCGGTCGGCGAGTCGCCGCTCTCAAACTTGGACTACCCGTTCTCCTCATACCCGGCAGCAGCCGGACCACGTCAACCGGCGCAAGGGGTCGTCGCCTGCGACGCTTACTTCGATTTCGTCCGCGCGAGGGACCCGCTTTAGGTAATTGCGTCCGAGAAGCCAAGGATGTTCACCGCCGGCGACGACGACCACCAGCATGCGCCCGTTCCGCACCCCAGACGAAAACGCAAAAAAACGCCCGCCGGGGAAGGGTTGAATCCCCGGCGGGCGACGATGCGTGATGTTATCGGAAGCCGCCGCGTCGAGCGGACTAGCCGAGCAACGCCAGAACGTTCTGCGGCGCCGCGTTCGATATTTGCAACGCCGCCGTGGCAGAATTCACCAGAATCTGCGACCGCGTCAAGTTGCTCGCTTCAGCCGCGAAGTCGGCGTCACGAATGGCACTTTCGGCCGCCGCCGTGTTCTCAAAGGTCACGAGCATGGAGTTGATCGCACTGTTGAGCGTGTCCTTTTGGAACGAACCAATCGTGCCACGAAGTGTCGACACCTGACTGATCGCCGTACGAACGATGCGCTGAGCAGTCGCAAAGTTTCCACCCGACAGGTCGTTCGCCTGACCGGTACCGATCGAATTCAAAAACCCGTTCGCCACATTGCCCAGCGACCCGGTTGTGATCGCCTTGATGCCCAGCGTTTCCTGACCGACCAAACTGACTTCCGGAGCAATGTTGAACTTCGCTCCACCTCCGGTGATCTGAAACGTCGTGCTGCCGTTGGCGGTCGTGCCAAACGTCTGCGCCAACGTAAGATCGATCGACAACGAACTGGAGCGAACCGACGCGGTCAAACCGTCCACCGTCGCCGCCTGCCCGTTGACCGACACCGTGCCATCAACGCCCCTGTCAGTAACCGACGCAAGACCGCCCCCAAGGTTGAAGCCCGTCGTCGCATTGCTGATCGCCTCGACCGTCACCAACCCCTTGCTGCCAAACGTCGTGCTCGAGAAGATGACCGAGTTGATACCGCCGCCACCGCCGCTCGACAGGATCGCCGACACGCCCGTCAACTGCGTCGACGTGTTCACCGCCGCAGCAATCTCAGCCTGCGTCGCGCCCGACGCGAAGTTCAGAACATCCGTCCCGAAGTTGCCAGTAACCTGCAAGGTGACAGCCGCGGAAAGCGCTCCGGTTGTCGAGGTTCCACCGGCGGATTCATCCCCGTAGCCGCTCACAAAAGCGAACTCAGACCCCGCAACAACGGATACCGTGACGTTACGACTGCTGTTGTCCGGAATCTTGGCCGAGTTGATCTCGACGCCCGTGAGATCCGTCGTGACCACACTCGACGTGCTGAACCCCAGGTTTCCGTTCAGCAGCTTCTTGTCACCGAACGTCGTCGAGTTGGCTAGGCGGTTGATCGAACTGAGAATCGAATCGATCTGGTTCTGGTTGGCCTTGACCTCGGCATCGTTCAACGCACCCGCATTCGACGACTGATCGACCAAGTTCTCCAGATCAAGCAGCAGCGAGTTGACCTCTTGCAGCGCACCTTCCGCGATCGAAAGGACGGTGTCTGCACGGCGGGCGTTGTTCGTTGCCGCCGTGAGCGCCACCTTGGACGATCGCAAAGTCTCCGACGCGATCAGCCCGGCAGGATCGTCTCGCCCCGAATTGATGCGCAATCCGGTGCTCAACCGGCCCAGTGCTTTGTTCTGCGAGGCCGTGTTCTGATCAAACACACGCCTGGCAATGAGGGACTGAATGTTCGTATTGATCCGACTCATGTTCGTCCTGCCTCCCGAAGCAAACCCGCTTCCCATCGCTTCAAGTCGCAGCCATTTCCGGCTGCGGGAGCCGCGGTTACGGCGTGTTAAAGTTTCCCGGCAAAGCCGACTCTCTCAACCGGCGGAATCGCGCCCCCCGAAGAACCAGTCCGAAACATTCCGACGACGATCACGATTCGATCTTTCGCGGTCCGATTCGCAACGTCGCACGGTTTTGGAGACTGTCCCAGCAAGGCGTTACAACCCACTCAAACCTGCATCGCGGAACAACCCTGGCAACGGGTCTATTCGCAACAGAACACGAATCGTCACCCCGATAAATGGCCTTTAACATGTTTTGGACCCTGTATTCAGACCTGGCCACTCGCCGATTTCTTATGAGACGCGATGCTATTCCTATAAGAATTCGACCCCGTTTGGAGATTGTCGGATCGCGCCCTTTACCGGACATCTCATCGCACACGTCCCAATACGTTGCACAAATTTTTTTTGTTTTCGGAGCGTCAACAACTCGCCGCCCGCCCGTTTGTCGGCAGCGGTTCCTTTTCACGGACGCCCCAACCCCCGTTGCCGTTATCCGCCACGAGGACCACCAGCGACCCACGTACGCACGAAACGCCCGATTACACGCAGTGTCGCTGCTCGCAGAGTCCGTCGCGCGATGCATCGCCGTCTCCCCGATCGTCTGTTCACCGTACTCCCCGACCGATAGCAACGAACAACGAAGAGTCGCAGCGTGCTGACGGCGCGCGACACACGACGGTCCTGCAGGCGCACCGCATCGTTCGAGAACAACGTCCACCCGGGTGCGTGACACATTCGGCAGAGGTTCCTTCTTTGATGGCAGCCCCCCCCGGGTACGGAATTCAGCAGTCGCAGCCCCAGCGGGGCGACCGAGAATAGCCCAGTGATTCATCACTGGGATTGCCAAGCCTCACCCAAGCAGAGTCCCAGAGGGACGGCTGAACATCGACTTCTCTTCAATCGTCCCTCCGGGACTCCGCTTTGTAACCGAACCACTTTCCCAGCGCTGTAGGGCCTGTCGATTTAGTCGCTCGGACGGAGTGACACTGCACGCTTGC
>CAYQFV010000223.1:0-5438 GCA_964416845.1 uncultured Phycisphaeraceae bacterium | reverse complement strand
TGTACGCGAGCATGTCGAGTTGCAGCAGCGCCATCTCAGCGGCGGTCCAGTAGTGGGGCGTTGTGTGAGGCGGATTGACCCAGCCGCGTACCTGATCCCACAGATGGAACGTGTTGCCGTCACCGCGCCCTTCCCACCAGGTGTACAACCCGGGCGATGCCTGATGATTCCAGAACCAAACCACTGTTTTCCAAGTGCGGTCCTGGTCGCCGACGAACAGCCACTGATGCGCTTCGGCGATGTCGAAGTACGTCCACCGCGGCGTGTTGCGGAAGTCGCCGTTCTCGTCGCGACGCTTGGACCACCGCGAGGCGAGCTTGTTGGCGTAGTCGTCCATCCGCGTCACCGCGATCCAAGTCGGCCAAAGGCCATTGATGTAGGTGCGAGGGTTGTTGTTCCTGCCGGGATCGAACGCATCGGACCACGCGTGGGACAGGGACCGGGCAGCGCTTCGCCACGCTTCCGCATCCGCGTCGTGGCCTAGCCGGTCAGCCAGCCACGCCACCTCGAGCAATCCACGGTAGCTTACCGCGTTGACGTACAGCACCGGGTGATGGTGATCCATGCGACCGATGATCAACCCCTGTCGGGGGGGCTTCGCGACCTGTGTGAGGTTCTTCTCCGTCAGCGCGACCGGGACGATGGGCTCGGTGATCGGGATTTCGATGGGCTGCTCAGCCGCCATCATTCTCTGGATGTATCTCGCTTTGCGACGTACGTGAGGCCAAAGCCATCGGTCGAACGCTGCGTCGTCGATCCGGCGGGCGACCTCGATCAGCGACCAGATGGCCAATCCCGGCGCGTCCGCCTCCGGGCCGAAACCACCCGAAAAATCAGCGTCCGCGAGATACGTTGACAATCGTCGCGCAACCTCAAGTTGACCCGTCCGAGCAAGTGCGACGACGATGTATGATCCGTCGCGGTGCCAAGGAATCGGCACGTTCACCGGGTCTGCCGAACGTGTTGTCCAATCGACCAGGCTCATCATGAGGTGGGCGACCTGTGCATCGAGACAGTCTGCGAAGCGGTCGTCGGGGAGTTGCAATTGCAGTTTTACCGACGCGCGTTCAACCGGGACGTCGCTCGAGGAACATCCGAGTCGATCATCGATCGTCACACGCCATTGCCGGGCGTTGGACAGATCCATGCGTGCGAATCCCCACCCGCGATCGTCGTTCCACTGCCGGCTGCTCGAACGCTGTGATACCCAGTCTTGCAATAGTTCGTCGCCCAGCACCACGTGACTGGGCGGTGGCTGAATTTGGACCGACCACCGACGGTTGATGAGCAGGCGGCTGCCGTTCCAGTCCAGCGCGGTCACCGGACCGCCCGCCGGCCCGACACTGCGAATGACAATCGCCGGAGTCGTGTCAGTCCGCTTCCCCGGATTCAAATCCAGACGCCAGCACCCCGATACCGATCGCGACCATTGGGCGAGGTAGAATTCAGTGGCGGTGGAGATGCCCGTCAGGCGGCCGTCTGAACTCCAGGCGAATCGTTGCTGAATCGCATCCATCGGAATGTCGTCGCTGGTGGCGATCAACGTGCCGGCTTTGTCGCTGCTCCAAATCGAGACGCCGAAACTTGACACGGACGGACTGAAGCTTCCCCCGGGTTCGTGATAGGCTTTTTCCGTTTCGCGGCTCGTCGGGTCGGCGAGCACGACATGCCCTTCACTTCGTGGCCAGGGATCGTTCGGGCGCAGTCGCATCTGGGCGCGAACGCGGTGGCGGACTGATCCATGATTGACCAGGAATGCTTCAGCCTCGCGAAGCATCGTCGCGTTATTCACCCCCGCCGTGACGATCAGTACGCCCGCCACGGCGAGTGCTGCCGGGCGCAGCCGTGTCGTCGCCGCCATCGCCGCCGCAACGACCAGCAACGGCAAGAAATGCAACGAATACAGAAACGTTTCTTCACCATAAACCATGTGGAGCGCCAGTTGTCCCAGGATCGTCCCTGCCAAAACGATCCGGACCCTACCGAGACGTCGAAGTGTTAACATGGCCCAGGCGCCCATCGCCAGCATCAATCCCCAGGCGATCGCGCCAACGCGTCCCCACGTCGTGCCCGACCCGGGAGCCGACATCTGCGTTCGCAACAGCGGCCATTCGGGTCTTCCGGCGTATTCGACAATCGAGATTGCGGGCATGATCATGCTGTGAAAGAAGAATGCCTTGGCGGCGTGCAGCGGGCCGCCCGATTCGGGACGCAGTACGAACCGCAGTTCTCCCGCGCCGCCAACGAAGAATGCCGAAGTGCGGAACAGTGCTCGTTGGACTCCCCACAACATGACGACGACAAAGAACGCGTTGACCGATATTTGTACCGCTCGCCGCCAGCGGTGATGCGCGAGCGTGGTTAAGACTCCGGCCATCCAGTTGGTGACGGTAAAGCTCAAGGTCAGCGCGCTGACCGCGACGAACCACCATTGCGACAACCGTCGACGGGCTGCCACCGCAGCCACGCCGATCGCCGTCATGATGCTGATCGACCCCCAGGGGTACGTTTCCGGCACGACGAACCAGAACAACGCTGCGGAGCTTACCATCGCGACGGCTGCGAACAGCGCCGCGTCAGGCCGTCTGCAACCGATGAGCCTGAGCAGTACGAATACTGTTGCCGCCCAGACTGCGGCGACGGACGCCATCACCGCGCGCACCGCCATCGCTTCGCTGAGGGAGAATACCGTCTTGACCGCAAAGACCGGCGTGAACGATGCGAGTGAAAACAGCGGATGAACTTTCGTGCGATAGTGATCGCTGTCGCGGGAGGTCATGTTCGCGTACACGCGCGCAACGTCCGCCTCGAACCACACGTCGTCGGTCCGGGCGTTGAGAATGATCGGGTCGATCGACCCGCTGCCCGCGAAAGAGGCGATCGCCGCGACCGCGCCGATCGCCACAGCGATCATTGCGTCGCCCCTCCAACGCCCAATCACGTTTGGAATCCGAGCGCGATCATCCATGGCCGCAGGATAACTCCGCCACCGAGGAATTCCAGCACATCTGGATTCGATTCCCTCCCTTGCCTTCTGAGGACGAAAATCACGCCGTGTCCAGCCGCCACCGCATGCCTTCCGTTGATTGAATTCGGGCGATGCGGTGGTAAGATGGCGGTGAGAGGGAAACCCTACCAACTTGCGGTTTCAACGATGCGTATTCGCCGTCGTGGGCGTTGCGTCATCGGCCCGTCGGCGACGAGCCCGCCTCACCCGGGATCCGGCGGTTCGGTTCGGTGAAGAACAGGAGTTGCGGCGGTGGCCGACGACTTTCTTCCAATCAAAGGGTACGACCACATCGAGTTCTTCGTGGGCAACGCCAAGCAGGCTGCCCATTTCTACGACAAGGTGTTTGGTTTTCAGCCGGTGGCCAAGCTTGGGCTCGAGACCGGCGTTCGTGATCGCGCCAGCTATCTGATGGAGCAGGGGAACGTGCGGTTCGTTCTCACCTCCGCACTGACTCCCGACAGCGAAGTCAACAGACATTGCGCGCTGCATGGCGATGGCGTGAAGACCATCGCGCTCGCTGTTGAAGATGTCGATCAGGCGCTGGCTGCGACCAAAGCGCGCGGCGCGAACGTTCTGATCCCCGCGCGCAGCCTCGAGGACGAGCACGGCGTTCTGCGCGAAGGCGCCATCAAGACGTACGGCGACACGTTGATCAAATTCGTCGAGCGTCGTCACTATCGCGGCCGCTTCGCGCCGGGGTTCAAGGCGATTGAAGGCTATGAAGCCGATCCCGTCGGCCTGGCGGCGATCGATCACATCGTGGGCAACGTGTGGCTGGGCGAGATGAACCATTGGGTACGGTTCTTCGAGGAGGTGATGGGGTTCTCGCTGCTCTGCCATTTCGACGACAGCGACATCAGCACCGAGTACAGCGCGCTGATGTCCAAAGTCGTCGAGAACGGATCCGGCAAGATCAAGTTTCCGATCAACGAACCCGCAGAAGGAAAGCGTAAGAGTCAAATCGAAGAATACTTGGATTTCAATTATGGCCCGGGTGTGCAGCACGTGGCCATGAACACGCCGGACATCTGTGCAACGGTCGAAGCGCTGCGGGCTCGCGGGCTCGATTTTCTTCGCGTGCCGGATACCTACTACGACATGCTGCAGGATCGCATCGGCGAGATCGACGTTGAATACGCTCGCCTGAAAGAACTGGGCATTCTCGCCGACCGTGACGAGGACGGGTATCTCCTGCAGGTGTTCACCCAACCCGTGCAGGATCGTCCGACGCTGTTTTTTGAAGTCATCGAGCGACACGGTTCGCGCGGCTTCGGAATCGGCAATTTCAAGGCGTTGTTCGTGTCGTTGGAACGCGAGCAAGCCGCCCGCGGCAATCTGTAGCAGCGAAGAATTCTCCCGGTTCTTCCGAGGCATGAGTCATGATTCACAGACATCAGATCGGCGACGTACCCGCCAAACCTCACACCGCGTTTTATGAGAACGGCAAGCTCCTCATGGAGCAATGTCTCACGCGCGAGGGGTTCGACGGGCCTTTCAGCATTCTGTACTACCGCATCCCGCCGACCGACGAAGCGCGCGTGGAACGCACCTCCTTGGCGGGTTTTTGCCCGTTCGATCTGGTCGAGGATCAGCCGTTGCACCGCCGCCATCTGCGTACGCAGGACGTTCGCGACGGTGGCGACTTCCTGACTGCCCGGCGGACCCTTCTGGTCAACGACGACGTTCAGATCGGCATCTGCAAGCCGAACCAGCCTGCGAAGGATTTCTTCTGCAACAGTGACGGCGACGAGTGCTGGTTCGCGTACGACGGCGGCGGAGAATTGGAGTCGCTCTACGGATCGCTTCCATTCAAGAAACACGACTACGTCATCATTCCAAAGGCGACGCCATACCGCCTGCACACCCAGGACGAGCAAGCCACTTTTCTGGTGTTCGAAGGCCGATCACGAATCGACGTCCCGCAGGAGTGGCGAAACCGTTCCGGACAGATCACGATGTTCGCCCCGTACACCCATCGGGATTTTCGCTTGCCCCAGTCGCTGATCCGCTTCGACGAGAAAAAACACGGCCCGGGTCCGTATCCCCTCATCATCAAGAAGGGCGACGTGCTGGCCGCCCACATGTACGAGCATTTTCCGTACGAGCTCGTCGGGTGGGACGGGTTCGTCTATCCGGTCGCGTTCAACATTCACGACTATCAGCCCAAAACCGGTCTGGTCCACCTGCCACCGACCGTCCACGTGACGTTCTCCGGACACGGGTTTGTCATATGCAGTTTCGTTCCGAGAAAGGTCGACTATCACGAGCAGGCTATCCCCTGCCCCTACGGTCACGCAGCCCCGGATTGCGACGAGATCCTTTACTACGTTGAAGGCAACTTCACATCGCGCAAGGGAATCGAGTCGCAGTCGATCAGTCTTCATCCCGCCGGCGTGCCCCACGGTCCGCACCCGGGCACGTACGCCAA
>CAYQFV010000222.1:0-5439 GCA_964416845.1 uncultured Phycisphaeraceae bacterium | reverse complement strand
CCGTAGCGATCGCGCGCGCCGGCAAAGTTCAGGTAATCGACGCACGTCAAGTCGCAAAGCTGCTCGTAAGCGCATCTGCCGTCGGAACGAAGAAACGCCATGACCGCAACGAGCTGATCCGCGGGCACGCGAAGGCAGGTTTGCTCAGGAATCGCCGCATGCTCGCCCCGCTCCATCAAAGCGGCGGGCGCAAACGCAATATCCGGAAACGATTCCTCTAACGCGGAAACGACTTGTTTCGTTGATTCGTGCATGTAGTCTAATGGAACCAGTAACGTCAAGGCTGCGAAGACACAGCCGCTGTGTTTATCTGAATAGCCGGCTGAGCGACCAGCCCCAACCCACCGCGCTGTCCGCTTGGTGTCACGCCATCGGCTTCGACGATCCGCTGAATTGCCATCACACCCTCAATCAGCGTCTCGGGACGTGGCGGGCATCCAGGAACATACACATCGACCGGCATGAATTGATCGACGCCCTGAACCACCGCATAGGTATCGAAAACACCACCCGTGCTTGCGCACGCCCCCATGCTGATAACCCATTTCGGCTCGCACATCTGCTGATAGATGCGTTGCAGCACCGGCAGCATCTTAATCGCCACGCGCCCCGCGCAAATCATCAGATCACACTGGCGGGGCGAAAAACGCATGACCTCCGCACCGAAGCGGGCAATATCGTAACGACTCGCGCCGGTGGCCATCAGTTCGATGCCGCAACACGCCGTTGCGAACGGCATGGGCCAAAGAGAGTTCTTGCGCGACCAATTGATGCCTTTTTCCTGAATCAACCGTACCAGACGATCCAACCTAGTTGAAAGGACGTCAGACGATCGCGGCGATCCATAATCGGCTTGGTTCAATCCCATCGAAACACGCCCTTCCGCCACGAATAGACGTAACCCACCAGCAGGATTGCCAGGAACACGCCCATCACAGATACGAGATACCCCGGCCCGAGCGAGCCGGCAACTCCCGAGTTCGCAACGACGTGATCGGAGGCAGCCGCTCTTTTGAAAATCGGGGCCCACGGCCAAAGGAATACGACTTCAACGTCGAACAACAAGAAGAGCATCGCCACAACGTAAAAACGCACGTTGAATCGCCGCCGGGCGTCACCGATGACCGGCATTCCGGATTCGTACGTGCTGTCCTTAACGTCACCCTTGCGCGCCGGCCTGATCACCTGCGCGAGGGTCAACATAACCAGCGTGATCACCGTCACCAGGCCGATGACGAAGCAAATGGATGCGTAAGGTCCCACGAATGTAAGTCCTCGGGCCGAAACTGTCGTACCCACAGCCGCCGGCTCGTCCGTCGGCATTAGTCCAAACGGCCACCCGGCACATCGGGCGCACGAACCATCCCGTCGCCGAGTCGCTGTCTCGGTACGGCGTGCTTCCCGTTGACGGGCGATTCAGTCTAAGACCGCGCTGTGATGGCCGTCAACGACTTTACGAAAGTTTTCACAATCTTCTCGTAACGAGATGCTGCGACCCAAGTTACGTTCGTATCAGTTTTGAGACGCGGCGGCGTGGCTCGGCGAGCGTCGTCAATAACGTAAGCTGACGAGAATTTCGAACTGCCCTAGCGTCAGCATGTCACGGTCCTTGAACATATGCCGCAAGACTTCCCGACCGTTCACGAGCGTACCGTTCGTGCTGCCAAGGTCTTCGACCTCCCATTGGTCGCCCACCGATTGAACCGCGCAATGATGGGCGGACACCGTTCGATCTGGCAATTGCCACAACGCCGAATCCTCATGCCCGATCAACACCCGCTGCGGTGGCAGCATGTTCAGCGTCGAAGACGGTATGCTCACACCACGCTGAATGATGAGCGACAGCGGCGGCGGAAGTTGTTGCCTCGCACCTCGCCTTGACTCGTCGTGCTCGATTCTCGAAAACAGCAATCGATATCCCCCGACGTCGATCAAATCCCCCGGCACCAGAACGCTTTCCGCGTATGGCTGGTCATTCACACGCACCGTTCGGCCTGGGCTACACACCACGAACCAGTCACCGTGGACGAACTCGATTCGGCAATGGTTGTCAGCCACGCGTCCAGCGGTCAACGGCAAGCCGGATTGAGCCGACGACGAAATGCTGAGCGCTGTTCCTTCCACCAGTTGGAGACGCTCGGTCACCAGCGAGGGACCGGCCACCACCGTCACGTCGAACTCCGGAAGCGGAACCGCCACTTGCTCGGCAAGAAATCGATCCCGATCGACGTTCAATTCCTTCGCCAACTCAAGATCGTACGATTCTTTGCGATTCGGGTCGGTGAGCACGACTCGGGCGGACGTAATGGTGTTCATGACATCCTGAATAGCCTCCCGGGTCATCCGATCCGGGTGATCCTGATATGGCTTGATGAGCCGGAACTGCCTGCGGACGGCCAGGTTGATTCGCTCCACGTGGCTGCAGAACAGCTCGAGTTGAAGCAATTCGTAGTAGTTTGGCGGGCGGCGCCCCGGCCCGAGCCCAAGAAAACTCGAATAAGGATCGATTTGCGGATCGGTCATGGCATCATGCTTCCGCGAAGGCTATTCAACCGTCAGTTCCGACACCGCTTTGGTCAACGCATCGATGCTCAACTGATCGAACCCCGAATCACGGTCGATGAACGCCTCTGCTCGGATGTGTGTCGTCGTTTCCATCGCCTGCACGTGAATTCGTCCACTCTTGTCGTAATGAAACGTTACCTCGACCGGCGTCCCCTGAGGCAACCCTTTGGGGAGGTCCCGAATCGTGCATTCGCCGATTTGCGTACACCCACGCGGGTCACGCGTTTCACCTTCCACCACACGCACCCGAACGATACGCTGGTTGGCGGCCTCAGTGCCGAATACCTTGGTCCGGGATGTTGGCAGCGGCGTGTTCGCCTTAATCACGATGGAATTCACAATCCGGTGGTCTTCGCGCGATGATCGAACGATGACGCCCAGGCTCTGTGAATTCACGTCCGTCAGATTCACCTTGTTAGCCGCCTCCACCACCGGCGGATCAAAAATGTCGAGAATGCTCGGTTCGTCCGAGTCATCCTCCAGAGGCGTACTGATGGCGTCATGGGTAATCGAGCGCGACCCGTCGATCGCCACCCGCACCGGTGACGCTGACATTTGCGTGATGGCTGCGTGTATCGCCGCCCCGTGCGCCACGATTTGCTCCGGCGCGGTCGCCATGTTGGGTTGCTTGCCCGAAAGGTGCTCGAGCATCCGATGGACCATGGGCATTCGCGACGATCCGCCCACCAGCAGCACGTCGTCGATGCGGTCCCACGTCAACATCGCATCATTTAGAAGGATTTCAACGGACATTTGAACCCGAGTCAGCAAATCGGCCGTCAGATTCTCGAATCGACTCTGCGTCACCGGGACGGCCAGATGTCGACCAAGATGGCTCAACTGAATTGCCACCTGCCTTGCAGAACTGAGTTCAATCTTGCCGGCTTCGCAAGCAGCCAGCAGTTTTGCCCAAATGGACGAGTCATCCCGCGGGTCGACACCGTGGTGCCTCGCAAAATCGTCTGCCACCGCATCCGCAAGCCGGCGATCGAAATCCACACCCCCCAGCCGAACCTCGCCACCGGTCGCAAGCACGTTGAAATCTTCGCCATCGATCCGAATGATCGTGACGTCGAACGTTCCGCCACCCAAGTCAAATACGAGCGTCGTCGACGGAGCAGTCGAGGCAATTGCGGCAATCTCAAACCGAATCGCACTGCCGCCCGCCTCCAAGTATTGCCGAAACGCGTTGGCAAGCGCCGCCGCCGTCGGCTCATTGATCACTCCGACCACGTTGAGAGAAGCGATGCTCCCCGCGTCTTGAGTCGCTTTGCGACGTCCGTCTCCGAAGTAGGCAGGCACGGTGACCACCGCGCCGTCAATCGCACCGTGCTGCTGTTCAAAATCTTCCCTCAACCGCTTGAGCACCAGCGCCGACAGCGATTCGGGCGAAAACTCCTTACCACCCACGAGCTTGTGATAGAATTTCTCACCCATGTCCCGTTTGAAATTCGTCGCCACAAGATCAGGGCGTGTAGCTTGGGCTTCACGAGCCTGCTTGCCGACCAACACCGTCCGGTCCGGCTTAATCATCACCACTGACGGTGTAACTGGCTCGCCGTCACGGTTCGAAACCGTTATCGGTTTGCCTTGGTTGTTTAGGTAGGCGATCGCAGAGAACGTCGTGCCCAGATCGATCCCGACAAACCTACCGCTGCCTGATTGCATGTGGATGGGTCCTTAACCCGTGATGGTGCGAACGTACTGTTCCTATCGAAGTGTAGAAGAGCGTCAGTGGCGTATCAACCGTCGGTTAACCCCGGTCGTCGCCCAGAGGCCGTATTCGCACGCTACCGCCTCCAAAGCGTGCGTAACAGGGCGATTCAACCAGTTGACGATCAATCAGGGGCGGTGCCACTCGTCGCAACGCCCGCACAACTCAATGCCGTCGAAAGTCCCACAGGCATGTCGATGCCGCGCCTCCGTCATCTTGGCCCCGCGCCAACACGCTCCCAGCGATTGTTCCACCAGATTCCCCACCGCGAAACGCCCCGTAAAATCTTGATCACAAAGGACTACCCGTCCATCCGCCAACACCGTCAGTCGGCTTCGGATACGCTCGCATGCCTTTCGCGTCGGCGGTGCCATGTTGATCACCGATCGATCTTCGCGCTGCCCGGCGAAATGGCTGTAACCCCCGATGTTCGCCCATCCTGCGTCCCGCACCCACGCATCAAAAAACGCGTCCAACTCGTCAACCGTATCCACGGATTTGGTGATCTCGGGCACCAACAAGGGACCCACCGCGCGGCGCTCCACCCGCTTCGCCGCCAACGCGCCGATGTTTCCGCGAACAACGTCAAAGCAGTCAGCCCCTTGCACACGTTCATAAGTCTCGCGTGATGCAGCATCGAGAATTACGTTCACCACGTCAACACGGTGCTCGATAAGCTGCTCGATGCAGGCAGCGTTCATCGCGATCCCGTTTGTGCGGACCGCCACCCCGAAGACGCCGGCGTCCGAGAGCGTTCGCAGCACGTCTTCGAATTGTGGATGCAACAACGGCTCCCCAAATCCGCCGAGAACCACCAGAGAATCGTCCAGCGTCGCCAACTCCTTGGCCACTCGCGCAACGATCTTCAGATCCATCGTACCGCGGTCGCCCACCTCCTCGCCGCGAGGTCGAAGCAAGGCGTTGGGAAGCTGGTCATCGGTTGTTAGCTCAAGTTCAACCTCTCGCGGCAACTCGCCGACGTCCCGATTCGCGCGTTCGAGCAACCACCTGCCAACGGTCTCCGCATCGCCCGCCAGGCCGGTCTTGAGAAAATCCCGTACTGTACGAAGGGAGCGATCCGTGTCCGCAATCAACCGCGCATTGGCGTGTCGTACCGAAGCCGGAGCTCCGTAACAACACGATTTGTGCGCCAAATCCAT
>CAYQFV010000221.1:2397-5521 GCA_964416845.1 uncultured Phycisphaeraceae bacterium | reverse complement strand
AGGTGTCAGTCGACACGTGTCGGCGAGTTGACGAAGGAGGCGAACATGTCTGAGAAGGACATCGAGTCGTGCGATTCATGCGGTGCGAGCGTCTACCCAGAACATCTTGAATCAGGCAAGGCGGGCGTCGTATCTGGGGAGCTTCGGTGCCCACACTGTCTTGCGGAGTACAAGAAAACGCACCACACGGATGAGGAGCGAGTCGTCGGCCAATCCACCATGAAGGCCCCGGGCGAAGGGGAGGAGCTGGAGACGGTGGCCATCATCGAGGACGACGAGAGTCGTTCCAGCCACCATGTTCGAACCATTTCCTCGGATACGTTGGCGGGTGGCGCGGCTGCGTTCGACGACGGTCACTTTAAGCGTCCGTTGAACTCTGAAGCGTTCGGAGCAACGCGCTGCCGCACGTTTCACGCAAAGCTCAACGACGGTGCGGTGGCCTACATGAACAATCAGGTCAACGAGTGGTCGGATGCGAACACCGATGTCACGATCAAATATGCGACGTCAACCATCGGCGTCTGGGAGGGGAAAAAGGCCGACCCGCATTTGATCGTGACCATTTTCTATTAGAACAGCTCGAGTTGCGTTGCGGTGTCTGGGGGTGGATCTTTGCTGACGCTCTTGCGAGCTTGACCCACCGCCACGACAAGAACATGCTCCGGAGGGATCGCCGTCGCGGACGCCGCGAGCGATCAGTCGTTGAGGGGGATGAGCTTTTGGGTTGTCTTCTTTGGGGCGGCGACCGGTAGGGTAACTGTAAACGAGCTTCCTTGTCCGACCTCGCTTTCCACCCTGATCGTCCCTCCGAGCATGTTGGCGAGTTCCTTGGTGATGGCAAGCCCCAGCCCCGTACCGCCGTGTTCGCGCGTGAGCGAAGAGTCGATCTGGCGAAACTTTTCGAAGATGACGGTAAACATCTCTTCTTCAATTCCGGGACCGGTGTCAGACACAGTGATCGCCACCGCGTCTGCGTTCACCGCAGTTGCCGTGACGGTGACCGCCCCCCCATCGGGAGTGAACTTGATCGCGTTGCTGAGGAGGTTGTAGAGAATCTGTTTGATCTTGCCGGAATCGGAACGCATCGCCGGCAAATCTTGTGTCAGTGGTTCGCTGAGGCGAATCCCCTTCTTGTCCGCAATGGGCCGGACAAAATCGATCAAGCTGTTGCATGTGTCGATCAGAGAGAACTCCGTCACGTGCAACTCGACCTTACCCGCCTCGATCTTGGCGAGGTCGAGAAGGTCATTGATGATTTCCAGGAGCGATCGACCGTTCCGGAGGATGTTCTGCGTGTACCGCATGACACGCGTCTTGTCCTCAGGCGGATCCTCCAGCGCGTCGCGCAGCAGTTCGGCAAAATTGATGATGAGCCCCAACGGCGTGCGCAGTTCGTGACTGACGTTGGCGATGAATTCGCTCTTGAGCTTGTTGGATTCGTAGAGACTGACGTTGGTCTCGGCGAGTTCTTCGAGCTTGACGTCCAGTGAAAGATTGATGGTGCGCAGTTCGTCGTGCGACGCTTTGAGGTGGGCCAGCATGTCGTTGAAGGCCTCTGCCAGTTCCTCGAACTCGTCTCCGGTGGCGATGTCGGCGCGAACGTCAATGTCTCCACCTGTGACCTGCTCAGCCACACCGCGTAACTCGCGCACCGGGGAGAGGATGAGGTATTGCGTGACAAGGTAGAAGACGAGCACGGCGAGAAACCCCCCGGACAAACCCGAGGCAAGGAGAACGATCAGACTCCAATGTCGATCTTCGTTTGGGACCGGCAGTGTGACGTGAATGATCCCGCGCAGCTTGTTGGGTTGGGGATCGGTTTCGTTGGACCGGACGGCCAATGCGAATCGTAAGGTCGGACCGTTGGGATCGCTCTGAAACTTGTGTGTGTATTCGAGCGTCGGATCTTGCTGCAGGCGACGGAACGATTCGAGGATGAAACCGCGCGGGGCGAATCGTCGAATGTCATCCTGACGATCGACGGCGTACAGCGTGGGGACGACGGACGGCAATTTCAACGCCTTCGCGGTAGCTGTCCATTCCCTCGCCAGCAGTGCTTCAGAAGCCTGCCAGTCTGTCTGAGAGTCGATGTTGGCCGTAAGACGGGCGGCCAATGCAGCCCGCAACGCAAGGCGAACGGCGGCGTCTTTGGACAGTAGGTCCATGCGGACCCACGGAAGGTAGAGTGTCGCTGCCAGGATCGACAAAACGGCGACCCCAAAGAGAAGCCTGCATTTGGCAGCCAGTGAGATTTTCGGCAAGAAGCTCTTTCTCATACTCGGTCAGTGTACCCGATTTCACGTCGATCGGCTCGGTGATGTACGACGACCACAGGTGGTGCTCGCATGCCGTCACGCGTCACGCGACCGGTCACGATCGTTGCGACGGGGTACGTTCCAAGTTAGACTCTGCACGTGGGTTCCATCCTCTTTCGCGAGTTACCCCCTTACGTAGATACACGCCGTCGTGAGAACGTGAGGGGAGTTGGCCGGTGCGATCAGCCCGCGATACGGCGAACAGCCGTCGGCACAGCATTGATCGAACCGCGGTCCGTCCGTTCGTGACCGGACGCAGCCGCAACGGACGAGCCCGCCTTCTTGCCGCTCCGTGCATTTGGCAGCGGACGGTGGGATCGGAGATTCGGTTGTATGAGTTCAGGTGAACGCATCTATACGCTGGAGTTCCTTCAGGTTTTCGTCGGTGCATTGCTGACGATGACGGGCGTGTCGATGCAATACCATTTCGGCGAGTACGTAGCCCACGTCGGTTACAGCGAAGCTGTGCTCGGTTGGATCACCGGCATCGGCGCGATCGGTAGCCTCTTCCTGCGTCCATACGCCGGAGGCTGGATCGATCGAGTAGGTTGTCGACCGACGTTCATGGCGGCGGCGATCACCGGCGCGGTTGCCAACTACTCGTTTCAGTTCGCCGAATCGTTCGCGTTCATTTGCCTCCTACGCGTCGTTACGGTTGCTTCGACCGCGACCTTTCTGACCGCGGTGGCCGTGTTTGCCGCCCAGGCAGCGCCGGTCGCTCGTCGTGCGGAGAGTTTGGGGTCGGTGGGGATCGGCGGTTTTCTCGGAATGATGATCGGGCCGGCGATCGGCGACGCAATCTTCTCGAC
>CAYQFV010000221.1:0-2297 GCA_964416845.1 uncultured Phycisphaeraceae bacterium | reverse complement strand
CGGCAGCAGCCATGCCGCTACGGCATCGGGGCGTCGGCACGTCAATCGCATTGGGGGCTGGGGATGTCGGGTTCCTGCTCGGAAGCGTCGCATGGGGGCAGATGATAGAATGGCGAGGTTACACCGCGACGTTCGCGGTCGTGGCGACGACGGCGTGCCTCGCCGCAGCGTGGTACGGCTGGCAGGAGAGGGCGATCATATTCGCACGGCGTGACAGTCACGTCCTTCAGGCTGCGGCGCGGTAGCGTTCGGAGCGTTCGGTGGGGGGGATCGGTTACGTCAGGCTTCAGGTGTGTCCGGCGAGCTTGATACCTGACCAGCTTCGTCGGATCCGTTACCGGAGCGTTGTTGCTGACGCTCGAGAACCGTTTGGGCCAGTTCGATTCGTGCGATCACGGCCCGCATGTCGGCCAGGCGGTCGACCGGTTCGTCCCGACAGCAGTCTTCGATCATGCGCATGACGCAGGTGGGTATGTCGGTGCTGATCGGTTTGTTCATTTCGCTCAGGCGTTTCCCGATTCTCGTGGGTGCGTGCAGGCCGGCGGTCCTGTTCATTTCGGTGGAAATCGCTTGACCAGTCAGCACGCGGTAAAGCGTCGCGCCGAGTCCGAACACGTCGGTACGCTGGTCGAGGACGGATCGGCGAGCTTGCTCAGGGGCCATGTAGTCGATCGTGCCCTGAATGCGGTCTTTGGCTTGGAGCATGGCCGAGCTTTGTCCGAAGTCGATGAGCCTTAGCTTGTCATCTTTCGTCACGAGAAGGTTGCCGGGCTTGAGATCGGCGTGGACGTAGCCTTTGTGGTGCATCTCCTTAAGCCCTTCCGCCGCATCTCGAAAATATCGGAGAAGGGCGTTCAGTGACGGGCGAAAGGTGCTGTTCGACATCGCCATGCCGTCGATGAACTCCATCATCAATACTGCGGCGCGCAGGCGCAGGCGTTTGCGGATGTACCTCAGGTCGTACACTTTTCTCAGGACCGGGTGTTCGAGGGAGTGTGCGGCTGCTTGTTCCAGGCGAAGCTGGTCGATGAACTTCTTTTCATCCTCGGATCTGAGCTTGACGTACTTCGCCGCTTTCAGTTCGCCGGTATCGATGTGCTGGACGCAATAGATCTCGCTGTTCGCGCCGACGCCAAGCTTTTCGACGATGCGATAATCAGGAAGAAGCAGACTCATCGCGTCCCCTTCATGGTCGCCTGCTCGGCCAGGCAATCGGCCGGGGGACGCTTTGGCGAACGGTGAATGGCCGATCGACGCGCGCCGCAGTCTTTACTACGGATTGACTTGATCAACGATGGATCACCCATGAACTCACCATCGGCGTTCGTGGCCGGATTTCCCTACCCGACGAAACTTTGACACATGCGCACCGCGTCCGACGCGAATGAAGCCCCGCCGTTTCTGTCGGCCAGCTGCAACGGAGCGTGAGGCGTCACAGACGCGACACGCGCGAGACCTGACCGCTCGCGGTGTCGCCCAACGACATATCGACAGTCTTCTGCCGACAACCATCACGTTGTCCGGGCAAAAATCAGCACAGACCGATGGCGACCGATTGTTCGAGGTGCACCCCACGGACGAATGTAAGGGATTAAGGGATAATGCCGGTAGTATGGATAAAGTATAATCGGTCGCCCGGCAGAGGCCTCCTCGCACGTAAGAGTATAGAGTCGGCTCCCGTCGGCGTCAAACATGAGCCGCTAATCCACTGGCGGACTGGAGGTTACGTGACGTCGGATCGGCGTCATCTGTTGCGGACGCTTCGCTCTTGCGGTCGCAACAGAGCGTAATCAGTGACACTTCAGGCGGACAGTTGTATCGGAACCGAAGCGGCGATGAGACCCCGATGCCTGCCGTTACGTGCAGCATCGTTCCATGAACCTTGTGTAGCCCGTGGGCTCTTGAGGGACGAATCCGGTCGTTGGCCCAGATGCAGCCGAGGATCGGAAGGCGGATCTGTCCGCCGTGCGTGTGGCCTGACAGGACGAGGCAGACCTGGTCGGCCGGCGTCTTGTAGACGGTGGACGGATAGTGGGCCAGCAGAACAGTCGGTGCTGATTTTGGGGCACCGGCCAATGCGGCGGCAATATCGCCGCGTTGGTCAACGCATTGTTCGACACCGGCGAGGACCAAGCATGAACCGTTCACGTTGATTCTGACGTGTGCGTTCCGCAGCCACGGGAACGGCCTATCGGGTGGGTCGGCGAGAACGCGGGCGTCGGTGGTGCCCAGAACGGCTAGAGTGGCCGGGGGAGCGGGGTAGGGTCGTGTGGGAGGGCGGCCCACCCCCCCGCCCC
>CAYQFV010000220.1:0-5604 GCA_964416845.1 uncultured Phycisphaeraceae bacterium | reverse complement strand
GGATCGGATTGGAGACATTACTGGGTAAGAGAACTCCAAAACTCGCCCCGCTACGAGCGTGTGGGCGACGGTCTTATGGGACCGTTCTGCTTGGATATTCCAATGGGTCCTGCGGAAGCGTTTGTCGGCGTGCCGTCATCCGAACAGACGGCAGGCAACAACACGTCGGGTGGGAGGATTGGCCCTTCGACCGAGCGCTTGCCACGCACCCGCTTGGTTCAACGACCGGGACGATCATTCGGGCAGCCTCTCGCATCGGGAACCGATCAACCGATCTGGCGACGAACCGGAAATATCGGCCGTGTTCGTGCGAAAGAGATTGTGTGCTGTCCGAACATTTGATGACGGGTGAATGGTCCTCAGCTTGGATGATGTCATCGATCGGTTACGATGATCGCGAGCATGAACGACAGCGTCGGCCCGGTTGGGTGTCGACGTGCTGCGGGACGATTCGAGAAGGAGGCTTTGGTCAATGATTGAACATGCGAAGACAGTGGCGGCGATTGCGATCCTGGGCTTGTTGGGTGCGAGCGGATGCAATCGATTCATGGCGCCCGCGTTCAAGGTTGAGTCGGAGCAGACGCTCACGATTCCGGTTGGCGCGACGACGCAGGTGTCAACACGGACGCACAACGGCCGTGTGAACGTGTCGGCGACTGACGAAAGTCACGACGAGATAAGTGTGCTGGTCAAGACGGTCGCACGGGGAATCACGCCGGAAGATGCGAACGAGTGCATGGCGGCGATCGAATTGATCAACGAGCAAGACGGTGCGACGCGGCGACTTGGCTGGAAGTGGAACCCGTCGCAGAAGTCGCGATGGCAGGCGAGTGTTTCGTTCGACATCGTCATGCCCGCGGAATTGGGCGTTCACGCGGCGACTCACAACGGGGCTGTGACGGTGTCGGGCGTGAACGGCGATTGCCACGTTCAGACTCACAACGGCAGAATTCGAATTGAGGCCGGCAGCGCGCGGGTTGACGCGTCGTCGCACAACGGCGGGATAACGATTGTCGCGCCCGTCGAAACGGTGACCGCCAAGACGCACAACGGCGGAATCAAGCTGGTGGCCAATGGCGCGACCAACCTAACCGGGCAGGTGACGACGCACAATGGCGCGGTGACCGTGTCGATGGACGAAACGGCGACTGCGCGGTTCATCTGCTCCAGCCACAACGGCGGCATCTCGTCCAAACTCGATCTGACCGACATGCACACGAAACGGCAATCGCTGGCAGGCCGAAAAGGTGACGCAACCGGTGAACTGCGCATCAGCACGTTCAACGGATCGATCGTGTTGAAGTAGCGTCGCGAAGGCCCGGAACCTTCAGGGAGAAACCTGCATCGTGCCGCGCCCTCGAGATCGCCGCCGGCAGGGTTTGACGGAAGAATCAGCGGATCGGAGCGTACTTTCGAATGATGGCGTCGGCGGTCTTGATGCCGTCAATCGCGCTGCTGACAATGCCGCCCGCATGTCCCGCGCCCTCGCCGGCGGGATAGAGATTGTCAATGCCATCGGCACATCGTTCGATCGAATCGCGAGTGAATCTTACGGTCGAGCTGGCCCGCGTCTCCGGTCCGGTGACGAGGGCGTCTGGCCCGGCGAACCCGGGCATTTTCTTGTCAAGGATGCGTAGCGCTCGGCCAATCGCGTGGGCGACGTCGGGTGGGACAACGCCGCCCACATCCGTCCACGCACCGCCGAGCGGATAACTGGTCGTCACCGCGCCGTCGGACAACGTTCCGTTAAGAAAGTCGGCGGCTCGCTGACAGGGGACGCGGTATTCGCTCCCGGCGGCGGCGAACGCTTTCGCCTCCCACTGGCGTTGAAGTTCCATGCCGGCGAGCGGATCCGTCGCGTCGGGCGGGTTGATCGTCATGACCAATCCCGAATTGGCAAAAGGCCCGCCACGCGCGGATCGGCTCGCACCGTTGGTGGCGACGAGCGATTCACTCTCATTCGTGGGGAGAATGATTCCTCCCGGACACATGCAAAAACTGTAGCAATCGCCACGGGCACCGGCAGCTTTCTTTGCGACAACATGATATTCAGCCGGCGGTAACTTCTCATGACCGGCGGCAGGACCGTACTGCCAGCGATCCACGAGCGACTGCGGATGCTCGATTCGCACACCGATCTGAAACGGCCTGGCTGTCATGGCGACACCGCGCTCGTGCAGCATCCGCACCGTGTCCCTGGCGGAATGGCCGATGGCTAGAATCAGCGGGCCAACCGTCAACCAATCGCCGTTAACGCGCAATCGCCTCACGCCGCCGTCATCGATCTCGATATCATCAACCCGGGCGCCAAAGCGCACCTCGCCGCCGGCGCGCTCGATGTGTTGTCGCATGCGACGGCAAATGGTGGGCAGGCGGTCGCTACCGACGTGGGGTCTTGCGTCGGTGAGCACTTCCGGCGGAGCGCCGAATCGAAAAAACGACTCGAGCACCGTCGACACGAGCGGATCGTTGAGTCGCGTGTAGAGTTTTCCGTCGCTGTACGTTCCCGCGCCGCCTTCGCCGAACAACAGGTTCGACTCTGGGTTGAACACGCGGTCACGATAGAACGTCTGGAGTACGTCGCGATGACGTTGGCGCACGTCGGCGCCGCGTTCCAGCACGATCGGGGCAAAACCGAACTCGACCAGACGAAGGGCCGCAAACATACCGGCCGGTCCAAATCCGACGATGATCGGCTGACGTTCAAGCGGAAGGGTTCCGGGTTTGGGATCGCCGGACGGTCGCCGATCGAGAACAGCCACCAACGGCGAGTGAAGGCGCTTCACGCGAGACCGTTCACTTTGTTCGCTTTCGTGAAGCGCGACCTCGACGTGATAGACGAAGTGGACATCGGCGTTGTTGCGAGCATCCAGCGAACGTCGCACCGGCGCGTACGCCCTGATGGCTGACGGCGGGACCTTGAGGCGTCTCGCCGCGGCTGCGACCAGTCGCGATTCAGGCTCATCAAGACCCAACCGAACATTTCGAACGAGTATTGGCATGGCGATGGGCAATGATACCGCCGCCTGGGACGACAATCCATCGGTGACGCTGTTTTGCCTTCCGGCGCATCTGCGGCGCGCCGTCCATTCGACATCGCAAGGGTCGCACACTACGCTATGGCACATCAGGCGGGCCAATCTTGTGACTGGGGTCGTCCGTGAAGTTCGCACGCGGACGACGCGAAGACAAACTTGGTTAGGGTCGATGCGGCAGTTCCTGCAATCGAACGGGCAGAACCACATGCGAACGTGTGCGCGGGTAGTTGTCGCGCCCGAACGCACATCGCACCTGCCTACGCCGCCGCCCGCGATCAGCTTTCGATTTGACTGGAGATTCCATTGATGCACAGTTTCAGTACGCGTAGGCCGTTGGGATTGCCTCAACGGACCGTCGCCACGCAGTCATCCGACGTTGTCAGAGACGCCCGACACGCACCCAAACCTGATTCGTACACCCCACCGCACATGGCGAGATCGTCACACCGCGCGACCGCGGCGGTCAATCGCCTGCCTGCTCTGTCGATCGCGATTGTGCTGTTGTCGGTCGGCGTAGCGGCGGCGGAGTTTAGATCTCCGATCGCGATTACGGGCGTGACGGTGTACACCGGCAACGGCGGCGAGCCAATCAACAACGCGGTCATTCTCATCGACGACGGTCGAATCGTGGATGTCGACCGGTCGCTGCCCGTGCCCGCAGATGCGGATGTGATTGATGCGACGGGGATGGTGGCGTATCCCGGATTTGTATCGGCCCACAGCTATTTGGGCATCGACGAAGGAGAACGATCGGAAGAGCAACGCATCCGAATGGAAGACGAAAACCCGGATCCCAAGCAGCGCGCACTGCCCCGCACGCGATCCGCAAATCGTCGAGGCGTTCATCCGCAATACCGCGCTCAAGATCATTACAAAATCGACGAGAAAGCCCGCGACACGTTTCGCAGCCAAGGGTACACGACGTTGCTGGTTGCTCCGCGGAGCGGGATCTTCGGTGGTACCAGCGTCCTCGTGAACCTGGTTGACGCGCCGCTAAGGCGGTCCATCCTCCGAGCCAGCGTCGCACAGCACGTTTCGTTTTCCGTTGGTGAACCGGGCAGATATCCCAGGTCCTTGCTGGGCGTCTTCGCTCAGTTTCGCCAGGTTCTGCTCGATGCCGCGTGGTCGGTCCAAGAGCGACAGTACTTCCATCGCCATCCCAAGAAGGTCGCCCGCCCGCCGGTCGACCCGGCACTGGATAGCCTGGAATCGGTCACGACGGGTGACATGCCGATCATCTTCGTCGCCAACAGCGAGCACGAAATCAATCGCGCGCTCAATCTCGCTGCCGAGTTCAACCTGCGCATCATCATTAGTGGCGCGAAAGAAGCCTACAAAGTGATCGACAGAATCAAGGCCGAGCACGTGCCGCTGATCGTCAGTCTCGACTTCGACGAGGAACCCGAGTACGGAAAGAAAAAGAGCTCCGCGAGCAAGAGCAAGGTCAGTCCGGACGAACCGAACGGTGATCGCGAGAAATCTACCGAAAAGAAGGACGATGAGAAACGCATTTACGAGCCGCTCAAGATCCGCAAGGAGCGGCGGCGGTTGTGGGAGGAACACGTCGCCAACGTCATCCGGCTTGATGATGCGGGCATTGCGTTTTCATTGAGTACCAACGAATTCAAGAAGCCCGCCGAGATGATCAAGAACCTGCGTCTCGTGATCGACCGCGGGCTGCCCGTTTCCAGCGCGATCGCAGCGCTCACGAGAAATCCTGCGGAGATGCTGGGCGTCGAGGATCAGATCGGCCACCTGGAACCGGGCTCGCTGGCCAACGTGGTGGTGATGTCGAAACCGCTTGAAGATGACAAGTCGAAGGTCCGGTTCGTCGTCGTCGACGGTAAGAAAAGCGAGTTCAATCGCGACGACAAGAAGAAGACCGAAAAAGACGACGCTGGCAAGGGCGACACGACGCAAGCTGCCGACAGCGCAGCGACCCAAGCGACAGCCGCCACCGAATCGACGGCGTCCACCGGCGAGACCGCCGAGCAAGGCGCTCCGACGTGGCGAGCGGAGATCGATGCCGATCGGATTCCCAAGACTCGAACCGGCGGCAACGTGCTGATTCAGAATGCGACGGTGATTACCGTTTCAGGACCAACGCTGGAACATGCTTCCGTGCTGATCGAGAACGGCAAGATTGTCGCCGTTGGGACAGACGTCACCGCGCCGGATGGCGTGACGGTGATCGATGCGACCGGCCGCTACGTGATCCCCGGAATGATCGATCCGCATTCGCACATGGCGGTTTCGAGCGTCAACGAGGGTGCGATGTCCATCACTGCGGAAGTTCGAATGGACGACATGGTGTACAACGACTCGGTTGCGATCTACCGGGCGCTGGCCGGCGGCGTGACCACGAACCATGTCATGCACGGGTCAGCCAACCCGATCGGCGGACAGAACGTCGTGTTCAAGCTTAAGTACGAGCGGCCGGTCGAAGAGATGATCATGGCTGACGCTCCGCGAACGATCAAGTTCGCGCTTGGTGAAAACGTTAAGCAGTCGAATTTCTTCAGTGCATTCGGTGAGCGATACCCCAACAGTCGCATGGGCGTCGAAG
>CAYQFV010000219.1:0-5646 GCA_964416845.1 uncultured Phycisphaeraceae bacterium | reverse complement strand
CACCCGCCGGCTTGAGCGACATCGTCGCCTGACCAAAGGCGCTGGCAGACATCATGGCAACCAACAGCGAGAGCTTCGTGATCGGTGTCGTCATCAATCGAACTCCTTCCCCTGAATCTTCAACCGGACCCCACCGCGAAAAACGGCAGTTTCCACGTGACCGTGCAGTGTTTGAATACCCCTGTATCCACGCGACTATTCCCACCGAAAGTACGCCCGCTGTCAATCCCTATTTGACGGGGAATCGGACGCTTCCATTCTGTCAACGACCGACAGGCTTCAGACGTCCGCCAGTCTCATCCGGATTCCTGCCCACCGATTCGCAAACCGAAACGCCGCGATGCCCACGTCCGCCAACGCCAACACCATTTGCGCACTTCATAATGTGCTGCCGACCTGAAGGGCCTACGGTTCCTTAGACGTCGTCACCTCCGTCGGCTGCCGTCCATCCACGTCCCCAGATGCCCGGACGGATTCGAACGCGCCGCCTTGCGCCCCCGCGGAGCAGGGATTCGGCTCGCAGTCGATACCGGTTCCCAGGAACGTCTGGTTCGCCGCGACACATTCCGATGCCAGCGCTATCGCGCAATTTCCGTTTCGACAACAGGCACCGCCGGCGCACGCCCCGGCACATGGATAGCCTTGCCCCGAAAAAGAGTTCAGAATCTCAAACAAATCAAACAGGTTGATTGATCCATTCGGTTCACACGGATGAAGGTCGGCGTCGACGAATAGGCAGCCGGATGGATTTCCCATGAATTCGTCCAGAAGGCAAAACAAATCGAAGAGGTTCACGATGTCGTCGTTGTTCGTGTCGCCATAACGCAGCGTTCGTGTCACCGACGCATCAGTCCTCGCGCCGTCCAGAGTTTCCGCTCGCACTTCGACGAGAGATGACGGACGCATCACGGACCGATCCATCGCCTCCACAACGCCCCAATCCACAGCCGAGAGAAACACAGGCGTCGACGACAACGTCCCATCGGTCTGAACGTATCCCGAAGCACAAGAAACCAACGGATCCGCCGAATCCCCACTGACGAAAATCGCCTGGGGAACGAGAGAGCCCGCCGGTTGAGGCGTGATTCTCACACGAAACGCGTTGACTCCCATGACGAGCGGCGGAGGCACCGCAGCCCCGACACAAACGCCCCCTGAACACGCGTCTGGGTTCGTGAATGGATCGTTGTCGTCGCACGTCGTACCGTCCGGCGTGTGGTTCGGCAGGCACAAGCCCGCGCCGTCGCAAAAATCAGGCGATGTGCACGTCGTCGTCAACCCGTCACCGCACGCCGTGTTGGCCGACTTGTTCGGATGGACGCACTGCCCGCCCAGGCAGGAGTCCGATGTGCAGTCGTTGCCGTCGTCGGTACAGGTCGTCAAGTCAGGAACGAAGTTGGCGTCGCACGCGCCGAAACCGTCGCAAATGTCTCGCAAATTGCAGTCAGTGATCGTCGGATCACCACACGGAATACCCGTCGCCCGATTCGTGCCCGCTTGACAAGTTCCTGATTGACAAAGCTCATCGCCGTTGCAGAAAACCCCGTCGGCGCACGGCGTGTTGTTCGGCAACGCGGGGTGAACACATGTCCCCGCCGAGCACGAATCCGACGAGCACACGTTCCCATCATCCGCACACGCAATCCCGTCATTCTTCGGCGTCCAAGCCGAGGTTGACACTCCCGGATTGCACACAAGGCATTCGTTCTGCGGATTCTCCTGACCGCTAGCGAAACAGACGTTGTTGATCAAGCACTGGTTCGCCCCCAAGACATGCTCACACATAGTGGTCGCTTCGTTGCAGGTGTCGATGGTACAGGGCAACGAATCGCCGCAATTCCGCGGCGGACCGCCCGCGCACGCCCCGTTGAGACATCCATCGCCGTCGGTGCAAAACAGGCCGTCATCGCAAACCGTGCCGTTGACCGCGTCGTTCGGTTGGCAAACCCCCGCCCCATCGCACGAATCAGCCGCCGTGCAGGTCGTGACCGTCTGGTCACCGCACACCACGCCAACCGGAACAGGCGGGTGCGAGCAGGCTCCCGCTGTGCACACGTCGTCGGTACATACGTTTCCATCGTCGCACTGCAAAACGCCGAAGCATTCCACGCAGGCATCCGTCGACTCATTGCAGAACGGTTGGCCCGGCTGGGGGCACGGCGGCGTACCAGCAACGCAGTCCCCCGCAACGCACATCTCCGCCCCGTCGCAAAACAGGTTATTGTCGCAGTCGGCGTTCGTTTGGCAGATGACACGAATCGTCGCGCTGATCGCCGTGAACGGAATTCGACCATTGACGTTGTCGCCCAGCGTCGTGTCTTCAGTATCCAGACCAAGGAAATCGATCGTGAAGACGCCCAGCGCATTCGCCGAAACGGTGTAGGTGAAGTCGCCGCCGTACTTCTCCGTCGTAACGAGGACGCTGTCGGCAGCGTTAAAAATGAGACCCAAGATGCGCGGCGGCGGACCGATCACCTTCTCCAACACCAAAGAACTGGGAACGGTCCCGAAGATGAAGTCCGTGCGCGCCTCGTCGATCACCGGAGTCGCTCCGTCATGCCGAACGAAGCCGGAACTGCCGCCGGTTGCCTGTAACGGCAATCGCGACTGGTACCCCCGCAAAAGCGTCGGCGCGACGTTGCCGATGAACACTTCAACCTTCACCGTGCTACCGGGCAAAACATCGATCGCATTGCCCACACCACCCGCCGGCTTGAGCGACATCGTCGCCTGACCAAAGGCGCTGGCAGACATCATCCCAACGGCCACAATTTGAAGAATCGCAATCGGCGTACGCATGACACTTCTCCCTGGTCTGTGCTCGCCCGGTCAACATGATTCGCCGACTGCCGGTAGAAGATGATCTGTACCACTCTACCATTGCTTCCCGGGAGTAGCCCCGGTGAGGCGCGGCATTTAACTCGCGGCGCGCGAAAACCCACTCTCGCCATCCGCCTACGGAAGACGTTGGCAAGCGTGTGCCAGCACTACACCAACGGCACGAACACGCGCGATGTATCGATGCTTCGGTTCGAGCACTTCGCCGCCGACGCGACCGATCGACGTAACACCCGAACGTGCAAACAAGAATTGATCGAGGCGATCTGCCGACGACGCCCAAAGCCAACACCACCGACCGCCGTCGCAACCACGCCTCAAGCTGGGCGTCCAAGAATGCCCCGGCAACTCACCAACCGCATGATCCCGGACACGGCGCATCGCCACGCAGCGAACGCACCACGGCAAGAATGTCAAACAGGTTGATCACTCCGTTGCCTTCGCACGGGGAAACGTCCGCGTCCGAAAAAGAACAGCTTCCGAAATCCCCGCTCAAGCCGTCCAGTATACACTGCAAATCGGACGTATCCAGAACAAAGTCATGATTCAGGTCACCGAATTGTTGACACCCCGCCTTCACCTCTACGTCATCGATGAACCAGTCGTTGCTGAACCCGTCGACCTCTGTTCGAAATCGGATGCGAAACTCGTCGTGATAGGCGTCCGCCGGCACAAAATGGGAATGTGCGTCAAACGCCGTTTGGTCGCCTCCGTCCGATGTAAGCCGGTTTAGCTCCACCCAACGCCGATCGCTACTCCAGTATTCAACTACCAACTGACCGCCCGCGACCACGCCGCGATGCTCCGTGCGATAAGACAACAGAACACCCACTTCTCCACCAAGCAACATGAAGTTACTGCGGATTTCGTCACGCTGAAATGCCAACGCCCCCGAAGAAACACTCGCATCGAGGTTCAGCGACAAGGGCCTACTGGGTTCGCCAACAGCCGTCGTCGTCACATTCGCCCCCCGATTGAACGACCACCGCGCCGCATCCGGCTGACCGGAGAATGTAAACGCGTCTACAAAAGGAAGCGCGAGCGGGTTGGACAACTCGCCCAGACACGTCCGCGAGTCCGCGAACCCGCTGATCACGCTCGCCGACGTTGGTGAAAACGCCGTAATGTCGCTTGAACACGCCCCGATGCTCGCGCACATGATGTTGCAAGTCGGACCGGTGCAGTGCTGCGCGTTCCACCCATGTCCGAGCTCGTGCGCAGTCAACGCAACCCGTTCGGCATACGTCACCCCCGAAAACAACGATTCCGACAGTCCGTAGCCGATGTTTCCAAACCCCGCGCAGGTTGCGGTGCTTGCGTTCACGTTGCACACAGATCCGACAAACGCAACGCCGACCGTCGAGCCAACCAGATCTTTGCCGGTGAAAAGATGGGCCACGTCTCGACGAATCCCCGACTCCGGAAAACCGTTCCATCGAGATCGAAACTGACAAAGCAGGCCGTTCGCGTCCGACGTCGTATACGTTCCCGATACCGCGCGCACGATTACCGTCGCAATTTCATAGGTAACGCCGATTTCCGGCACCTCGTAAATCGGATCAACCCCGTTGATCACTCCCTCGATGTCCTGAACCGTTGCGACCACATCTCGACGGTTGCGCCGGAAAAAATCAAAATCGGCGTCGATTGCAAGATCGCATATTCGCAGGCCTGTCCCCGCCGCCGTCGGCCCACCACGCGCCATCCCGACCTGAGAAATCGCCACGCCATCAGCCGCACACGCCCGACCGGCCAAACCGCTGCCATCATCCGCCCGGTACACAACATGGGCGGATCGGTCTCCGATGACGCCCGCATCCGACACCGGTTGAATCCCGATCATACCCCTCGGCGTGTGAATCACAGCCCGAAGGCGACCACCCACGAACGAAGCTCGCACTTCGACACCCGCCATCCCACGCACCGTGCCTCGATAAGTGGCCGACGGCGGCATGGAAATCGTCAGCAACTCGCCGGTGTCAGCAGCTGGCACCAACACCTCAAACGAATCCCCACGTACCGAATGTGGAACAAGATCCAGCGTCCAGACCGCACCGTCCATCTCAATGTGCGTCACCAAGCGCGACCCATCGCCGCCACGAAATCGCAGCGACTGAATGCTCGATGCCCGCAACCCCAATGCGTCGTTGACCGGCTGGCTGACGTCAATCGCCCGACGGACGCCGCCCGCGCCCACAACATTCCCACCCTGAGCTACCGCGCGACCGCCTCCGACCGACACCGCCATCATCAGCACGACCAGCGCCCGCCCCATGATCCCTGGCATCGCCATCTCTCTCGCGCACGACTTCATCAGATCGACCAATCAACGTGTCCCCAAAAATCGCCCACGCGAACGTATAACCGCGCCCATTGCCAGCACCGACCATGCGCGCAACCACCACCCCGAGTTGTGCATAACAGTGGGCGCAAGAAGCCGCGTCACAAGACAAGCCCGCACCGAAAGGATCAGGTGTTCAAGCAGCAGAACGCTGCGACATCCGGCCCGCGCAACTCGGAAACACCCTTCCGGCAAACATTCCCAGGAAACGCGGCGCCCGTGAACGCCGCCTCCTGGATACCGGCCGGTGGCCGTACGTCTCGCGCGCCGGTGATCAGTTGATCGTTGGCCCGCCCACCCGTCGGGTCGCTACCCCAGCGGGCCTCTCGCAGTCCAATCAAGGCTGAGGGTTGTTCATCCCCAACCCCGCCCAAGCCTGAGTGGACGAGCCCGTCCCACTCCGTAACTGCCGAAAGTCGATAAGATCCTCCGGCGTCACAACACCGTCGCGGTTGATGTCCGCGTAA
>CAYQFV010000218.1:0-5661 GCA_964416845.1 uncultured Phycisphaeraceae bacterium | reverse complement strand
CGCACTGCTCAAGAGCAGTGGCACACCCGAAGCGTCGAGCATGACGCGGCACTACGTGCGTTTGAATTGGCGTTCGAGTTCCTTGACCGTCAGGCGTAGTGTCGTGGGTCGGCCGTGGGGGCAATTGCTCGATTTCTCAACGAGTTCCTTCTGCACGATCAATGCGTCGATCTCTTCCGGCGTCAGCGGGTCGCCCGCCTTCACCGCCGCCTTGCACGCCATCATGTCGAGCACTTCGTGGATGATGTTTTCAGACTCCGGCTGATTCGCCTGCTGCGACAGCGTGTCAATCAAATCGCGTACGAACCCGCTCGCCGCCACGTCCTTGAGCAGCACGGGAAACGAATGCACCGCCACCGAATCGCTCCCGAACGGCGTGACTTCCAACCCCAACCGATCCAACAAATCGGCGTGCGTTTCAAGCAGGGCAGCCTCCGCGGGCGTCACCGTCACCGTCTCGGGCAACAGCAACCGCTGCGCTTCAAGACAGCCGGTCGTCAGTCGATTCTTGAGCTGGTCGTAGAGGATGCGTTCGTGCAACGCATGCTGATCGATGATGACCATGCCGTCATCCGTTTCGCACACCAAGTACGTATTGTGCAATTGGATCGCCCCACGAATCGCACCAGACAACTGACCGGGCTCGATCACGGGTACGCGCTCCGCGTCCGTCGACACGGGCGTCTCGTCCGGCGATCAGTACAGCGCTTTCCAATCATCCGGCCGACCGTGGTCCGCCGGTGACGGCGATCGCATTTCACCGTGCGACGCACGTCGGGTGTCACCGGGAACCCCAGGCTGTCCCTCGCGACTCAGACGATCCGACGTTCCAAACGGTTCGAACCGCAACCCGCCTTGGGTCGGCGTGGCTTGTCGCATGGCTTCGACGAACTCCCGACGCACGCGGTCCTGCACTTCAGGATCCGGCGCGACCGTCGACCGGCCGCCGGAGGTTCGCCCCACGTCAAACGCCGGCGTCAAGTCCGACGCGTTCAATGCTTCGCGAAGAGCGCTGAGCACCTGCGAGTGCACCATGCCCGAATCCTGCCAGCGCACCTCGATCTTGGTCGGATGCACGTTGACATCGACGTCAGCCGGGTCGACCGTCAAGAACAAGAACACCACGGCTGCGCGATGCGGGTCGATCAAACCGCGGTATGCTTCGCGAATCGCATGCTGCACAAACTTGTCGCGAATGAATCGGCCGTTGACAAAAGTGAACTGCCAGTTCGTGTTGGAACGCGAGTCCGCCGGGCGAGCGGCGTACGCCTCGATCGACAAGGGCATCTCCTCTCGCCGAATCTCGATCAACGAATCGCTCAACTCCGGACTGAAAAGCTGACCGATGCGTTCGCGTCGCGATCGCCCCGCAGTCAGCTGATGAACCGACCGCTTGCCGCTCGTCAGATCGAAACCGACGTTCGGATACGCCAGCGCCAATCGAGAAAACTGGGTCGCGATGTGGCCTGACTCGGTGGACGACTGACGCAGAAACTTCCGCCTCGCCGGAACGTTGAAGAACAGGTCGCGCACCTCGATCGACGTGCCCGCCGGGCAACCGGCCGCACGATTGGTCACCACCCGCTCAGCCTCAACGATGATCTCGCCCCCCTCGGTCTCCTCGTGCGGTCGCGACACCATACGCATCCGAGACACCGCACCAATGCTCGCCAGCGCCTCGCCGCGAAATCCCATCGAGTTGATCCGATACAAATCGTCCTCGTCGACAAGCTTGCTCGTCGCATGAGGCGTGACCGCCAGCGGCAATTCCTCCGGCGACATGCCGCACCCGTCGTCGGACACCCGGATCAACGCGCGACCGCCCTCTTCAGTCGTCACGCGAACATGCGTCGCGCCCGAATCCACCGAATTCTCCATCAACTCCTTCACCACGCTCGCCGGCCGCTCGATCATCTCACCGGCGGCGATCTTCTTCACCAACATGTCAGACAAAACGTGAATACTGGGCATGGTATAACCTGCGCCAACCTGCTCGAAAGGCGGCCCTTGCATCGAGGGGGTGCGATCGCACTCGCGGCGTCGCGGCTGCGCGAATATACTTCTCGATCAACCGGGAGGCAAACATTGACCACGTTGATTCGCACCGCCACCGTGCAGACCACCCACGCAAACGCTCAACACCTTGCCAGCCTGAAGCGCGCAGGGTTCGACGCCATCACCCTTTCCATCAACCCATCGCCAAATCTCACAGCGGATACCGTCAACGCAACGCTGAACGAATTCCTCCGAATCGCCAGCCCGGTCGGAATGCGCCTGTCCGCGGTCGCCCTTCGAGGTCCGATCGCTGCGACCGACCGTCTCGGACGGCGTCCCGGTTGGTGGTCGATCGAAACAGCCACGCTCGCGCTCGACGTCATCGCCGATTTCAACGTCGAATGCGTCACCGTCGAACCGCCGCCGGTATCGATCAGCGAAGACGACCTCCCGCCCATCGGGTATCAAGACGCGCTCAATGAAACGTGGCAGGTGATGCGTGCACTGGCCTTCCCCGCCGAAGCAGCAGGGTGTACCCTGGCCATTCGTGCGCCGCTCGACGGATGTTTGCTCTCGCCGGTCGAAACGAGAGACCTGATCGACTCCGTCAACGCAGCGAAACCCGGCGTGTGCATCCAAGCGGACGCCCTGACAAACGTCGGCCGACTCGATGATTGGCTCGCCACCCTCCACCAAAGAGTCGTCGCCGTATCGCTCGCCGACATCAAACCTCAGACGTGGACCATGCTCGAAACGACATCGCCGGCTGACCCGTGCGTCGTCATGATCGAACCAACCTGACGAACGCCGACCGCGCCGGTTCCATTCGTCACTGTGATATGAAGGGGGTGAACAAAGGCCGCGCGAAGGCTCCACCTGCCGCCGCGCCGTCAAACCGACGCGTTGTCGTTAGAATCGACATTCACGCAGACCCGTTCGATGGTCGTCGCTCTGCCGGTGTCCGCGCTGACACGAACCAACACGCCGCAAACGCGCACATCGTCGGTGGCGACATCGAACGGCGTGGGGACAGCCGTCGTCATCGCGGAGATCACGCGGTCTTTTCGCCGACCAAGAACCGAGTCATACGGACCGGTCATGCCCAGATCGGTAATGTACGCCGTCCCCTTGGGGAGAATGCGTTCGTCAGCGGTCGGAATGTGCGTGTGCGTTCCGACCACCGCGCTGACGCGCCCGTCAAGATGCCACCCCATCGCAACCTTCTCCGACGTGGCCTCGGCGTGCACCTCCGCAACGATAATCTTCACGTCGTCCGGAATCGCCCCCAGCACACGGTCAGCCGCCCGAAACGGGCAATCGCCCGACATTCGCATGTACATCCTGCCGAGCACGATGAACACCGCCACACGCACACCCGAAGTTGTTTCCCAAATCGCGAACTGACGACCCGGCGCGTTCAATGGCAGATTGGCCGGCCGAACGATGCGGTCAGACTGTTCCAACACCGGAATGATATCTTTCCGACGATACACATGGTCGCCCAGGGTCATCAGTTGCACGCCCGAAGCGACCAACTTGTCGTACAGCGACGGCGTCAATCCCGAACCGGCAGCCGTGTTCTCAACGTTGACGATATTGCAGTCGACGTGCTTCGCTTCCGTCAACTTCGGCAGCGCGCTCCCAACTGCCAGTCGGCCCGGCTTGCCAACCACGTCACCAAGACACAACAGTGTGACATCCGTACTCAAAGGAGCTCGACTCCGTCCTCGCGCCCGATGAAAACAACCGCGTGATCAACACGCGTCACCGCGCATCGACAACGCGGAAAACTACTTAGCGTATTCAACCGCACGCAACTCGCGCAACACGGTAACTTTCACCTCACCGGGATACGTCATCTCTTCTTCAACCTCGCGCGCGATGTCGCGGGCTAGCTTCGTCGCAGACGAATCATCCAGCCGCGCCGCGTCGATGATGACCCGTATCTCCCGACCCGCCTGAATCGCATACGCCTGACGCACCCCGTCGTGCTGCGTTGCAATGCCCTCCAACTGCTCCAGTCGTTGGATGTAACGCTCCAGCGATTCCCGCCTGCCACCAGGCCTGGCAGCGCTGATCGCGTCAGCCGCCATCACCAACAACGTGTACGGCGACGTCGCCTCGATGTCACCGTGGTGCCCGGCGATCGCGTTGAGCACTTCAGGCCCTTCCTTGATCCGCCGACAAATGTCCGCTCCGATTTGCGGGTGACCACCTTCCACCTCATGGTCAACCGCCTTGCCGATATCGTGCAACAAACCGCACCGCCGCGCCAGTCGACCGTCCAATCCCAACTCGTCGGCCATCACCTGACACAGATACGCGACCTCAATGCTGTGCTGTAGAACGTTTTGCCCGTAACTGGTCCGGTAGTGCAACCTGCCAAGCAGATCGATCAACTTGCGGTGCAAACCAGACACGTTCGCCTCCAGGCTGGCACGCTTGCCGTTCTCGACGATCGTCTTTTCGATTTCCTTGCGAGACTGTTCGGTCACTTCCTCGATCCGCCCCGGATGGATGCGGCCATCGGTGACCAGTTTCAACAAAGTTTTGTGCGCAATCGCGCGGCGGACCGGATCGAACGAACTGACCACCACCACGCCCGGCGTGTCGTCGACGATCACATCAACCCCGGTCGCCTTCTCAAACGCACGAATGTTACGCCCCTCCCGACCGATCACACGACCCTTCATCTCATCCGACGGAATGTCCACCGTCGACACCGTCGCCTCGCACGTATTCTCAGCCGCATATCGCTGGATCGCGATCAACGTCACCTCGCGGGCCTTCTCCGCCGCCTCCTCCTGTGCTTCACTCAACACCTTGGAGATCAGTTGCCCCGCCTCGTGCGTTAATTCGTTCTCCAACGACGTCAGCAGTTCTCGCTTGGCTTCGTCAACGCTCATGCGGGAGACGCGAGATAGTTCGTGTTCACGCTGCTCGATCAGTTCCGCCGCCTTGGCCTCAAGCTGCTCCAACTCGGCAGCCCGCTCCGCCACCTTCGCCTCGGCCTTTTCCAGATGGCGCTCTTTCGTCGTCAACGTGTCGAGCTTGCCGTCTAGATTGTCTTCACGTTTGGTCAGGCGTTTTTCAATCTCCTTAAGCTCAGCCCTCGCCTCGTCGGACTCGGTCTTGAACTCGTCCAACATCCGATCGCGCTCCGCGCGAGCGTCCAATTGGGCCGACTTCAGCAGCTGGTCACACTTGTTCTTCGCGTCCTCTAAGAGGCGCTCCGCCTCCTTCAGGCCTGCCGCGATGCGCGAGCGGCCAATCAGCATCGACCCGAATAGAACAAAAAGGCCACCGAGACCGAACGCGAAAAAGAAGGCTCCAACGGTTGGCATTTTATCCACAAGAAACCTTTCACGCCGCGCGAACCGAAACGCCCACACCTCTCGCTTGGGCCAGTCAACAGCCCCCGAGAAGACGCCTGAACCTCAGGCGCCCGGTCCGCAATTGCAATCCGCCTACGACGACGCTTATGTTGTGGGAGTTGTCACCCCGCGCGACTAAGAAACATTCGGGGGCTTGCGGATGCTTCAACGAGCACGAAACGCCGCCCTGTGATCAAGCAGGTACATCAACCGCTATTTTGGGGCTCGGATGAACCCACCCACGCCGCCAATAACACCCAATGCCACCAATCGGCACCATCCTACCATGCTC
>CAYQFV010000217.1:0-5674 GCA_964416845.1 uncultured Phycisphaeraceae bacterium | reverse complement strand
GTCATCGAGCAGCATCCAGGAGGGTTTTGGTGGTGTTCGTGCACCGCTCGAGGGCAGTGGCACACACGCAAGCGCCGGCGTGACGGCGCGTTACGAAGCGCCCAATTCGAATGCGTCGTGCAGTGCTCGGACGGCTTCGGGGCCAGACTCTCCGTCGACGACGAAGCAGATGCTCCGCTCCGACGACCCCTGTGCAATCGCCAGGATGTTCAATCCCCGTTTGGCCACCGAGCCGAACACCCGGGCAGCCACCCCTATTTGGCCGTGCATTTTCGAACCGACCGCTGCCACGACCGCCGCGTTTTCGATCACATCCACCGAGCGCGCCGACTTGGTCCGCAGCAATCGGCCTGCCAGCGCGGTGCGAGCCCGATCCAGCTGCGAGCCGGCCACCACCAGCGAAATGCCCGCTTCCGACACCGTCTGCGATATCATCTGGACGTTCACGCCCGCCTCGCCCAGCGCGGCGAATACCTTCGCGGCTGTCCCAGGTCGACCGACCATTGCAGCCCCCGACACGGTGACCAAGGCTGACCCCTTGAGCAACAACACCGAACGCATCGTCTCGGAAGTCTCGCCCGCGGATGAAATCAGCGTTCCCTCGCACGCCGCGTTGAAGGTGTTGCGTACCCGCACCGCAATGCCATGCTCCGCAGCCGGCTCGAGCGCTCTCGGGTGCATCGACTTGGCTCCGAACTGTCCCATCTCCACCGCTTCGTCGAACGCGATCGATTCCAGCAACCGGGCATTGGAGACGATTCGCGGGTCCGCCGTCATCAGCCCGTCCACGTCGGTCCAGATCCAGATTTCGTCCGCATGGAGCGCGGCCCCGATCAGTGTGGCTGTGTAATCCGACCCGCCTCGACCCAGCGTCGACACCGCACCATGCTGCGTCGCTGCGACAAACCCGGTGACCACCACGCGCTCGTCGCGTGACAACGCGGCACCGAGTCGTTCCTGCATCAGATGCAGCGACAGTTGCATCAGCGGTTCAGCCTCGCCGTGTTGTTCGTCCGTGACGATGCCCGCCTCGCCACCGGTCATCGCCACGCCGTCGATCGCGCTGGCCATCAACGCCGACGAAAGCGTCTCACCGAACGACACCACCGCATCGCGGGAGCGTAACGTTAGTTCGCCGACGGCTTCAATTCCGGAAACCAGCCGCTCCAGCCGGTCCAGAATCTCGTGGACGCGTTCGGAAACTCCGAGGGTGCGGGCCGACTCTTCGTGCTTTGCCCGCAGACCGCCCAGTAGAGTGTGTTTGACTGCTCGATTGCCGGCGGCGGCGGCGTCAGCCAGCTCCAGTAGCAAGTCCGTCACACCCGCCATCGCCGATACCACGGTGACTACCTGATGTCCGTTTCCGTGCTCACGCACGAGAGACGCGCATCCGCGGATGGACTCCGCGTCCGACATCGAGGTCCCGCCGAATTTCATTACGATCGTCATGTCGCCGCCCCGACGGTCTGCCATATATCCAACAAGTCACGAAGAACGGCCGTCGCCGTTTCAATCCCACCCGCGCCTCGGCCCACCAGCGTCACGTCGCCGCTCGAACGCAACGTCAACGTCAGGGCGTTCAGATTGGCGGGCACGTTCAGCGGGCTGTCGGCGTCCACTTCCGCCAGACCCACGCGCGTCGTGTCGCCGATTTCACCGACCAGCTTCAAGACCCGACCTGCCGTTTTGCAGCTTTCGACGTGCTCGCGCGACACGCCTCGAATCCCGGCCACGTCGACATCTTGAATCGTCGTCGGGCGAGACATGATCAGGTTCGACAAGATGACGACTTTGGTGGCTGCGTCGATACCGTCGATATCGGCACTTGGGTCGGTTTCCGCGTAGCCCAAGCGAACGGCCTCGGCGAGCGCCGCGTCGAAGTCGACTCCGGTCTCGTGCATCTGCGACAGAATGTAATTCGTCGTGCCGTTCAAAACGCCGCGTAAGCAGACCACGTCATCGCCGCGGGCACACTCGCGCGCCAGCGCCAACATGGGCGTTCCACCGCCGACCGTGCCGCTGTAGCGGAATTCCACGCGGTTGTGCGTCGCCAACTCCAACAGGGCGGGCATCGCCGTCGCGAGCGGCGCTTTGTTGACCGTGATCGCGTGCTTCCCGGTGCGAAACGCCGCACGCAAGTGGCCCATCGCCAGCCCGGGGGACGACAGATCGCTCGGCGTCGCGTCGATCACCACGTCCGCCTCGCAGTCCGCGATCAACTGCTCGCCGGAACACCCCGTCAGGCCATGATCCGCCACCGCCCCCACCGTGCCATGCGACTGCTTGGCGGCGAGTAACTCCGATTCGAGAAGCCCGCGCTGCGAAACCGCCGCTCCGCCCGAGTCCGCCACGCACACCAACCGGGCCGAAAAGCCGTAATCGCTCGCGAGGCTCGCCGCTCGCTCGGTCAAGAGCTTCACAAACGAGCGACCCACCACGCCAAAGCCGATCAAGCAAACACGTGTCATTGACCCAGCGCCTCGAGCAACGAATCCAACGTCGGGTCGGCCTGCTTCATCGGCGGTGCGTTGCCAAGCACCGCGTCCGGGTCTTTCAGCCCGTGACCTGTCGCGACGCAAACCACCGTCTCGGCGGACTCCATCCCGTAGCGCTGCAGGTACGCGATGGGCGCTGCCGATGCTGGCTCGACGAATCGGCCTTCCAGGCGGGCTAGATCGCTCTGGGCTCGCAGAATTTCGTTGTCGGTCACCGTTGCGGCTGCACCACCCGACTCTTGGATCGCTCGGACTGCCTTCTTCCAGTTCACCGGCGCGCCGATACGGATCGCGGTGGCCACCGTTTCCGGATTTGACACGTGACATTCCGTGGCGCTTTTGTTGATGAAGCGCACGATCGGACAAGCGCCCTCGGCCTGCACGCCGATCATGCGCGGCAGTCGTTGAATCAGGCCCAGATCGTGGAATTCCTTGAACCCCTTCCAGATGGCGCTGATGTTGCCCGCGTTACCCATCGGCAGCACGAGCACGTCGGGCGCGTCGCCCAGCGACTCGCACACCTCAAACGCCAACGTTTTTTGCCCTTCAAGGCGAAACGGGTTGATCGAGTTGAGCAGGTAGACGCTGCCGTCGCGTGACAGTTCCTGCACCACGTGCATCGCGTCGTCGAAGTTTCCCTGAATCTGAACGATGTCCGCCCCGTGCACCGTTGCTTGGGCGATCTTGCCCATCGCAACCTTGCCACCGGGGATCAGCACGATCGCGCGCAGGCCGGCCTTCGCCGCGTACGCTGCCAGGGACGCGGCGGTGTTGCCCGTCGACGCGCACGCGACCGACGTCGCTCCGAGCGCTCTCGCTTGGGTCACGCCGACGGTCATGCCGCGATCCTTGAACGACCCGGTCGGATTCTCTCCCTCGTTCTTGACCAACAGGGTGGGGATGCCCAGGTCTCGCCCCAATCGATCGCAGCGGTGCAAGCCGGTCGCGCCTTCCTCCATGGAGACCATCAGGCGATCCGGAGCGCCGAGCAGCGGCGCGTATCGCCAAACCCCCCGGCCGGTGAACGCGGGCTTTTGCGTCGGCGATAGATCGTGGGAAATCTCCAGCACATCGCCGCATCGCGCGCAGGTATAAAGCAACGCGTCCAACTCGTACGTCTCGCCGCATTCGATGCATCGTTGTTTCAACGGTGTCTCTCCAAGACCTCCGCGCCGCCTGCTGCACGGGCTATTCTGACATCGGTCTTCACACCCGTTTCTCGAAAGCTGTTTTCCATCGCCGCGGCGATCGCCGAAAGATCGGTGGATGCGTCCGCCACTGCCGACACCGACGGACCGCCGCCGCTGATCGACACACCAAACGCCCCCGCAGCCCGCGCGGCCGCCGCGACCGATCCAAAACCGTTCAACAGTTCAGATCGGGCGGTATCGACGAACGACCCTTCGGTCAATTCGCCGAACGCTCGCAAGTCGCCGGATGACAACGCCGCCACCATCATGGCGCACCGGCTGCATCCGTCAGAATAGGTTGCCAGGGACACCGCTTTCGGAAGTCGTTGGCGGGCGTCAAGCGTGGTGATTTCGATTCGAGGCGTGGCGATGACGAATCGGAGTTCGTCCGGCAATTCGATCTGGATCAAACGCATCGGTTCACCCACGCCGCAGATCGTGAACCCGCCGCAGATCGAGGCTGCCACGTTGTCCGCATGGGCTGTCCCCGCCGACGCACATTCGCCCGCCGCCGCGAAATGGACCAGCGATGCTTGCGACAGATTCAGGGACAACAACGCGTCCACGGCCACCACCGCCGCCGCTGCGCTGGCAGCGCTCGACCCCAGCCCGCTGCCGGGGCGCGTTGACTTGTCCAGGTGGATCTTCAAGCCGCGATCGACGCCCAACTCCGCCAACATGGCTGACACCGCTACCGTGGCGGTGTTGCGTTGTGGATCACTCGGAACGCCAGCGCTGCCGGTCCCGGTGACGGTCAGTTCCACACCCTGCTCGCTACGGGAAACCTCGACGATGTCCTGACAAGCGTCGACGCTGATTCCGAAGACGTCGAACCCGTATCCGAGGTTCGAGATGGATGAATATGCCCGTGCTCGTACCGTTTTTGCATGACTCATGTCCGGATCGTACGCGCAGCGGGCCTGCGATGAAAGCGCGGATGTGCGGCGCAAAACAGGGTGCTCAGATGTTGCATTTTCCGGGCCCCAATCGCCAGCGCGGGGGAGATCGAACGCGTCGCCACCGGCTCGCTGTCGGCGTGACGACCCATCGCTGCCGTGCGAAAGTGCCAACCGGTGACACTTTGATTCGGAGTGTCACCAGTTGGCACTTGCTCTGCGCGGTTACAGGCCGACGATGTTGTAGCCTGCGTCGACGTAGATGTTTTCGCCCGTCACGCCGGTCGACAGATCGCTGAGCAGGTAAATCGCGGTCTTGCCGACCTCGTCGGCTTCGATGTTGCGCTTGAGGGGGGCTTTCTTTTCGACCCAGCCGAAGATTTCCTCCAGCCCGTCGACTGCCATCGAGGAGAGGGTCTTGATGGGTCCGGCGCTGATGGTGTTGACGCGGACGCCCTTTTCGCCCAGCTCCGCGGCGAGGTATCGCGTGCACGCTTCGAGGGCGGCTTTGGCGACGCCCATAACGTTGTATCCGGGGATCGCTTTCTCGCTGCCGAAGTAGGTCATGGCGATGATGGATCCGCCGTTGGGCATGATGGCGACGGCGCGTTTGGCCATCGCGACCAGCGTGTAGGCGCTGATGTCGAGCGCTTGGGCAAACACCTCGCGAGGGGTAGTGTGGAAGTTGCCCGTTTTGAGATACTGACGATCGGCGAATGCGACCGAGTGGGCGACAAAGTCGATCGCGTCGAAACGCTCCTTGGCAGCGTCGAAGACGCGGTCAAGATCGTCATCGTTGGAGACGTCGCAGGGCATCATCCAGGGGTCGTTCACGCCGCCCGACTCGAGCGCTTTGCGGACGCGACGTTCCATCTTCTCACCGGGGAGATACGGGAAACCACAAACCGCTCCCTCGGCGATCAAGTTGTTGGCGATATGCCAAGCGATGCTCCGGTCGTTGGCGACCCCGAACACGAGCCCCTTTTTCCCATCCATCAAACCCATGCGACACCCTTTCAGATCGATCGTTGTCCAGCGCATTTCTACCTGCGGCTATTTTGACTGGCCGACGCCCAAAAGACAACCGCTGCGA
>CAYQFV010000216.1:0-5674 GCA_964416845.1 uncultured Phycisphaeraceae bacterium | reverse complement strand
GCCGAAGGCGCGGGGTGCCGGGTGCCGGGTGCCATGCCCAAGCCGAAGGCGCGGGCATGCCTCCTTGTGCTGATCGCATGGCCGCGCTGCGCTTGGCCATGGCACCCCCGAGTGCCGCGCCTGCAGAAAAGTCGAGAGACCGTTGCAGAAACAGCACTACGAGTACGGCCCAAGTTCCTCGTAGCGCAGGCATCTTGCCTGCACGGGGTGCGATTGCGGTGCAGGCAAGATGCCTGCGCTACAAATTGACGACAACTTCGGCCCGTACTGCGAGAGGCTGCGATTCATGGTCTCCGATGAATCGCACCGATGGACAAGACGATGAACATTCGCCGATCAACTTCCCATATCTGCGTCACCATCGCGTTCGCGACGATGGTCCCTCCCGCGCTCGGTCAATCTCCGCCTTCTGTGGACGATGCGGACCACTGGCGAATCACCGGTCAGTATCCCAAAGCAATCGATGCCTATACACAACTACTTGATGATCCAGACGCCCGCATCGCCGCCGCGTGTGGCCTCGCGACGTGTTGTCTCGAAACCGGCCGACTTAAGGACGCTCGCACCGCCCTGACCGACGTGCAGTCCGACGGACAAGGTAGCAGCGCGTGGCATGCATCAATGGCAGCCGTTCTCAAACCGGTAGGCCACTACGCGGAGGCGATCGCCCATGCCCAGCGTGCGATCGATCTCAATGCCAACAACATGCCCGCCAGGTACTTGCTCGGTCGATTGTACGAGACCGTCGGGCGACGCGACGAGGCCATCAAGACCTACCGATACTTCGACCGCCTCATACTCAAAAGGCTGCCACGATCCGCCGAGAACCTCACCGCGGCTGCCTCCGGCTTCCTGCGATACAGCGTCCTCACCGGACATCCCAATCTCAGCAACAGAACCATCCACACCCTTCAAGAACTCTATCAGCCGGCCTACGAGCGAGTCGACCGCACCTATTGGCCGGCCAGAGTCGCCGCCGCGGATCTCCTGCGTTCAAAGTCCAAACGCGACCTCGCCGAAGAGGACTATCAAGCCGCCCTTGCGATCAACGACAACCTCGCAACCGCGCACATCGGACTCGGCTGGCTGGCGCTCGGTCAATGGGATTTCGAGAAAACCGACCACCAGATCGCGCTCGCGAAGCAGCGAAACCCCAACGCTCCCGACGTGTTCCATCTCGAGGCTGCCCTCCGCCTCACCGAGCGACGATACCAACAGGCCAAGACGGTCGCCCTCGCCGCGCTCGACATCAATCCCAACGACATCGCCGCGCTGGGATACGCCGCCGCAGCAGCCACCGCGCTCAACGAACCGCAGCAGGTGACCGACTTTCAAGCTCGCGCCTACGCAGTGTCCCCAGCACCCGCGGCGTTTCATCAAATAGTCGCCGACACGCTGTCCGCCCTTCGCCAGTACTCGGAATCCGAGAAACAGTTTCAACTCGCCATCAAGGCGGACCCCACCGATCCCCACCCGCGTACCGAGTTGGGCCTGATGTACATGCAGTGGGGCGACGAAGCGAGCGCCCGCGTCGCCTTGGCAGCCGCCTGGCAGATCGACGACTTCGACGCCCGCACATTCAACACCCTAGGCCTGCTCGACAAGCTTGCCGCCTTCGACAAGTACGAAACCGAACACTTCACCATCAAGTATGACTCCGAGAAGGATGCCGTCCTGCCGCTCTGCTACGCCGACTATCTTGAAAGCATCTACGAGGAAATCTGCGAAGACTACGACGCGACCCTCACCACCAAGACCACCATCGAATTCCTACCGACCCACCGCATGTTCGGCGTTCGCATCACCGGAAAACCCTGGATCCACACCATCGGGGCATGCACCGGGTCGGTCATCGCGCTCGACGCCCCGCGTCGCCACGCAGAATTGAAAGGCCCCTACAACGTCGCCAACGTCCTGCGACACGAGTTCACCCACACAGTGACCCTCGCGGTCACCAGGAACAGAATCGCACACTGGTTCACCGAAGGCCTCGCCGTCCTCCAGGAAGACCAACCCCGGACGCCCCGCTGGGCCACCCTGCTCGCCGAAGCGGTCCGCACGGACGACCTCTTCACGCTCCAAACCATCGATTGGGGATTCATCAGGCCCAAACGCCACACCGACCGTCAGCTAGCCTACGCCCAAAGCGAGTGGATGTGCGAATACATCATCGAACGCTTCGGATACGACGCGATCAATCGAATGCTCGGCGGGTTTAGCCGCAAGCAATCTCAGAAGGATGTTTTTCAAGGCGTCCTCGGCCTGGATACCCAGCAATTCGACGACGATTTCGACAAATGGGCGACCGAGCAGGTGGCGTTCTGGAGCGTCCCCATCGAACCGCCCGCCGACGTCGACGGCCTGCGAGCGGCCTCCCGCGCCGACGAAAGCGATCCGACCATCAAAGGCCAACTCGCCCGCGCCGAGTTTGCACACGGCAATCTTGACCGAGCGCTCGCTGCTGCTCGTGCCGGACTCAAGCTGGACGAGAACAACAAAGCGTCGCTGACCGCGCTCGGCGAGATACTGCTCGCCATGCGGTCGTCGATGAACGACTCGCCACAGCGAACGAAACTGGACCAGGAGTTGGAGCCCGCCATGCGCCGGCTCGTCAAGATCGACGACGAACGTCCCGTTGCCCACAGCGCCCTGGCCTCCATCGAACTGGACCGAGGCAATCACGACGCTGCAATCCACCACCTTGAACGACTCGAGCAACTCGTCCCTGGAGATCCCGCCGCCCACAAGGGGCTCGCCGGCATCTATCTCGCTGCCAACGACGATCGCCGAGCGTTGCCACACCTTCTCGAATTGGCACGCATCGAAGATCGCGACGCCGACGTGCCCGCAACCATAGCAGCCATGTACGTCAAGCAACATCGCACCGCCGACGCCCGCTACTGGTACCAACAATCGATCTACATCGACCCGTTCAGCGTCGACACGCACCTCGCGCTGGCCGACGTTTGCGCACAGACTGCCGCCGACCGGTGCACCGCCAGGCAGTATCAAATCCTCGCCACCCTTCAGCCGAGCAACCTCAGCCACCTCGAAGCTGCCGCAAATGCGTTCCACAAGCTGGGCGACGTCACGGCGGCCCGCCGCTACGCAGTCCGGGCAATTCGGATCGATCCGACATCACCCGTCCGCTCTTTGATCCCACCCACGCAGCCCTGATTTGATAGCCGGAGCAGCGATCCGCGCGCGTCGAAAACGCCCCGAAGTGTCCCCAAATGCCGCAACGCCCCGAACCACGACCGACGGTGAAACATCGTGTGCTGCTGGATCATAACCTATTTACAGGCATATTTTTGTCGGCCCTGAAGCCCTGGAGGCAACTTTGGGGGAGATTTTTCGGCCTCATTCCTTGACGAATCCGTTGTACACTCCGATAATGCATGGTTGTAACAGAATGGCGTCTCCGCATGAGCAGGTCCTTTCCTTATTCGAAGCAGTGTGTGTTTCAAACAGGTTCTCGTGGTGATGCAAATCGACAGGGGTTGTCGCTATGCCAGAAGGTACCGTAAAGTGGTTCAATGACACCAAGGGATATGGATTCATTCAGTCGGACGATGGAGGCGATGTCTTCGTCCACCAGAGTGAGATTCAAGCTGATGGATTCCGAACACTGACAGAAGGGGCTCGCGTCCAATTCGAACTTTCGTCGGGGGACAAAGGTCCCAAGGCGCTGCAGGTTCGCTTGGTCAGCTAAGCTCACCCATCGAGATTCATGATGGAAACCACGGGCACCGTCGCATCTGCGGCGGTGCCCGTTTTGATGACTTGCTGATCCGGTCACCATGGACGTTGCAACATTCGCGGCGAACAAGAGTGTCACACCCTGTCACTTCCCCCGGACCTTTGGTGATCGTGTAACGCCACGAGCAATTGGACCGCAACCTATTGCGCAAAAGGTTCTTGCCGCCATGTGTTTTTCGGCGAGTTTTTTTAATATTTTTCACCCTTACTGCTTGACGGGCTCAGCGCAGGCCCGGATAATACACGGCTGTAATAGAATGGCGTCTCCGCATGAGCAGGTCCTTTCCTTATTCGAAGCAGTGTGTGTTTCAAACAGGTTCTCGTGGTGATGCAAATCGACAGGGGTTGTCGCTATGCCAGAAGGTACCGTAAAGTGGTTCAATGACACGAAGGGCTATGGATTCATTCAATCCGACGATGGAGGCGATGTCTTCGTCCATCAGGGTGAAATCCAGGCCGAAGGATTCCGAACGCTAGCCGAAGGAGCTCGAGTGCAATTCGAGCTATCGTCTGGTGAGAAGGGTCCCAAGGCGACGCAAGTTCGCGTGGTCAGCTAACCGCGCCCATCGCATCTGATTGATGGAGATCGCAGGCACCGTCGCATTCGCGGCGGTGCCTGTTTTGATGATGTCGTTCGGTGATCCGTGCGATCGGCATTGATCCGTCTGGCCGAATCCACCGCTGCGCAGTGCGGCTTCGGCCATCACGGGATCAGCACGACGTTGCCACGCACTTGACGCGAGTCGATGAACGCGTGGGCTTCTCCCGCGTCTGCCAGCGGGTAGGTTCTGTCCAGAATCGGGCGAATCTTGCCATCGCGGAGCATCTCCAGGCCTTCGCGCAGTTCTTCCAACGTGCCCATCATCGAGCCTTTGAGGACGTGCTGTGCGAAGAAGAAGTCCTTCAGGTTGAATTCCGTCTTGTACCCGCTGACCAATCCGAAATTCACGAACGTGCCGCCCACTCGCAACGATTTCAGGTTGGCGTCGAACACGGCTGACCCGACGTTGTCGATCACGACGTCCACCCCCCGGCCGTCTGTCCACGCGCGAACGCATTCCACCTGATCCTCAATTCCGCGGCGGATGACGCGATCCGCGCCGGCCAACGTCGCTGTTTCAACTTTCGGCTCGGACCCCACCGTCGTGATCACGCTTGCGCCCAGGGCCTTTGCAACTTGGATGCACATGCTCCCACTGCCGGACGCCCCGGCCTGCACCAGCACGGTGGTTCCGTTTCGTACCTCTGCCAACGTTTTGACCGCGTGCATCGCCGTTGTCAGGCACAGCGGCACCGTGGCGAGTTGATCCTGCGCGATCTCGGTATCGTCCTTGATCACGAACGGGACCGGAACGTGAACGTACTCGGCATACCCGCCCCAAAGAATCGTCCCCGTCACGGTGTAGCTATCAGCCTGGTTGATCGGGTCGTAGTCCCAATCGCATACTTCGGTGGGAAAGCCGGGCGCGACGATCACCCGATCGCCCTCACGAAATGTCGTCACACCCTCTCCGACCGACGCGACGGTGCCGGTGATGTCCGCCCCCATCACGTGCGGGAATGAAACATCGCGACGAATGCCGCCCATTCGCAGGTAGAGGTCGTACCGATTCAATCCACATGCGGCGACCTTCACCACGACATACCCGCGCTGCGGCTGGGGCGTGGGGACGTCCTCATATTTGAACACCTCAGGCCCGCCAAACTCCCGAATCACCGACGCTTTCATCCCACCGTCCTCCAGTTTGGTTCGCTCGCCCCGGTCGATCTGCCCCGAACCTTCCGCGAGCATCCGGTCTTCACGCCGTTTCTACAAAGGTCTTTCGACTTTTCTGCAGGCGCGGCACTTAGGTGTCATGGCAAGCGCAGCGCGGCCATGCGATCAACACGAGGAGGCATGCCCGCGCCTTCGGCT
>CAYQFV010000215.1:0-5675 GCA_964416845.1 uncultured Phycisphaeraceae bacterium | reverse complement strand
TCGTGTTGATCGCATGGCCGCGCTGCGCTTGGCCATGGCACCCAAGTGTCGCGCCTGCAGCAAAGTCGAAAGACCTTTCTGGAGACGGCACTGGTTAACGTTCCACGAACTATCCGGACTTCGGACGGGTCGTAGGAAACACGCCGACGCAACTGCCGCGACACGACCACTCACAAGCTACCGGATCGCCAAAGAGGAAATGTTGAATGCAACGGCGCGCCAATCAATCAGACGCTGGGGCGGTCGAGTTCTCTTTGATAGCGCGCCATGACTGCCTGAAGAGTGACAACCGCATTCGTGGGAGCGTTACCGTCGGCGGTGGCCACCGGAAGTGAGTCCACGTCGGCATGGGCGAAGGCGTCCAAGACATTGTCCAGCGTCTCGGTCGGCTTGACCACCGGGACGTTGTTACGCGTAAGCTCTGCAACAAGCAGAAGCGGGACCGCCTCGGGCTGGAGCAGTGCAGTTTGAATGTCGTCGGCCATCACGACACCCTGGTAGCGATCGTTTGCGTCGACGACGATAAAATCCGTCGCGCCGTTGCGAGCGGCAAGGTCGATGACTTTTTGCAGCGGGTCGTCGTAGCGAACTCGCACCGCGGGTGAATGGGGAACTTGATCTGCCGTGATGCGTTTGAGGATGGTCAGGTCCGCCAGCGTGCCCATGCGAACGCCGCGGCGGCGGAGCTTGAGCGTGTAAATGCTGTCGCGACAGAGTTTTTGAGCGCCGGTAGTGGCAACAATAGCCGCGAACATCACTGGCAGGATCACATGCGGTTCGCGCGTGATCTCGTACAGGATGACAATCGCCGTCAAAGGCGCATGCGTGGTAGCGGCGATAACGGCGGACATGCCGACCAGGGCGTACGCCGCGATGCTGGTTTCGTCAATCCAGCCCATGCTGTGAAGAGTCAGGCCAAACGCACCGCCCACCGTCGCCCCCATGAAAAGCGACGGCGCGAAAATGCCTCCCGAGCCACCCGAGCCCAGCGTACAGCACGTGGCCACGAGTTTGAACGCACAGAGCAACAGAAGCGAGAGCGCGCTCAAGTGAACCACGCCTGTCGAGTCGATGACGGCCTGAATGAGCGGGTATCCGTTCCCGAAGAAACTGGGCACTTCCATGTTGCCGTCCGAACCGCCGAAAAAATACACCACGCCGATCCCGCCAAGCGCAACCGCTCCGATGATCGGCTTGACGAATTCCGGAAGTTTGACGGCGTCGGCGAGATCCTCCATGCCGTAAAGCAAGCGAATGAAGGCGATGGCAACCAGCGCGCAAATAAGGCCGAGCACGAGAAAAAAGGGAAGTTCCGAACCGTTGAAAACGTAGTGCGCACTCTGCTGAACGCCGAAGAGCGCCACGTCGCCGTTGGCACTGAGTGCGTGCGTCAGTGAGCAGCTGATGACGCTCGCGAACACCACAGGAGCAAACGCCTTGAAGGAGAAATCCTTGAGGAAGATCTCCAGCGCAAAGAGAACACCTGCGATTGGCGCGTTGAAGATCGACGCAATACCACCCGCCGCCCCGCAAGCCACAAGCGTGCTCAACTGTCGCGGATGAACTCGAAAGAACTGACCGAACGCGCTACCGATTGCAGCGCCGATTTGTATGATCGGCCCTTCCGTTCCTGCCGATCCGCCCGTGCCAAGCGTGAACGCGCTGGCAACGGCTTTCGCCAACGCGACACGCGGGCGCACGATCCCGCCTTGGCGATAGATCGCGTCCATCACCTCCGGAACACCGTGCCCTTTAGCCTCGCGGGCGAAACTCTGCGTGATGATGCCGACGACGAGTGCCCCGGCGGCTGGAAGCAGGATCAACATGTACCAATGGCCTGCGAACAACCCGCCCCCATCGCCGTACGAGATGCCCTTGACCCACTCCATCGCCGCGAAGAAGCCGTACGCCCCAACGCCGGTCGCCCCTCCGATCAGGAGCGCAAGCAGGGTGAGAAAATATTCTTCCTTGAATCCCGCCCGAGCGAGCAAGGCCACGATCTTGACGTGGATCGTTTTTCTGAGATTTGCGTAACTTCTCACGTCTAGAGTCTCGTATCGAAGCGCGGCGGCGCATCGGCCAAGATGCTTGTTCAGACCAAACGAGCGAGCAACCTAGCAGGATGAGAGTGTGCCCGCAACGTCAAAAGGCGGATTCGCGTGGTTTCGTCGTAGCGCATAGAATGCGAGAATGACGCATCACGACGCTAAGACGGTGTTGATTGGTCGCGAGACATTCGTTTCGCCGTCGTCGTACATCTGTGGGGATGTGACCCTTGGCGAGCAGTGCACCATCATGCATCATGTCGTGATTCGCGGAGATGTAGGGCGAGTTACCATCGGCGATCGAGTGAACGTGCAGGACGGCGTGGTCGTTCACACGAACTCCGGCGACCCGCTTACCATCGGGGACGACGTCGCCATCGGGCATCGGGCGGTTGTACACGGCTCGCGCGTCGGCCATCGTAGTTTGATCGGCATCGGCGCGATCTTGTTGGACGCCAGCGTCGTGGGCGACGAATGTATCGTGGCTGCCGGCGCGGTGGTCGTGCCGGGTACGTCGATCCCCGATCGCACCCTGGTCATGGGATTGCCCGCCAAGGCGATACGACGCGTCACCGACGAAGAGTTGGGCTACGTCAAACGCGTGGTCCGCACTTACATCGACCTCGGACGAAGATACTCAGCGGGCGACTTTCCGAACGCCGCCGGCGTCGCAGCCGCTGATCCGCCGTAACCACCGCTCCATCCCTCTCCGCGCAAGCCCGGCCGTGCGACGATTGGGCAAGCTCCGCCCGTCGGCGAGAATCTCCCTCAATTGCCACAAATCGCCCCAGACCGGATGCCAACATTCGGCCCGTTCACGCGTATATAATTGTAAGGAATTGCCGGAAACATCGAACCGAAAGATCGGCGCGGGCGACATCATCAAAGATTTATCAATTGGCTGGCTGGTCGTTCGCGCCCGATGCGACCGCGTCGCAGTACAATCTGACCGCTACAACCCGCGAAACTCGTCCTAAGCGCTTGGGAGGGCAAGAGAACTCGTTGAGTAAAGGCTCGCACGCCGCCGCTTCCGAACGGCTCTCTGCTGGTCATTACAAATAAGTACCGTTTGTCGCATTGACGGGGATGTGGTTGGGGTAGACATTGGTAGGGTGAGAATGCGCCCGAAAATATGCAACACCCCGCCGCGAAACGACTAACGGCGGATGCCCGATTCAATCATCGCTCGTCCGCGAGGTGAATCGCGCACGCGACTGAGGTGATAGCACACGAGCCTGCACTGCCAGTATTGCAGTGTAAATGTATCGAGGCCGCGTTCAACCGGCGAGCATGATGGCGGATTCCAAAAAGGAACATTCTGATCCGGAGGTGACTCCCGCGTCTTCGGGCGGCGGTGGTGGGTCGAGGTCGATCATTGGTCACGTGGTCGGCGGAGACTTCGAGATCAAGCGCGTCATCGGCCGGGGCGGGATGGGAACCGTCTACGAAGCGTGGCAGCGATCTCTGGATCGCAAGGTGGCGTTGAAGGTCCTCGCGAGCACGTTCGGCCTGAGTGACACATCCATCACGCGTTTTCGTCGCGAGGCACAGGCCGCCGCAAAGCTTCACCATCGCAACATCGTCCCCATATATGCCCAAGGCGATGAAGACGGGATTTACTACTACGCGATGGAGTGCATCGAAGGAAAGAACCTCTACGACATCATTTGCGACGCTCGCGGCGAGCGGGGCGATCCGGCGGACTTGGCGCTGACGGAAACCAAGGTCGTGCTGGGTGCCGACGGCGACGGAGCACGGGCCGACCAGGATCCGGACAAGACCATCGCAATAACCCCGGACTCGGCATCTGAATCGCCGCGCAAGAGCGACGTTCGGCTAAGTCAGCGGCGATCCCCCACCGACTTCGATCACATCGCCCGGCAAATCTCAGCCGCGGCGGACGCGTTGGATTACGCCCACGGCGAGGGCGTGATTCACCGAGACGTCAAACCCCACAATTTCATTTACGACCAGTCCGGAACCCTGTTCATTACGGACTTCGGTTTGGCAAGGATTCTCGAGCAGCCGGGCGTGACCACGACCGGGGAATTCGTCGGGTCGCCGCTCTACATGTCGCCCGAGCAAATCACCGGTGGCAAGAACCCAGCCGACCACCGAACCGACATCTACTCGCTGGGCGCGACCATGTACGAATGGTTGACGCTCGCCGCCCCCTATCCCGGCAAGACGCGAGAGCAAGTCCTGACGAAGATCATCAGCAGCGAGCTAACACCGCCTCGATGGATCGACCCGAACATCCCGGTCGATCTTGAAACGATTTGTATGAAGGCGCTGGAGCGCGACCCTGCGGCGAGATACGGAACCGCCGCCGACATGGCAGACGATCTTCGCCGCTTCCTGGATCACCACGCGGTGCTCGCAAGGCGCGAGGGACTGCTGTCGCGCGGGCGAAAACTGATCGCACGCCATCAGCGAAAGGTATTCATCGCGTCCCTCGTGGTCATCGTCTTGGCCACGGTCATGGCGACCTCGCAGATTCAATCGCGGTCCTTCAATCAGCAACTCGAAGCCCAACTGTCAGCGCAGGAAGAAAAACAGCGAAATCTGATCGAGCAGATCCAAAAGACAAGGAACACCACCGGGTTCGAATTCGGCAAGGAGATCGCGTCTTGGCTTGGCACGAACGAATCGGCAGAATCACGCCCGGAACCTATCGACGCGGGCGACGCACCGACGGAGCGAACACTGGTGGTCGACACTGCCCCGAAGTTCACCGAGACAGACGCTGCGTTGATCGCGTCGCTCACTGGGGAACTGCTGACGCGGCTGCGGGAGGCGGAACCAATCAGTCACGACTTCGACACGATGGATCCTCCCGGCGTGACGGAAAGCTCGCTCTTCTATCAACAAGCGCTCGCAGCCGACACGCCCGACGAACAATTGAACCTCATCAACCAGGCGATGAGCGGCAACGTCGACCCGTACGACGCGATGACGCTGCGGGCGATCGTCTACGCCCAACTTGGCGATTTTGAGAACATGGAAAAAGAGGCCCAATTCATGACCGTGCTGGACGAGAAGAAGTCCACCGGGTTCACGTTGTTGGGCATTGCGCGTCTGGGACGCGGCGCGTTTGAAGAGAGCGAAAAAGTACTCGCCCACGCGCTGGAGTTATCCGCCGATGATGTGGTCAGTTGGATGATGCGAGGGTTGGCGAATCTGTTCGCGGGCAACTTCGAAGCGAGCTTCGCAAACTTGACGCGCGCCGTCGAGATGTCGCCCGACGATCCCAACGTCCACGTCGCGCGCGGAGCCGCCCACGCCCGACGCGGAGAATTCGTTCAGGCCATTGATGATCTCGACCGCGCACGGAAGCTGGACGGAAACCACGCGGCAGAACAACTGGAACGAAGAACGCTGTGGGACCGTGTCCAACACGAGCTGGAGCGAACGACAGCCATCGTGAAGAACAATCCGACCGACGACGTCGCCTTGGAAAGACGCGGCGACCTGTTTGTCCTGATGGGCGATTACGAACTCGCACTGAAGGACTACCAGAAGGCCAGCGAGCTGAGCAAGGCGAGGCCTTCAGTGCTGGTCAAGACCGTATTCGCCCGCCAGGCAATCGGCGAACAGCGGGAAACGGATCGCGCAAAGAACACCATTCCC
>CAYQFV010000214.1:0-5697 GCA_964416845.1 uncultured Phycisphaeraceae bacterium | reverse complement strand
CCTCCTCCAGTCGTCGTAGACCAGCTCCACACCCAGATAGGGCGGCTGCTCCAGGCGGCGACGGCGTCGAGGACGACCGCATCATGCGTGAAGCGCTCCAAGCGGCCAAACGCATCAACGCCCTGCTGATTCAACATTGCGAATTCAAATCGATGTCCGCCGCCGGCGTGATGCACAAGGGCGAAGTCTCCCGCCGGATCGACCTGCCGGGCATCGACCCCGTGGCCGAGGAGGCGATGATTGAACGAGACATAAACCTCGTTCGCGAAACGGGCGGGCGGTACCACGTCGCACACATCTCCACGGTGGGTGCGATCGAACTGGTTCGACAGGCGAAACGCGAAAACCTGCCCGTGACGGCTGAAGTGTGCACCCACCATTTGGTTCTGACCGACGACGCGTGCGCGGATCAAGACCCAAACACCAAAATGCACCCTCCGCTCCGTGGAAAGGCCGACGTCGAGGCATGCCGGGCTGGTCTTTGCGACGGAACCATCGATTGCATCGTTACCGATCACGCGCCGCACGCCGAGGAGGAAAAACGTGTTGGTTTTCTCCGCGCGCCGTTCGGAATTGTCGGCCTCGAAACCGCGTTGGGCTTGGCGGCCAAAGCGATGTTAGAATCCGGCCTCTCGGATTGGCCTCATCTCGTTCGTTGGATGACCACCGCCCCGGCATCCATCCTGGGCGTTCCGGGTGGGACGCTCGAGGTTGCCGCCGCCGCGGACGTTACAATCATCGCCCCAAGCGCTTCGTGGCAAGTCGACACCGCTGCATTTCAATCCAAGAGCAAGAACTCACCATTTGGCGGCTGGTCGCTGCCGGCAACGCCCGCAATCACGATCGTCGGCGGCCGCATCGCCTACACGAACGAATCGTTCACCCATACCATCACGCCTCGCGATTGATTCCGATTGATTCCGTGGACCATCACATCGACACCCATTCCTCGGGCGGCGCCTGAACGCCGCAGCCGCCAAAACCGCCGGGAATCGCGAGAAAAATTCAATTGAATCCCCGCCATCTGCAAGCGGTCGGACCTATTCGTGGCGGTCGCATGCACCGTCCGCGGCCGCCAAGCCCGTCAAACTTACCGGGAAGGCAGCGTCGGCATCCCGGCGGATCCTTCGCCCATCGCAGGCCCGCGGACAAACGGGGCTTGCAACATTTGACATTCTCCGCTATACGACCCACATTGAAGCTGCCGCCGAGTCCGGCGATCGTACCTCCAACGGGGGCGGTCGCCATGGTCGACGGACTGGTGATGGCTTCGCGCCCGAGCGTTCGTCGCTTGTTCGCGCGGACGACAAACCGGGTGGATTGCGGATCGGCCGTCCGACGGTCGTGCCTGCCTCGTTGGTTGCCTGGGAATTATCCCCCAACGGAGTTGAATCTTGAGCGCAGTAACAAAGGTTCTGGTAGTTGTTCTGGTCGTGCTGTCCGTCGCGTTCTCCATGACGGCCATCTCTTTCGTCGCCCGTTCGACGAATTGGAAGGACCTCGCGGAAGACTATTCCAACGAGGCTCAGATAGCCGTTGCCAACCAACGGAATCTGATGGCCGCCCACGCTGCAGAACTTGCCGCCGCCCGCGACACCATTCGCGTCCTGCGAGATCGCATCACCCAACTTGAATCAGACCTTCAGGACACCACCGAACAACTCGCCGTCAAGGCCGGGGATATCGCCCAGCTCACGTCCGATAAGCGTCAGGCGGATGCCCTCGCCCAACGGCTTGCCAACGAGCTTGGCATCGCACAGGCGGGGCGAGATGCCATCGATCAACAGCGAAAAACGCTCGAAATGCGTAACATCGATCTTGAGCGCCGAAACGTCGACCTGAACGACCGTGTCAACGAACTGACCACGCAGGTGACCGTTCTCGTTCAAAAGCAACGGCAGCAGGCCGAGCAAATCAGCATTCTGCGAACGGAAAACAAAAAACTCGCACAACAAGGTGGGGGACCGAGTTCCGGCGGGTTGCGGGTCGGCGATACGAGTGCTCGCGGCGTCATACCGATCGACGCCGCCGCCGCGCCCAAGATCACAGGCCACGTCCTGGCAGTCAACGGCGACTTCGTCACCGTCAGCGTTGGGACAGCCGATCAGGTCGCCAAGGGCGCAACGTTCGTGCTGTTCCGGAACGGCAGTCAATACATCGGCGACATTGAAATCTCCGACGTCGAGCCGAATCTGTCCGCCGGACGCCTCGTGCGTTCGGTTCAGGGCTTTTCGCCGCGCAAGGGCGACCAAGTCCAGGACGAGTACACCTTTCTGAATCCGCGGTAATCTGCGTCAGCCGCGACGCGCGTGTTTTACCTACTCGACAAATAGTGTATGCTACGTCGTCGCGCGTCGGATTTCGATGGCGCGCGCCCTCGCGGCGGCTGCTTCCGTCGTCGAGATCTCCGGATACTTAGTATTGGCCTCGGGCAACGGGAATTCAGCGAGATGAGCGAAGGCGGACCGACAACATCCAAACCGGAAAGCGACATCTTCACCGTTCTTCTAGCCATCGCGACGCTTTTGGTCCTGCTCGCGACGGTCTTCATTTCGATCCGTAGCCAACAGTTATTCGGCACGTGGATGCCGTTCGGCGGCGTATAATGCCCCGTTCCGCATTCCTGCCGGGTCACCGATCCGGCTTGACACCACGCCGGGAGAGGATCGACGTGTGATTTTCGATTCGCTACTGGGCGCGTTCAGCGTCGACATGGGCATCGATCTGGGCACGTGCAATACGCTCGTCTGCGTCAAGGGCGAGGGGATTGTTCTGAACGAGCCTTCCGTCGTCGCCGTCCGACGGGGAACCAACCACGTCCTCGACCACGGCAACGCGGTCGGACTGGTTGCCAAGGAGATGCTCGGCAAAACGCCCGGATCGATCGAGGCCATCCGACCGCTCAAGGACGGCGTCATCGCCGACTTCGACATCACCGAAGCGATGCTCGGCTACTTCATCCGCAAGGTGCACGGACGAAGTCGCTTTCTCAAACCGCGCGTCGTCATCGCCATTCCTTCGGGCATCACCGCCGTTGAAAAACGCGCCGTGTACAACTCCGCCGAGCGCGCCGGAGCACGCCGCGTCTACCTCGTCGAAGAGCCCATGGCCGCCGGAATCGGCGCAGGTCTGCCCATTGCCGAACCCACCGCTTCGATGATCGTCGACATCGGCGGAGGCACGACCGAGGTCGCCATCATGTCACTCGCCGACATCAGCGTGTGCGAGTCCATTCGCGTCGCCGGCGACGACATGGACGAAGCCATCGTCAGCTACCTTCGCCGCACCTACAACCTCATGATCGGCCTGCAGACCGCCGAACGCGTCAAGATTCAAATCGGTTCGGTCGCTGAATTCGGCGACGGCGAACGCGAGATGGAAGTCCGAGGCCGCGACATGATCAGCGGGCTGCCACGCAAGACCACCATCGGCAGCGAAGAAGTTCGCGACGCCCTCAAAGAACCCGTCGGCCAGATCATCGAATGCGTCACGCGGGCGCTCGAACAGGCAGAACCCGAGCTGGCAGCCGATCTCGTTGAAATCGGCATCCACCTCGCCGGGGGCGGGGCGTTGTTGCACGGCATCGATCAGCTCATGTGCTCGACCACCGGGCTGGAGTGCGCCGTCGTCGACGACGCGCTCAGTTGTGTCGCACGCGGAACAGCCGTCTATCTGGAAAACCTCGCCACGTGGAAGGACACGCTCGAATCTGACGCGGACGAGATGTAGCAACGTGCGGCAAGCGGGCGAGGCGGTACGACGCTACTGATCGGCGGGCATGCCGCCGGACGTCATCGGTTGCAGGCCCCGTCGACAGGGGGATCAAACGTGTACCACAATCCTTCGGGGGGCTCCTGACGGTGGCACGCAGGCGTTACAAAGTCAATCGGCCGGGCGCGGTCTGGCGCCTCGCGATCGTGCTGCTGCTCCTGGCGACCACAGCCATGGTCCTCCCGGAATCCATCACCAGCCAAGCGGGCAACATTCTGCAAGTGCTCGGCCCGTTTCAGGCGGCCGTCGGCAGCGCCGTCGATTCAACGAAACGAGTCACGTCGCAAAACCCTCGCTCCGATCGTGCTGAACGGCGCGCCGCAGCGCTGCAATCGCTCGTGACCACACTCGCCGCGCAAAATCGCGCCTTGCGATTGGAGAACCAGTCGCTGACCGCCGTCCGCGGACGCGGTCTCGCCGCCCGCGGAAGATTGGTCCCAGCCCGCGTCGTCGGCGACGATCCGCTTGCGTGGCGGGCATCTCGCACCTTGTTGGCCGGCACTCGCCGGGGCGTGTCACACGGCGAGGCTGTCATCTCCGACTACTTCACGGTGGACGCTGCCGACCCCAACGGCATCGAGAGCGGAATGGCGGTTTTGTCGTCCGAAACGCTCGTCGGCGTGATCGCACGCGTTGGCGCATACACATCGCAGGTGCAGTTGCTCAGCGACCCACAAACGCGCATGTCGGTCACCGTCGGCCGGGTGAACAACGGAGTCTTCACGTCTGCAAACGCCGCCTTCTGGCTTGTCGGTCGTGGCCGAGGTCGCATCGAGATTCGCGAGGTCCATCATCGCTACATCGACGACGGCAAGATCAAAATCGGTGACAGCGTTCTCACCCTGCCCGACGATCCCGTCTTGCCCCCATCGGTCAGCATCGGCATCGTCACGGCCATCACGCCGGACGAGGGCAATCGCCTGCTCTACACCCTGCGCGTCGATCCACAAGTGAACCCCGACGACCTGAGGCGCGTCTACGTCGTCGACGCCGATCGATAACTCCGACGACTCTCCGCCCCCGCCAGGCGAGTACTCCGCCCAATCATCGACGTTGGAATCCACTCGCCGAAACGCGCTACTCTTTCTCGCCGTCGTCGCGCGCATGCAACGTGGACTGGTCTCCCAGCAAGACGAGCGTATCAGGATGTTGCGATACCCATTCTTCCAGAGACACGACCGCGGGGTTTTCGATAATCGGAATGGTCTTCCCACGCATGCGGCCGGACGTCGCCGTAAACGAATCCCGTCGCGACGGATACCACATGCTATCCGTTAAGCGGTCGTACAGGACGAACGTATTCCCGTGGGTGTACCCGGTCGTTCCAAACGTTGTGACTTGCCCATCAACCTCGCGTCCGTAGACCACGGACAACTGGACCAACGGTCACCAACCAACCGTCACGGGCTTGCCGCCCACCACGTCGTTCACCAACTCGTGCTGATTCAACAAGCTGATAGGATATGCTTTCGCCTGCCCGTTGCTGGCAAAGCCAATCACCCGAATGGTACGATCATCTCGCCCCGCTTTGAGCGCCTCGGCGCGAAACCGTGGATCGTCCGGACGAACGAACACCGGGTCGTCAATCGCGGCGATCGTGTCCTTTCCGATCCCGAATTGATACCCGCCTTCGTCGAGTGGGGACCCGGTGATGTCGAACCACTCCCCCGCCGGGCCCTCTCGCGGACCCTTCGCCCAGAGATATCGCCGACCGTCGTCAGTTTTGAAACGACCAGGGGCTACTGCGGAAGGTTCCAACGGATCGATGCCCAGGTCCTGCCGCGCGACCAGCCACCACGCGACGACGGCCGACAGTACCACCAGCCACAATCCGTTCCGTACTCGAGACGACAACCACGCCGGCTTCGGATGCTCTTGTTCCATCTGAGACTCTCCAAGTCGGCTCGCCGTCGCCACGTTAGTCGG
>CAYQFV010000213.1:0-5711 GCA_964416845.1 uncultured Phycisphaeraceae bacterium | reverse complement strand
TTCCGGTGAGCGTTGCGCCGGGAGCAGAACTTCCGCATTCTCGGCCGCCATGTTTTGCCTGTTGCGATGGCTCTGTCTGCTCTGCGGCACGATGGTGCGGGTCTTTTTCTCCTCGCGACGCGCCCTGCTGTTGGAAAACCTCGCCCTGCGCCGTCGTGCGGCAAAACAGCGTACACCAACCGACGATACAGGTACAGGAGACAGGCCCACTCGCGAAGCGCTGTGAATGCGATCGCGGGATCACTCACAGATTCCGTGACACGTGTGCGCGACGGCTGATCTCGAAAAAACGTCGACTGCGGGTCAAAACCGAGTGGCGTCGGCAAAGCGGGCGCCGGCTAGCGGGCTTGTTGCGCCGTCAAGCCTGCCACGGCTTCCGGGCTCATCCGCTCGACCGAACGTCCGTCGAGCAATACCGAGCCTTGGCGGCCACGATCTCCGCCGCCAATATGCGTGGGTTGGCGGTGCGCGCGTTTCGCATCGTTCGGATCAAATCGGCGGACCGGAATCCAACCGCACGAAACTCGTCAAGGAAGGCACCGCCGTCCTTTGCGCCGGCCACTCAGGCAAACCAATTGCTCGCGTCGCGGCGTTGCATCTCCGGCAACCGGCTCGTCAAGATCAGTTCAGCGACGAACACGCGACCGCTCCCTCGAACCACGCGAGCCAGTTCCGCAAAGATCGCGTCGCGCGCGGGGTTGAGATTGAAGATCCCGTTGACGATCACGACATCAATCGATGCGCTCTCGACCGGCAGCTCTTCAGCATCACCCAGACGAACGTCAACGTTTCGTGCGTCCGCTTCTCTCACAGCTTGACGAGCACGGTCGAGCATCGAACGGCTAAAGTCGATCGCGGTGACCCTGCCGTCGCCGGCAATTCGTCGGGCAGCGATCAACGTGTCGAGTCCCGCACCGCACCCTAGGTCGAGGACGTGCGAGCCAGGGGGAATGTCTGCGAAAATAGAGACATTAGATACGCCAGCGAAGGCGTCTACAGCGACAGCCGGCAGCGAGTCCAGAAGATTGGACGGGTAGCCAACGCTCTCTGCAAACGCTCGGCCTACGGGAAAATCGTGCTCCTCGTCCGGACGGAGCGCAGCCATCGAGTACGCCTCACGTACACCCGCACGGAGCGTCGCCGAGTCGATTTCCTCTGCCCCACGCGTCATAACGTTGACTTCCCCTTGTGATACGGCCAGTTGCGATTCCCAGGCCCGATGCAACAGTGTTTTCAAACGCTTGATGCGCTGCTAACCCAACCCGTCGTAACGACCATCGCGTGCGGTCGATGATAAGTCTCGCCGCATGCAAACCCACAAACGGACGCGCAGTCGATCCCTGCTTAGAAGCCCATGTGCGAACCCATCATGCCCGTCCCGTCGCCGTGCGTGTGACCCGTCGGGCCGTCGTTCGTCATGTGGAACTCCATCGCGTCGCTCAGGATGATCAACTCTTCGGTATCACCGTCGCCGTCGAGATCGTCAATATCCGGCGTCAATACGTACTCGTAAACGCCATCACAGGTGAAGTCCTCTCCAAGAAAGCCAGGCACGGCCATCACGTTGTCCACGGATTCACCGTCGGCGAGGTGGCAGCCAGCTTCGCCCGGTTCGTCGAGTGGCCCCATCCCCACTATCTCTGGACAAGGAATCTCAACGCTCGCTTCCGCGCCAGCAGGAACGTCAACGTCCACCGACTGGTCGACCAACCCCATGTGCCCCGCAAAGTAGAACAGGTGGAACGTGCCGTCGCGATCGGAATCGTTGCGAAGCGTCACGGTCATCGTAGCTCCAGGTTGTGCGAGGTCGTCACTGGTGGTGAAGCCCAACTGCAAGGGCATGTGACCCACATAGCCGGTCATCAGCATTCCGCCAAACCCGTTCGGTCCGCCGACAGTCTCGGCCACCGTCTCAGCTTTTGCTGCGACGACAGCGAGAGTTGGGTCGGTGCTGGTGCCAGGAAAAACCCCATTTGCGCAGCCGGCAATCACTGCAAAACTCATGACAACAAAGACGATACCCAGATTTCGCACTATCATCACCTCTCGCTCCTGAACTCATGACTTGAGTCATCGTCCGCCCACGTTGCGGCTCTTCTCCTGCGGTAACCACGACCCCCTCGCAAGGTTCGTCGCACACCCCCATCGTACTGCCGGTGCTCCACTCAGGGGATCGACGCGTTCCCGCTATGGACGCCCTCCGCTGCCACAGCGGCAGCAATTCCCGTGCCGTGTCGCCGCATTTTCGACAAGATTAGGGTGAATTCACAACCAACGGGTCGGATCATGGGCTCTATCCGGAACTGACAGCTCTACTCGCGATGTCGTTTTGGACGCCGTAGATGTTAAGGGTGGTGGTGGTCGCCGGTCGCCCCATCGCCGGAGAACCTCGGAGCGATTGCGGCCAAAACCGCCGGCATCTCGGCTTCCTCATCGAGGCGGCTGAGCAGGCAGTGACACGTTGTGGCGTCGGTCAAGTGGACCAACTTCCACTCGCCGACTTGCACCTTGTGACCGCAATGCTCGCCGATGACGCATGGGTAGTTCTCGTGTCCGCCGTAGTTCTCGTGCTTCATGGGGGCGTGAAAGACCGTCCCGAGGAATTCGCCGTCCCGGTCGTAAGCTGCCGCGATACCCGTCGTGCCGCCGATGCGGAGTTCATACACGGATTGCAGCCGGAAGCCGCCCGGCAGTTCGGCCGGCGTGTCAAAATTCAGTTTAGACGCAATCCGCCGTGCCGCGATGGGCGTGGTAGGCTTCGCATCGTAGCGAACCAGAAACTTTCGGAACGCCTTCTGGGCATCCAGCGGCAGAGCATCCAGCAGCACGCCGAAATCGACGGTCGACGCATGGGCAGTCGTTTCGAGCGACGCGATGCCGAACATCCCCAGCCCGACCGCCATCACCACTCCAGCGGCGATCGCCCAGGGGGCAACCCAACGCTGCAAGCGTCGTACCGACCGGACAGGCGAGGCGACACAGTCCGTTTGATCCAGTCGCTGCGCGATGTTCTCCCAGAGCGGATCCGGCACGTTTACGGGCGCGGGTTGCGCGATAGCGTCCACGAGCTCGCGCAGCTCTTGCACCTCAGCTCGACACGTCGCGCAGACCTCAAGGTGGGCCTCCACTTCGTTCCGTTCAGCCGGCAAGAGCTCCCGGTCGACGTAGCGTCCTAATTGTCGTTGTATCTGTTCGCAGCACATTTCGATTCGCCCCCATTTGCCACAATCGCGGCGTTGGTCATCGGGCAGACCGCGTCGGTTGGGACGCAAGTCTACTAGGTTAGATGCGTCGAGGAGGGCGCTCCTTCCACCTAACCGTAACTTTCTCGTAATAATTCCCGCAAGCGTTCCCGGGCACGACTCAGGCGGGATGCAACCGTTCCTTCAGCGCATTCCAGGACCTCCGCAATGCCCCGATAATCGAGTCCTTCTTGATACTTGAGCAACAACAGCGCCCGGTCGTCCGACGAGAGGTTTGCTAGAGCACCCTCAAGGTCCAGACGTAAATCGGTCGCGGAACCCTGTACCTCTGCGGGGCGACTCGGAGCAAGGGCCTGTAGTTTCACCGTGCCGACGCTCCGACGGCGGCGGAATTGGAGCGCTTCATTCAGCGCTATCCGATAGAACCACGAGGCGACGGCTGAGCGGCCATCAAACTGCTCCAGGCGGTTCAGCCCTTTGACGTAGGTTTCCTGCGTCAGATCCGAGGCGTCGTCCGGGTTGCCGGTCATGCGAAGAAGAAGGCGGTAGATGCGCGCCGAGGTCTGCTCAAACAGTTCGCGCTGAGCGTCTCTTTCCCCGGCACGACAACGCTCGATGAGGTCTCGGTCGTTCACGCATTCGTAGCCTGCATTTGCGCCGATCTGCCAGCCAACCCGCGGTCGTGCTCGGCACGCTGCGGGCGTTGAGCCCGCAACTCTCGGCGCCAATCGGCCATCGCGATGACCGACTCTCGCTCCTGCAAAGCTACATTCTAGTCTCAGGATGCGGGTATTGGAAAGGATGAACCGTTACCCTCGTGCGAATCTTCCCAGCCGATGCCCAGAACGGTCACGTCGTCCTCGAAATCTTCGCGCTGCTGAAATTCACGGACGCAGTTCAACGCGGCTGAGAGCTGCTCGGCGAGCGGCAAGCAACGCGTCCCGGTGAATAATTCTGAGACGCGCTCTCGGCCGAACTGCTCTCCCTGCGGGGACATCGCCTCGTGAAGCCCGTCGGTGAAAAGGAATAGCCTGCTACGTGGTGAGACGTCGACGCGCGTCACTTCGTAGTCGGCTTGGGCATCGACACCGAGCAGTAGGCCCGCATGGTTCAGTGCGGTAACGCCGTTGTCCGGCACGGTGAGGAGCGGCGGGTCGTGGCCGGCGATGGCGTACTCCAGCTTGCCTCGCTCCGGTCCCAACCGGATCAGGACAGCCGTTGCGAATACGTCGGCGGCTGAAATGTCACAGAGGTCACGGTTCAAACCGCGTGCGATCTCGCCGACGTCGCTCGTGACGCGCATCAAGTGTCGTAGCGACGATCTCAACAAGGCGGTACACAACGCCCCTGGCACTCCGTGCCCGGTGACGTCGATGACTGCTACGAGCGTCGAACCGTCGTGCAACGGGACCATGTCGAAGAAATCGCCCCCGACGCTCGCCGTGGGCAAGAAGACAGCGCGAATCTGGCAACCGTTGACCGTCAGGTTCCGCGCCCCCACCAGGGCACGTTGGATCTCTCGCGCACGCTGCATTTCAGACGCCCGCTGGCGTTCCGTTCGCCCCAGCGCGTGAACCATCGCGTTCACGCCATCGGCAAGGTAACGAAGCTCAGCCGCACCTCGTGGTTCGACGCGCTGGTCGAAACGGTGCTCACTCACCGCGGAGACCACGCGAACGAACTCCCGCAGCGGGTCGCGCACCCAGACGAGCAGGCATATGGCTGTTACGCCGAAGAGAACCGCGACCAGAACTCCAGTCGCCGCAATACGGGCGATGCCTTGCTTGCGAAGCATCTCCTCGACCGGCTCGAGCGAGACGGCGACGACGAGGCTCGCCCCGTTGTCAATCTTCAGCGAGTAGGCTGCAAATCGTTCGCCGTCCAGATTGAATGTGTGCACGCTGTTCGCTGCGCTTGATTGCATGAGATGTTCAAGCTCGGCGGTGGCTCGCTCGTGCGCGCGAACCAGAACCTTGCCGTCCACATCGAAAACGGCGATGTGATGCCCCGGCGAAACGGATGTCATCATTTGCCGACAGAATCCATCTACGAAGCGCTGGAAACTCTCAGGATCGCGGAACTGTCTCCACGCGGCGCGCAGAACTCGCGTCTCCTCCTGAAGCCGACTCAGGGAGTGCTGAAGCTGGACCTCGGCATCGCGTCGATGGTCTACCCAGGCGGACAGCGTCAGAATTCCGATCACGGTGACGTTGACCACGACGCCCAGACGGAATGCCAGCGTATTCCACCAGCGCAGCGACTTGGTGCGGTGGGGTGCCCCGATGCCCCGATTGTTAGAATCGCCCCACATGGGGGTCTCCTGCTTAGCCCTGTAAGTCGTGTCGCCGAGATGAAATGCTAGCGCCGTCACCCTATTAGATGCGCAGAACCGCCATCGCCTTCCGGAGAAATCGCGTGCGAAAATGGGACGGCCGGCACGCCTCCAACCCACACCTGAAACTCAAAGTCGTCGGGGATTCACTGGGGTTACGTTTCTCTTCCGCATCC
>CAYQFV010000212.1:0-5857 GCA_964416845.1 uncultured Phycisphaeraceae bacterium | reverse complement strand
AGCGACCCGGCTACTGGTCAAGGGGATCGAAGCCGGGAAGCGTGGCGAACTGGACGCGTCGGTGGACGCGTTCCTGGCGGCCATCGCGATCAACCCGGAGTTTGCCGAAGCCCACACTCAACTGGGCGTCGCCTTGGCGATGCGGGGCGACACCTCCGGTGCGATTGCATCGTTTCGAGAAGCGGTTCGTCTCGATCCGACGCTCGTCGGAGCGCAAGCGTCACTGGCTGTCGCACTGCTCGACGGAAACGATCCGGCAGGGGCAGTCAAGGCTGCGGGAGCGGCGTTGGCGTTGGATCCCAACAACGATCGGGCGCTCGCCGCGATGGGCATCGCACTACAGCGAACCGGCGACAACGCAGGCGCGGCCCGATACCTTCGACGGGCATTGAGCAGAAACCCGGACGATGCAGATTTGCAGGTCCGCCTCGCCGACGTGCTGACCAAGACCGGCAAGGGCGATCAGGCCATCAAGTCGCTGAAATCGGTGGTTGAGGCCCAGCCGAACAACGTTTCCGCGATGGTCGAACTGGCGACCGCCTATTTGAGTAACGGCGACGCGGCTGCGGCAGTCAAGATCGGTCGCAACGCTGTGAGCGCCGATCGGTTTTCGATCGAAGCCCATCTCGTCCTGGCGACAGCCTATCTCCAAGCAGGCAACGCCAAGGCCGCCCTGGCGGCTGCACGAGACGCCGGGCGACTCAACATCAATGAACCGCGTGTGCATCTGATTCTCGGTCGGGCGTACGCTGCCCGCGGTGAACGAGCGTACGCGATGGAGGAATACGAGACGCTGCGAACACTCGACCGGCATATGGCTGGGACGTTGATTAAGGAATTGAAGCTGGCGGCTGATTCACAAACGCCGTCGTCATCCAAATGACGCGAGCGCGACACCGCGCCCGAGCCAACTTCGCGAGCATCGGCATGACATGAACCACCACCGGCACCGCTATTTCTTGGCGGCGGCTTTTGCCTTTTGAAACTCGGCGACGATCTCGTCCTGGATGGCGGTCGGCGTACGCCGATAGGCAAGGAACTCCATGCTGAACGTTGCCTGTCCTTGCGACATCGACCGAACGTCCGTCGCGAAGCCGAACATGTTCGCAAGGGGGACGTCCGCCGTGATCAGACAGGTCTGGGCCTTCATATCGACCGCCGCGATCAATCCGCGCCTGCTGGCCAAGTCACCTGTTAGGTTCCCCTGGAAATCCACCGGGGATTCCACTTCGACGCGCATGATCGGTTCGAGCAACACCGGGCCGGCGTCCAGAAAAACGCGCCGAAACGCCGCGCGGGCGCAAATCTGAAATGCAAGGTCGGACGAGTCCACCGCATGGGACGATCCGTCTTCGACCGTCATCTTTACTTTGACAATCTCGAAACCCGCCAGCGGTCCCTTGGTGCGGGCCATCTGAAAGCCCTTGTCCACCGACGGGATGTACTCGGTGGGAATCCGTCCACCGGTCACCTTGTTGACGAATTCGTAGTCCGCTTCGCAGTCGTCCGGCAGCGGTTCCATCTTGCCTACCACGTGTGCGTACTGACCTGATCCGCCGGTCTGCTTCTTGTACTTGTGATCGAACGAGGACTCCTTGGTGGGCGATTCGCGATAGCTCACCTTCGGTCGGCCGATTTCCAACTCGGCGTTGTACTCCCGCCGAAGGCGCTCAACGTAGACCTCGAGGTGCAGTTCGCCCATTCCGCTGATGATGGTCTCGTCTGACTCCTCATCATAGCGAACGTGAAACGTGGGGTCTTCCTTCATGAACCGGTGCAAGCCTTTCGACATCCGGTCGCGGTTTGCATTGTTGGTGGGCTTGATCGCCAGCGAAATCACCGGCTCCATCACGTGGATCGCTTCCAACGCGAGGCTCGTCCCGACGTCGCACAACGTGTCACCCGAATTGCAATCCACGCCCATGATGCCGACGATGTCCCCCGCACGGGCCTCTTGCCTGTCCTCGCGGCTGTCCGCGTGAATCTTCAGAATGCGCATCACGCGCTGTTTCTTGCCCGTTCGAGAGTTGATGTAGGATTGCCCACGACACATCTTGCCACGGTAAATACGCGTGTAGGTCACTTGGCCGAACGGTTCGTCGACCAGTTTGAACGCCATCGCCACCAACGAACCGCCCGGGTCCGCCGTGATCGCCGTCTCCGCTCCGTCATTGTGCTGATCCGCCGCGTAGGCCACCCTGTCGAGCGGGCTGGGCAAGTACTGTGCAATGGCGTCGAGCAGCGGTTGCACTCCCATGTTCTGATAGGCGGAACCGAAAAAGACGGGCGTGATTTCACGATTCAAGATCGCCGCCCGAACTGCCGTCTGGATCATCTCGCGGGTGACATCTTGTTCTTCGAGCATCGCCTCCATCAGGGCGTCGTCGTACAAGCTCAACGTGTCCAGCAAGCCGTTCAACGCGCGATCGGCGTCCTCGCGGTGCTCTTGCGGGATGGCTTCGGTGACAACCTGCTCACCGCTGGCACCGACGAACCGTAGCATCTTCATGGATACCAGGTCGATCACGCCCTCGAAACCGTCGCCCGTGCCGATGGGAATCTGCATCGGGACCGCGACATGACCGAGCTTTGTTTCCAACTCGCTGATGACCCGACTGGGGTCCGCCCCCGTGCGGTCCATCTTGTTGATGAACACGATCCGAGGAACGCGATAGCGTTTCATCTGACGGTCGACCGTCAAGGATTGAGACTGCACGCCGCCCACCGCGCACAACACCAGCACCGCACCGTCAAGAACCCGCAGCGACCGTTCGACCTCGATCGTGAAGTCGACGTGGCCTGGCGTGTCGATGATGTTGATGTCGTGGCGCTCCCATTGGACGCTGGTTGCGGCAGACGTGATCGTGATGCCGCGTTCCCGCTCGAGCTCCATGAAGTCCATCGTCGCGCCGCCGTCTTTACCCTTGATCTCCTGGATCCGGTGGATCCGGCCAGCGTAGAACAGGATGCGCTCCGTCAGCGTCGTCTTGCCGGAGTCGATGTGCGCGATGATCCCGATGTTGCGTACTGTTGCCAACTTCTCCATGTCACTCTCTCGTTACCGCTCAACCCGTTGATATCTTAACCGTTCGGCGTGGACGCCGACATCATTCTATTCATGCTTACCGCTCGGCGAACCCGTCGCCCGCTCTCGAACTCTCGAAGGTACCGCTCGGAACACCCCTGCGACGTGGCACCGCGGCCTGATGCTTCAAAACACGGCAACATTCGACCGACAACCGAGGCGGTCGTTGCAACTTCGTCAACCCGTCAGGCGGTGCGAATCGACCCAACGCCCAATCGAACTCGGAGCATATCAAACGGGCATGTGAAAAGCTATAGCATTTCGAGCAAAATGAAGCCCGCGTCCCGATCTTTATGCGGACCGCCCCAGCGTTGCAGCCGAACGGTCATACCACCCAACTCAGCCACTCGCCTGCCGTTCGATCAGCGGCGGTCTCTCCAGTGGTCCAAGGATTTCAAGACGACCAGAAATGCCCGTCGACGACGTGCTCAGCCCCCCCCGGGAGCGCTACACCCGGTAGCGGTCCGGCGTGTACAGCTCGCTGTGGCGGTGCACAAAGTCGATCGTCCGAGTCAACCCGTCGCGTAGCGAGACCTGTGGACGCCAACCGAGCACCTCTGCCGCGAGCGAATGGTCGCAGAGCAATTCCCGCACCTCGCTTGCGTTGGGCCGTTTGCGTGACGAGTCGGTCTCGACGCTCCCCCCGCCGGTCATTTCACAGATCAACGCCGCCAAGTCACCCATCGAGATGGACTTACCGTTCCCCACGTTCACCGTTCTGCCCACCGACGCATCGCAGCACGCCAGCCGGATGTATCCGTCAACCGTATCCGTCACGAACGTGAAGTCCCGTTTGGGCGTGGGATCGCCGATTCGAACCGGGTCGATCCCTGCGAGGCGCTGCGCGATGATCGTCGGGATGATCGCCCGATCCGACTGCCGCGGCCCGAAGACGTTGAACGGGCGAATGGTTGCCACCGGCACGTCGAAACTGCACGCGAAACTCTCAGCCAGCTTGTCAGCACCCAGCTTGGTCGCGGAATAGGGCGATTGGCCGACCAGCGGATGCTTTTCGTCGATCGGCGTGTACTGCGCGCTGCCGTACACCTCTGATGTCGACGTGTGGATCAGTCGCCGGACACCGCACTGCCTAGCCGCCTGAAGCACGTTCAGCGTTCCTTCGATATTGGTCCGAACGTACGATGCGGGGGCTACATACGAATAGGGAATTCCGATCAACGCCGCCAGATGAAACACGACCGACACGCCGTCGGTCACGTGAACGACCGAATCGCGGTCGCAAACGTCGCCCCAGACGACCTCGATCTCTTCCAACACGTCGGCGGGCAGAAAGGACAAATTGCCCAGGTCGGGTTGACTCTTGTAGTTGCCCAGCACGCGAACACGACACCCTTCGCGCACCAGTCGCTCCGCAAGATGCGAACCAACAAACCCCAACCCGCCGGTGACCAGAACTCGTTCGCCCTGTAGAGCAGTTTCACTCAACATGTACCGTATTCCAGTTCATATCTGCGGAACAAAGATCGGCTATTGGTCGCCACGCGTGAAGAAGTCGGGCCTTACCCGACAGACAGCGGCACAGTTGACGGTCACGAGGCCACGCCGACCATTTCACTCCCGGTTGCCAGAAACCGCGTTCGATTTCCCGCAAACGCGACGTTCGCACGTTCCAAATCCGCGGCACAGCCGATGTCGTACCACTCGCCTTCGTGATGCTGTGTCCCGACGGGCGCACCGTCGCGTAACATCGCCAGGACCAGTTCATCCATGCCGAAAGGCCGGTCCGTCCGCACGTAGTCGAGCACCGACCGGCTCATCGCGTACACACCGTTTGAAATCCTAAACCGCATTGTCGGCTTCTCTCGAAAACCAGTGATCTCCGAAGCGTCATTCGTCTCGATCACACCGTCTCCGATCCGAACCACGCGAAAACTCGTCCCGACCGTTAGCGAGCGTCTCGACAGAACGTGACGATCCAGACACGTTCGAAAACTCATGTCCGTCAGCAGATCCCCATTCATCACCAGAAAATGCTCCGGCAATCGATCCGCCACCAGATGCAACGGGCCTATTGTTCCCAACGCCCGCCGCTCCTTGCTGTAGCTGACGTCCACGCCGAACGCGCTGCCATCGCCGAAATAGGACCGCAGCAATCCCTCATGATGGTTCACCGCCAGTATCAGTCGCCTGAACCCCTGTGACCGCAACTGGTGAACCAGAATCTCCAGGATCGGAACGTCACACACCGGGATCAGCGGCTTGGGCAGCACCGAGGTATACGGCTTCAACCGGCTGCCGCGTCCGCCCGCCAGAATGACCACACAGCCTTCGTCCATCTTCGATCTCACCGGAAGCATCCCACCGCCAAGCCAACCGCGGACAATCCGCACTTAGGTTTGTCGGATCATCGGTCGTGAATCTGAAGCTATCGGACCCGTCAGCCTGCGAGAAACTTACGGCCATCCAGCCAAAACGCATCCCCGGACGGTCGACCTCAGATGCTTCTCCTCCGTTTTGTCGCAGGCGATCGAATCCAAGCCGTTCCGCGAATCCAGCATGCAGAACCTGGCGTTCACATCCGCTCTTGAGAGGCGGACTACTCGCGGTGCGTCGCCGGTATGAAAGAACACGTGCCCGGTTCTTCCCGTCACGCTACGAGTACAGCGCAAAGTTCGTTGTAGCGCAGGCATCTTGGCTGCACGGCCTGCGATTCTGACGCAGGTAGGATGCCTGCGCTACGAATGCGCGGCGACTTTGCGCTGTAGGGCCTGTCGATTTAGTCGCTCGGACGGAGTGACACTGCACGCTTGC
>CAYQFV010000211.1:0-5932 GCA_964416845.1 uncultured Phycisphaeraceae bacterium | reverse complement strand
GGATGACGATGGTGCTCGCGCCGTTGAAACGTTAGGGCGGCGCGACGTCTGGCGCTTCGGGTGCGAACTGCTCCATGTCGTTGCCCGCCGACGGCGGATTGAGGCGTGACGCGACGCCGGTGGGCGTCCGATCGTGGCGTTGTGCTCAGGCGGTGAGCATGTCGGCGTAGGATCGGCTTCCAGACGCTGCCGGACACTACGGCGCGTTCTCCCGCCTGATGTCGTCCCGCCGGGACGAAGGTCGTTCTCGGCAGGCGGGGCGATGAATCGCCTGCGCGCAGATCATTCCCTGCCGTACGGTGAAGCCTTCTACGAACCGCGACGTGATCCAGTTGCAAATGAAGCACGCACCCCCTAAGGTGCTTTTGAGAGCCCTGCGGCAGAGGAACGGGGCGTTGGACCCATGACAAGAGGCGAGAGAATGACTTCTAACGGCATCGTACCGCCCCACGGCGGGGCATTGATCAATCGTGTAGCCGACCAGCTAACTCAGGGGCCATATTCCGGTGACGCACCGGTTGTTGTCCTGACCGAACGCCAACAATGTGATCTGGAGATGATTGCTGTCGGCGCGATGAGCCCGCTCACGGGTTTTGTCGGAAAGGCCGACTACGACAGCATTTGCGAACACATGACCCTGGCCAACGGCGTGGTCTGGCCTTTCCCCATCACGTGCAGCGTGGACACCTCGACGGCTGAAGGATTGAAGGTGGGCGAGCGCGTGGCGTTGGTCGATGACGACCGCCGTTTGTTGGGCATGTTGACGTTGGAAGAGAAGTATCCGCACGATAAGGTCAAGCAGGCCGAAAGCGCGTTTGGCACGTCAGATGTGAAACACCCCGGGGTCGCAGTGTTAATGGAAGAGGGTGACGTTTGCATCGCCGGGCCGATAGATGTCGCGTGCCCGCGGTACGATGTTGACTTCGCCGAACACCGCCTGACGCCCGCGGAAACCCGCTCGCAGTTCGAGCAGCGTGGGTGGAAGACGATTGTTGGCTTTCAGACGCGAAACCCGATTCACCGGGCGCACGAGTACCTGACCAAGTGTGCGATGGAAATCTGCGACGGGCTTTTGATTCATCCGTTGATCGGTCAGACCAAGGCCGGCGACATTCCCGCCGATGTGCGGATGAGATGTTACACCACGCTGATCGAGAAATACTACGTGAACGATCGCGTAATGCTGTCAGTGTTGCCGGCAGCGATGCGTTATGCCGGGCCGAGGGAGGCGATTTTCCACGCGATCTTGCGACAGAATTACGGCTGTTCGCACTTCATCGTCGGACGCGACCACGCGGGCGTGGGAGACTATTACGGCACGTACGATGCGCAACGCATCTTCGATTCGCTTCCGGGGGACGGGTTGGCCATCACCACGCTGAATTTCGAGCACTCTTCGTGGTGCAAGACGTGCGAAGGCATGGTGTCTGCCAAGACGTGTCCGCATCCGAATTCGGACAAGATTTTCCTCAGCGGTACGAAGGTTCGCGAGATGCTCGCCGCCGGGGAGCGGCCTCCGATGGAGTTTTCGCGCCCTGAGATCGCCGACATTCTGATCGAGTCGATGAAGCAATCATCCTAAAAGATACCGTCATGGCGCCTTTAGACAGACGGGGGAACGAGGAAGGATCGGTGCGGTCGGGTGATGGCGAATCACCCATTCCCGACGGGCTTATCGCCCAGCTTGATTCGCTCCGGAATCCGATCGTCGTTGCCCACGTTCGCCCGGACGCCGACGCACTGGGATCGATGTTCGCGGTCGCGCTGACGTGGCCTGGCGATCCTTCGTCGGTGGCGAAGGTGTCCCTTCCGGCGGGTTCGCTGTCCCAACGACTGTCGTTTCTCGCCGAATGGGCTGACGTTGCGGTGGCCGACGCAGACGCTTTTCAGGCCGCCCACGGCTTCGTCGCGGTCGACACTGCCAAGCTGTCCCGCTGCAACGTTGATAGGGCGTTCGGCGAAGACTGGGTGAATGGTCGACCGTTGATCAACATCGATCACCACGTGTCCAACACGCGGTTTGGTCAGGTGAACTGGGTCGATGCGGGTTCCGGTAGCGCGTCGGAGATGGTTTACCGGCTTATTCGTGAGGCCGGCCGACCGTTCACACCGGTGACCGCTTCGCTGTTGTACGCAGGGATCCACAGCGATACGGTGGGCTTTTCTCTTCCGACGACGACCGCGTCAGCGTTGCACGCGGCAGCGGAGTTGGTGCGGTTCGGTGCTCGCGTGGCAAGAATCGGCGAGCATCTCTGCCGCGCCCAATCGCGGAGCGAGTTCGACCTCAACCGCGTCATCTACGACAACACCCGCATCGTAGGCGACGGTCGCGTTGCTTACAGCACGGCGACCTATGGCGAAATCACCGGCACGGGGTGCTCGGTGGGTGATATTGACGATCAAGTGTCGATTCCGCGCAGCGTACGGGGCATTCAAATCGCCGTCCTTCTGACCGAAGGCGCCCGGGGCAAGACCCGGCTGAACATCCGCGGTGAGGCTGGTATCAATGTATTGCCGCTTGCCCAAAAGCTCGGCGGCGGCGGTCACGCCCAGGCGGCTGGGGCGATTCTGAACAACGATATCGACGGTGCGCTCGCACGGATCTTGCCTCTGGTCATGGAACACCTCGACAATCATACCGATAGCCATTGACGGACACATCGCATGAACAAGATTGAGAAAGTAGCTGTCTTCGGGCTGGACTGTGCCGAACCCTCGCTCGTCTTCGATCGCTGGCGGAACGACCTACCCAACTTGCGACGTTTGATGGATGGCGGCACGTTTGGCCAACTGACCAGTTCCATCCCACCGATCACCGTACCAGCGTGGTCGTGCATGACATCCAGTTGTGATCCCGGCAGGCTGGGGATCTACGGGTTCAGGAATCGGGCTGACCATTCGTATGACAAGCTTTCCATCGCCACCTCGCTGGCGGTCAAGGTGGACCGGCTGTGGGACATGCTGACGACGGCTGGCAAGGATTCGATCATCGTCGGCGTGCCCGGCACGTTTCCGATTACCAGGCCGATCAAAGGCCACCTGATCACCAGCTTCCTTACGCCTGGGATCGATCTGGACTACACGTGGCCCATATCGCTCAAGGCTGAGATCGCCGATCTGGTGGGCGAGTACATGGTCGACGTCCGCGACTTTCGCACCAACGACAAGCAGAGGTTGCTCGACCAGATTTACGAGATGACCGACAAACGGTTCACGGTCGCCAAGCACCTGCTCAAGACCAAGCCGTGGGATCTGTTCTTCATGGTGGAGATGGGCGTCGATCGGATTCATCACGGCTTCTGGAGCTTCATGGCCACCGAGCATCATCGCTACGAGGCGGGCAACCCGTTCGAGACAGCCATCCACGATTACTATGTCCACGTTGATCGATTGATCGGTGAAGCGCTCGAGTTGATCGATCTGGAGAAGACCGCCGTTTGGGTGGTCAGCGACCACGGAGCCAAGACGATGGTTGGCGGCTTTTGCTTCAACACGTGGTTGATGCAGCAAGGTTACCTCCATCTCAAGACTCCTCCCACACCCGGGCAGCGATTCGACATCAAGGATGTCGACTGGCAGAAAACCACCGCCTGGGGTGAGGGCGGGTACTACGGGCGACTGTTTCTCAACGTGCGCGGACGCGAGCCGGAAGGTCGCATCGCGCCGTCGGAATACGAAAAAGTCCGCGACGAGATCAAAGCGAAGATCGAAGCCGTTGTCGATCACCAAGGCCAACCCATGGTCAACGTTGCCCATCGACCGGAAGACCTGTACCCCCACATCAACGGTGTTCCGCCGGACCTGGTGTGCATCTTCGGCGAGCTTCGCTGGCGGAGCGTCGGTTCGCTGGGACACGACTCCGTCTATACGTTCGAAAACGACACCGGGCCTGACGACGCCAACCACGCTCAACAAGGGATGTACATTCTGACGCACCCGTCGCTGCCCGCCGCCGGGCGACGCGATGGCCCGACGCTGTACGACGTAGCCCCGACGATTCTAACCTCGCTGGACCTCAGCGTTCCGGAGTACATGCGGGGCTCGTCGATCATCTGACCGGTAAACGCAGTTCGCCATGCCATTGCACTGCTGGCGATTCCCGTTGGTCGCGTGGTTGTGACGGTGGGTTCGCCGGACTACGATCTTCGACCGTCATGGATGATTTTTGCTACCGAGGCGGGGCGTTGTATTGCGAAGATGTTGCGATCGCGGACATCGCCGCCGCGTACGGCACGCCGGTATACGTCTACTCCAAGCACACCTTTCTCGGCCACCTCGATCGGATCAGCAACGCGTTCGACGAGTTCGATCCGACGATCTGTTACTCCATCAAGAGTTGCCACAATCTCAGCATCTTGCGGATGCTGGCGGATCACGGATCGAGTTTCGACGTCGTGAGTGGAGGCGAACTCCGCCGCGCTTTGGAGATCGGAGCAGACCCATCGCGCATCGTCTTCGCCGGCGTGGGCAAGACCGACGAAGAACTGACCGCCGCGATCGACTGCGGGATCGGCTGGTTCAACGTCGAGAGCGAGCAGGAGCTTGCTCGGATCGATGAGGTAGCGAGCGGGCTGGGATGTCGCGCCCGGGTTGCGTTGCGCGTGAATCCTGACGTCGACCCGCACACGCATCGACACACGACCACCGGCAAGCGCGAGACGAAATTCGGGGTGGACGTTGATCGCGCCCGGCGGGTTTTTGCCGAGTTCAGCCGCGCTGAGCACGTCGCGCTGAGCGCGATTCATCTCCACATCGGGTCGCCTGTGAACCGCATCGAGCCCTATGTGGACGCCGTCACCAAAGCGGTCGAATTGATCGACCTGCTGCGTGGGGACGGCTTCGACATCGAAATGCTCAACATCGGAGGCGGTTTCGGTGCACATTACGAAGGGCAGGAAGCGCCGCCCGCCACCGCATATGCCGACGCCATTGCACCGATCCTACGCGGTCGCGGTCTCAAGCTGATCCTCGAGCCCGGGCGATCGATTTCGGCCAACGCGGGGATTCTGATCGGCAGAACGATTTGCACGAAGCGCGGTGGCGACCGATCGTTCGTCATCACCGACGCAGCCATGACCGAACTGATCCGCCCCGCACTCTATGACGCGTATCACTTCGTTTGGCCTGTGACACCCGCGAACGGCTTGATCCCACAGCGTCGCAGCAAAGATTTGGCGATGGAAGGAACGGAACTGGTGGACGTGGTCGGGCCTGTGTGTGAGAGCGGTGATTTTCTAGCGAGGAATCGCAGGTTGCCGCCGGTTGCGCGTGGGGACTTGATCGCGGTGTTCTCAGCCGGGGCATACGCGGCGGTCATGGCGAGCAGGTACAACTCTCGCCCGCTCGCACCGGAGGTCTTGGTCGACGGAACCACGCACCGATTGATTCGCCGTCGGGAAACGTACGACGACCTGGTCGCCCACGAACGGTTGTGAGCAAGTCGATTACGTCGACAACCGGGGAGTGAGATTCAATGCCGGAGTTCGTCAGCGAACCGATCGTGCCGTCGACGGGCGGTTTCGACGTTACGGCGATGGCCCGCGGCGAGCCGGGGCTTCCAACGGCGTTTCGCTGGCGAGACGAAACGTATTCCGTCATCGAGACAGTACGTCAGTGGAAACATTCAGAGCGGGAGTCCGGCGGCGTGCGCGGAGAGTTGTATCTCCGCCGTCATTACTACTCACTACGCATGTCCGACAACTCCATTTGGGTAGTGTACTTCATCCGGCAGCCAGCGAAATCCGGAGCTTCGACGTCGCGGTGGTTCTTGTACTCCGTCGAATCGGCAAGCGAGTGACGCTGACCCATCGGATCGCGGCGGCAAACACGGGCCAACCTGTCGCCGGTGGCAACGCACCTGACAGCGCCGTCAACTCCTTAGACGCTCGCTTTTGGTGTGAGCTGTTGGATCAAGCCGGTGACGGCTTCGACG
>CAYQFV010000210.1:0-6166 GCA_964416845.1 uncultured Phycisphaeraceae bacterium | reverse complement strand
GCGCGACTAAGAAACATTCGGGGGCTTGCGGATGCTTCAACGAGCACGAAACGCTACCCTGTGATCAAGCAGGTACATCGACCGCTATTTTGGGGCTCGAATGAACCCACCCATGCTGCCAACAACATCCAATGCCACCAATCGGCACCATCCTACCATGCTCACAAGGCTACCATTTCAAAAGTCAAGGACGCGTAACTAACAAAGCGTCATATCGTTCGGTTCAAGCGTTCGACCATCGCTCTTTCATCGCGAGCGAGCAGCGTTAAGATCCACTGGTCGAGGCGAACCGCGTGCTGGAAGTACCGATAACCACCCAGCGCCGCCGCGCCGGCTGCGACAAGAATCCCTTCTCCAATGTCATCGCACCACGCGACCCAAACACCGCTTCGCTTTCGAGCGAAACGTTCGATCACAGGTGCCCTCATCACAAAAACTCAGGCGCCCACGCACACACCGCGCGCAACACCCTTGGGCTGACTATACTCCGGGATTGACATCTGTCAATCACTCGGACCAGCAGGAAGAGACACTGCAAAATGTCGCGCACATGCCACCGAGCGCTCGGACGAGTTTAGACAACCCGATCTTTGTGCCCTCAATCATGCCATTGATCCGCCGCCGGGGAGGGCACGATTCGCCTCGTACCTGCGCGCCACCGTAGCGCCCACCTGCCGGGGCTACCAATCGTTCCAGCCCAACGCTCAACTGCTCAAGCCAGCCGTTGTGCAAAAGCGTCCGCGTAGCTCGACGTCACCGACAAAACATGACAGAATTTCGCCCGACTTCGAGTAGTTAAGAAACGTAGAAAGCAAGTGGCCGCAAATCGACCGATCACCAAGGCCGTCGATATACCGAGACCGGCATCCAAAGTTGGGAGTTCCAAGACCAATGCGCAATGGCGACCGGAGACTGTTCCTCACCTTCACGATGGCAGCCTGTGCTGTCGCAATCAGCCACCGCACAGCGCTGGCAGCAAAAGCTGACGTAGAATTCGTTTCGTCCGTATCCGCCGTCGCAGCAGGCCAACCCTTCGACCTCGCGCTCAGGTTCCGCGTCGATGAGGGTTGGCACATCTACTGGAAGAACCCCGGCGACAGCGGTATGGCTCCGAAGATCACCTGGACACTGCCGCCCGGATTCTCCGCCGGCGAACTACGATTTCCTTTGCCCAAACGACACGTCGGACGGGCAAACCTCGTCACCAACATTCTCGAAGGCAAACCGGTCCTGATCGTGAGCATCACGCCGCCCAAAAGCCTCAACCCGGGCGAGAACATTCGCATCGCGGCGGACATCAACTGGCTGGTGTGCAAGGAGCAATGTCTCAAAGAGAGCAAGTCAATCAGCCTGTCGCTTCCAACCGCCACCGACGCGAACCCGGCAGCGCCCGCCAACGCAGCCCTCTTCAAACGTGCTCGACGATCACTCGCCGTCCCTGGCGGCAAAGGGAAGTTCGTCACCGTCACGCCCTCGTTTCCCGGGAAGACGCTGAGCCCGTCCGCCCAGTTCACCGTCGATCTCACCGTCACCGTCCGAAAAGGTTTCCACATCCAATCGGACAAGCCTCGCCTCCCAGGCTTGATCGCCACCGAGCTTTTCATGGACCCCGCGGACGGCGTCTACTACGACCCGCCCAAATTTCCTGAACCGCTCTCGCGGACCATTCCCAGAGTCGGCGTTACGACCGAGTTTGAACACACCATCACCATTCACGTTCCGGGAGAAACCGACGAAGAACTAGTCGGCGATTCGCGACAAATCGGCGGCCTGTTCGTCTACCAAGCCTGCAGCCTCAAGACCGGAACCTGTTTCCCTCGGGAAGGCGTCGCGTGGTCACTTTCAGTGCCGATCGGACTGGCATCAGCCGCGACGGGCGACCAGACGCACGCCCAAGCAGGACAAGCTGCCACCCCGCCCGCAGTCAACTCGGCCCCCACCACCTCCAACGTTGCCCCACCCACGCAAACCGAAAACGCCATCACGAATGCGAACACCCACGCATCGCAAGCGAACGCGTCGACGCAAGACCTGACGACCGGCGTACCGGAAGAGGCGTCCGAACCGCAAAGCTGGTCCGAGCAAGCGATGGCCGCTCTCAAACGACTTGGCGTACCAGGGCTTCTGCTCGCCTGTTTCATCTATGGCTTGTCCCTCAATGCCACGCCCTGCGTGTTGCCTTTGCTCTCCATCAAGGTGCTTGGTTTTGTCCAGCAATCGCACGAATCCCGCAAGAAAACATTCGCCCTCGCGGTCGCGTTCGGAGCAGGCGTGCTCCTGCTCTTTCTCGTCCTTGGGTTTCTGGCAGCCCGCGGAAAGAACGTTTTACAGAACCCGTTCGCCGTCATCGCGCTTGCCGCCATCGTCATGGCGCTCGCGCTGAGTATGCTCGGCGTCTACACGCTTCAAGTACCGACCACCGCCGCCAAACTCGACGCGTCCATTCACCAGGAGGGCGTGATCGCATCGTTCGGCAAAGGCGCGCTCGCACCGGTACTCGGATTCGCATGCACAGGCCCCCTCCTGGCTGCCGCGTTCGGATGGGCGACCAAGCAACCGCCTAAGATTGCCGTGCTCGCCTTCCTCTCCACCGGCATGGGGATGGCCAGCCCCTATGTTCTTCTGGGCGCCTTTCCGGGCGGCTTGCGCTTCTTACCCAAGCCCGGACAATGGATGATCACATTCGAACGCATCATGGGCTTCGTTCTGTTGGCGATGGTCGTCTGGCTGATGAGCCCGTTGGTCACCCTCACCGGCCCGGCCGGCCTCCAGTGGACAACCGCGTTCCTGGTGGCCGTCGGCATGGGCTGCTGGATGCTCGGACAGATTGATTTCTCCATGCCAGCCGCCAAGCGCTGGAACTATCGCGCCGGCGCCGCTGCGGTCGTCTGCGCGTCAGCCGCGATCATCTACGGCGGCATCTTCTCGATACCCGAAGCAGTCGCCCACCAACGAGACCTCGTCATGGCTCGCTCGCCGGATTCCACCATCTCCGACGCTGACCACATCAAGTGGCAACAATGGTCTCCCGAAGCCGTCGAGCAAGCCGTCCAAGCAGGGAAGACCGTGTTTGTCGACTTCACCGCGTCCTACTGCACGGGCTGCAAAGCCAACAAAGCACTCGCCATCAACACCCCCCAAGTGCGTCAGAAATTGAAGGAGCTTGACATCGTCACCTTTCGCGGTGATTTCAGCTTCGGCGACGAGACGATCTTCGAGACACTCCAGAAGTTCGATCGAGCCGGCGTCCCACTCAATCTGATCTACCCCGCCGCAAGACCGGACCAACCCATCGTCCTACGCCCCTCACTAACCAAAACCTACCTCCTCCAAAAACTCGAGCAAGCGGGACCATCGTTGCCTGCATCCCACGCCCAATCGTCCTAATCCACACAACCACCTGTAGCATCACAAGTTACAACCCATGCACCCATAGCCGTCTGATCAGCTACGGCCCCCGACCAAGAAAAAAACGGGAAACCACTTGACGTTCGGTTCTTGTTAGGACATAATGCCCTAACAGGTTGCGAACCTGATAGACCTAGGTCCACCACCGTGACAGGGATCGCCTGATGGCTGAACCGTCACGCATGGGCATGAGTTTGAACATGAACATGAGTTAGAGCCCTCGCTCGCGGGTGTGCCACTGCTCTTGAGCAGTGCATCAACTCCGCGACGCGCGGTGTCGGGAGACGCAGGCATAGTACCAGACAGTCGTTCGTACTTATGAACCACGAGACGTTAACAAGCCATTCATTGCCACTATGTGCTTTCGGCCCCGGAGGAGCGTTCCGGACCGAGTGGCCTTCGGGGCCGAATTCTATTCCCTCTACCGTCTTCGCTAGTGCGGCTGCCGGCTCTTCCGAGTCCGCCACCGGCCAAACGCCTACGATAAGCCGTACGCTTGCTGAGTCGGCGGTACGCGCACGCGAACTTGCGCAATTGCTCCGCGCTGCTGCCGCATCCAAGTTGCTCCCACTGTTAGCCATCGGACCCGATGCACTGTTCCGTATTCAGGAGTCCCTCCATGACCGCACGAAAAAAACAGCTTGCCGATCAGCGTCTAACGCGACGAAAGATGGAGATACTGACGTTCATCCGCGACTACCGTCGCAGCCGTGGCTATTCCCCGACGATGCAGGAGTTGGCGGACGAGTTTCAGATATCAAAAGTCACCGTGTTCGAGCACGTCGAAGCCCTCGTCGAAAAGGGGATGCTGTTCCGGGCGCGACACAAGGCACGCTCTTTGGAGCTCACGGACCTTGCCCAGTTTCCTGACGAACGCCCGACGTTGATTCCGTTCGCCGGGCGCATCGCCGCCGGCGTTCCAATAGAAGCCGTCGAAGACAACGAAACACTCGACCTGGAAACCGTCTTTTCCTCGCCGCACGAACGCTTCGTTCTCGAAGTTCAAGGCGAGAGCATGATCGACGACCAGATTCGCGACGGCGATTGGGTGATTGTCGAAAAGCGGCCCGAAGTCCGGGACGGCGACACCGTCGTTGCTGTTCTCGAAGGAGGTGATGCGACACTCAAGAGATTCTACCGGGAGAAAAACCGCATTCGCCTTCAGCCGGCCAATGTCAAATTCAAGCCCATCTACGTAACAAAGGCCGACCTTCAAGGCGTCGTTATCGGAGTCATCCGGAAAATGTGAAGCAATGCAGAGTAAAGTGCCACCATGTGACACTATTGGCTGACCCGGCCCGGACGTTCAGAGGGTTCCAGGGGTTAGGGCGCGAGTAGGTTCAGGCTGACGACATCGATGGTATGGCTGCGCCCCGCCCCGCCGATTGCTCGGAGGTACCGCTCGACGTATCCGAAATCGCGATTGAACCGTACGTGGAGGAACGTGGTACGCCTGTCGCCTCCGAACGGATTGTTTGGTGAGGTGAGGTTTTCGAGTTCGAGTTCGAGAATGTTGAAGATGCCGTCGACGGAGTAGTCTTGCGGCCGATTGGATGTGGTGTCTTCGCCGTCCAGTTGTAGCGACTGGACCCCACCGCCGCGGACGTGGACATCGTACTGCGTCCCGTCGAACCGAACAGCCATGTCGTAGTCGTTGATTCGGCTCGACAGCCATCGCTGACGCGCATCATTGAGAGAATCCGTCGTCAACGCGTTCATCGGCTCGCGCAGCAGCAGTATGGCAACAGTCACGACGATGGCTGTGACGGTCCCGAGGCTGAGGACGACTTGTCTTGGAGTAACGTTCAATTGGAGGAACCGTTCCTTCGGTCAGATCATCAACCGGCACGCTGACGAGCGGCGTTTGCACACGACATCCTCACGCGGCGGTCGAAGGTCGTCAGCGTGTGCGCAGAGGACAGTCCGACGAATTTGAAAGGCGCACTACGATGTCCATCAAGGCGCTATTCCCAGGCCGATCGTTTGCGACAGAACATCATCGTGACCGCCGTGGCGATCAGCAGGGCCATGACGACGACGCCCCATTCGGAAGCGGCCGGAACGGGGCCGGGCACGAACTGGATGGTCAGGTCGCTGTCGGTAATGTACTCGTAATCTCTTCCGACGTTGTTCATCCGGACACGGATGCGGATTTGGTCGGAGGGTGCGAACGGAACTCTCCAATCGTATGTGTGGACGCTCCCGGCGGAGGGGTCGCCCGGTGGGAGGTTCATGGCAATGGGGATCCAAGGTCCCGCTGGCCCGGTTGTCGAGTACCAAAGATCCCAGTCTTGCAGGGTGTGAGCAACGAGAATGCGCCATTCGATTGTGAAGACCGAGCCTACCTCGAGAACTTCTCCGCCAACGGGATTGTCCAGCGTCACGTGGCCACGCGCGGTAGCACTCGAAAGCGATAACGCCGCGGCTACCAGTAGCAAGCGAAGGATCACAACAGAGTAAGTGCGTTTCACCATGGGCGAGCCCTTCTCGTGGCCGAACGCATCAGGAACTATGAAGGCGATTGAGTTTGTGGAGTGTACCAGCACGCAGCGCGGCGATCAAGCTCTTTGTCCGATCCACGACTGCGCAGAATACGGAGGTACGGGGAATCGTAAAACGTGTGAACTCGGGAATCTCGGAGGTAGACTTTGTGTCCCGTCCGGTCCCGAGTTCTGCGGAGAGGGAGCATGTGTTGCGAGAGGATCCGCTGTGCATCCAGCACGTGGGTCGGCGCCTGTCTCCGATCCGTCGCTATTCG
>CAYQFV010000209.1:4516-6244 GCA_964416845.1 uncultured Phycisphaeraceae bacterium | reverse complement strand
TCGGTGGGCAGGGTTGTTGGGGTTGAACTATTTGGCGTCGAGCCAGTTCGGGCCGTGGTTGATGTCTACGGCTATGGGGATGCTGAGGGGGATTGCATTGCACATGTTTTCGCGGACCAGGTCGACGAGCTTGTCCACGTGGGGCTTTGCGACTTCGAATACGAGTTCGTCGTGGACTTGGATGAGCATGCGGGCTTGGTATTTGTCGTCTTTGAGGGCCTGATGGATGTCAATCATTGCTTTTTTGATCAGGTCTGCCGCAGTGCCTTGGATGACTGTATTGACTGCGATGCGTTCTCCGAAGGCGACTTGCTGGCGGTTTCGGGATCGGAGTTCTTCGACGGGTCGACGTCGGCCCAAGAGAGTTTCGACGTAGCCGCACTGTTTGGCATTTTGGACGCATTGATCGATGAACATTCGGATGCCGGGGTATCGCATGAAATAGGTATCGATGAAGGCTTTCGCCTGGGCGGGCGGAATATTGAGCGAGCGCGCGAGGCCGAAGGGTGTTTGGCCGTAGATGATGCCGAAGTTGACCGCTTTGGCAGCGGAGCGTTGTTCTTTGGTGACCTGGTCGATGTCGACGCCGTTGATCTGTGCGGCGACGTAAGTGTGGATGTCCTGGTCTTGTTGAAAAGCAGTGGTAAGTGCCCGGTCCTGACTGAAGTGTGCGAGGATGCGTAGTTCGATTTGGGAGTAGTCGGCGACGAGAAGTAACTGATCCGGATCGCCTGCAACGAAAGCCCGTCGGATTCGTCGACCTTCTTCGGTGCGGATGGGGATGTTTTGGAGGTTGGGATTGCTTGAGGACAGTCGGCCTGTGACTGCGCCGGTTTGGTGGAAGGAAGTGTGGATTCGGTTGGTGGCGGGGTTGATCATTTCGGGGAGCGTGTCGACGTAGGTGCTCTTGAGTTTGGCGAGTTCGCGGTATTCGAGAACGAGCGGCGGGATAGGGTCGTTGGTGGTGGCTGCGAGTGTGGCGAGTGTGTCCGCGTCGGTGCTTCGCCCTGTTTTGGTCTTGCGGACGACGGTGAGGTTTCGTTCGTCGAAGAGTAGGTTCGCGAGTTGCTTGGTGGAGTCGATGTTGAAGGAGTAGCCTGCGGCGGTGTGGATGCGTTGTGTGAGAACTTGAAGACGCGTCGCAAAGTCGTCGCTCGTTTCGGCGAGCAGTTGGGTGTCAATGGCGACACCGTGTCGTTCCATTTCGGTGAGTACTTCGACGAGTGGCATTTCGACGTCTTCAAAGAGCGAGCGAGACGGGCCGGCGGCGATGCGCGGTTGGAAGTGCTCGAGTAGTTGCCACGTGCAGTCAGCGTCTGCAGCCGCGTATTCGCAGACTCTTGCAGCGTCGACCTGGTCGATGGTGGTTTGGTTTTTGCCCTTGCCGATGAGGTCGGTGATGGGGGTCATCTCGATGCCGAGCACTTCGCGTGACAGTTGCTTGAGACCGTGGGACGTTCGGAGTGGCTGATCGACGAAGCTGGCGAGCATGGTGTCGAACCGCGCGCCTCGGGTGTTGATGCCGACGTTGTGAAGGACGAGCAGGTCGAATTTGAGATTGTGAGCGCACTTTTCGATGGCAGCGTTTTCGAAGATGGGGTTGAGCTTTTCGACGGCTTGTTCGAGCGGCAGGGTGTTTCCCATGGCTGCGCGGATGGGGAGGTAGAATCCCGTATTCGCCTGCCACGAGATGGAGATTCCGACGAGTTTGTCTGCGAGCGCGTTGAG
>CAYQFV010000209.1:0-4416 GCA_964416845.1 uncultured Phycisphaeraceae bacterium | reverse complement strand
GATGCGTTCTCGGAGTTTCGGCGTGAGGTGTTGGGCGTTGTCGAGGACGTTGTCGGCTGACCCGTATTGATGGATGAGTTTGGTGGCGGTCTTGATGCCGACTCCGGTAACGCCAGGCACATTGTCGACTGAGTCGCCGCAGAGGGTTTGGATTTCGACGGCTTGTTGGGGGGTGTAGCCCTTTTTCTCGGCGAGGGCGGCAGTATCGACAACGAGATTCTTGGCGGCGTCGTAGAGGCGCACCTTCGGTGTGATGAGTTGTTCGAGATCTTTGTCGACGCTGACGAGGTAGATATCGATGTCGTGGTCGGCCAACTGATCGGCGATGGTGGCCATCACGTCGTCGGCTTCGAAGGTGGGTACCTTGATGATGGGGATGCTCATGGCTTGGACAATGGCGACGATGCGTTCTTTTTGGGGCGTGAAGTCTTCGGGCGGCGGCTGGCGGTTGGCTTTGTATTGCGGGTCGATGTCTCGGCGAAAGACGGTTTCGTCGCTGATGTCCATGGCCATCGCGAGGTAGTCGGGTTTGCGCTCTCGAATGAGATTGAAGAGCATGCCGCAGAAGGCGTGGATCGCCTTGGTGGGTTCGCCTGTGGGAGAGGTGAGGGGAGCGAAGGGGGCGTAGTATGCCCGGTAGATCTGGTAGTGTCCGTCGAGCACGTAAAGGGAACGGTTCATGGTGACTTGTCCATAGGGTGTTTGATCAACGGGTGACACGGTCGCCCGGCAGCCATCATATGAGATCGTGCGCGGGCGTCACAGGGGAAGGTGGCGAGGCCGTGTGTGACTTGGGGGAAACAATGACGCCAATGCGTTAATCTGGGAAGAACGGTGGCGAGAGAAAAGTCCACAGAATGGTCGAAGAATCGTTGCAAGTCGGACCTGGGGTGGTAGACTTTTACGGCCTTGAGGCGGTTGATTGTCTCGGGTGTTGTTGCCTATCTGTCAAAAACGCGAGCGGCGTCCATCGTGTCCGGATTTGACCGGACACGATCCAATTTGGCCAGCGGCGGGTGTGTCGGTTCACGCAGAATCGACATCCGCCGTGTTTGCAGGCAAGCCGCTTGATCGCTTATCTTCGCCAAGATACTCGTGCCTGTCCCCATTGTGGTGCGCCCGAAGCGAACGCGTCGGCGACGACGTGGATGCAGTGCGCCGCGTGCCGGTTCGTCTTTCCGCGTTCGTTGGACACGTCGAAATGTGAGCGCGCCGACGACGCAGGTCCCGATGATGAAACGTGGACCGACAAGTGGGGGCCTATTCGTTCGGATCGGTATCGTGTGATTCGCGCGTTGGCGTCGGGGGCGCAGGGTCGGATTCTGCTGGCACATCACAAGCACTTGGACCAGCGTTGCGTGATCAAGTTGGTCGCGAGCGATGACGAGCAGTGGATGGAAATTGCGAACCAGCGCTTGCGGATTGAAGCGCAGGCTGGGACGCGTGTGAATCATCCGAACGTCGCGCGGGTGCTGGATTGCGACTGCGTGGATCACGCGTGGTACTTCGTGATGGAGTACATCGACGGTGACAACTTGCGTCGCATTCTTCAGAACGTCGGCCGACTTGCGTGGCAGCAGGTCGTGGACATCGGTCAGCAGGTGGCGGACGGCTTGTCGGCGATTCATCGCAATTCACTGGTGCATCGCGACATCAAGCCGAGCAACATCATGCTGTCGGAGGCGGGCGTTGCGAAGATCATGGACTTGGGGTTGGTGAAACTGCCGGCGTCGTCGGGGGCGTTGGGCGTAACGTGTTTCGGCCAGGTGTTGGGAACGCCGCTGTACATGCCGGCGGAGCAGTTTGAGGCGACCGAGCAGATCGACGGGAGGGCGGACATCTATGCGTTGGGAGCGACGCTGTACCATCTTCTGACGGGTCATCCTCCGTTTGACGGGTGCGACATCGAGGACCTCGCGGAGAAGCATCGCAGGGCGGCGGTGGTTTGGCCGGCGACGGACGCGGAGGATGTTCCGGGTTGGCTTCGAAAGGTGGTGGAGGGATGTTTGGCGAAGCGCCGCGAGCATCGATTTCAGACGGCGGAGGCCGTGAGCGAGTCGCTGCGTGAACACGATGAGACGCTACGGAAGGTCGCGTGCGAGGAGGTGTCGCCGAAGTGCGGCGTGGTGGTGACTCCGTTTCAGAACCTGTCTCGCAGAGAGGCGGACGATTGGGTTGGCGACGCGATTGCGGAGTATCTTTCGAGCCAGCTCATGGGGTTCGAGGGCGTGCATGTTGCCGACCGCCATGTGTTCTCCCGGTTGATTCACCAGAGCGAGGCTGGTTCGCCCGGCGACGGGTTTGATCCGCAGCGGACGCAGTTGATCGAGGCGGGACGGCTGGTGGGCGTCAATCACATCGTGATGGGCAGCTTTTACCGGCAGGGCGATGACGTTCGGATCATCGCGCATGCGTTGTGCGGTGACAGTCTGGAGACGCAGTTTCTTGGTTCTGTTTCGGGGCCTGTAGCGAAGTTGTTCTCGTTGGAGGACTTGCTGACGGACAAGATCGTGGCATCGTTTGGCCCATTGCTGTCAGCGGCGGGGCGTCGTCATGAGAGCGGCGGCGGGACGGCGAATCTTGACGCCCACGAGAAGTACATTCACGCCCTTCGGGCGTTCGCCGACGGCGACTATCGCCGGGCGATCGAGTATGCGAACGAGGCGCGAGAACTGGACGAGGAATACAGCGAGCCACTGGGTTTGATCGGCGCGAGCTATGCGCGACTGGGTGACTATGAACGGGCGGTGGCCTGCCACGAACGGCAGGAGCGGTGGGCGCGCGATCGCAACGACGCAAAGGAACTGGCGGTGGCGCTCAGCAATCTTGGCGCGATGTATTATTACAAGGGCGAGTATTCGGTGGCGTATGAGTTCTTGGGTAGGGCGGCGTCGATGAGTGAATCGTTCGATCAGACGCCCGATACAGCCAAGCTACACGGCAATCTGGGGATGGTCCAGATGCGGCTGGGGCGATGGAACGAGGCGGAGGATCATTTTGGTCGTGCGATCGGGATCTGTAAGAAGCTAAACGACCTGGTCTCGATGGTTTGGCCTTACAACGGAATGGGGACGGTGTTGCTGAAGCAGAAGCGTTTTCCCGAAGCGCGGGAGTACCACGAGCGGGCGATTCGTCTCGCTGAGGAGGTTGGCGACCGCGTGATGGTGGGCGTGTCGCAGATGAACTTGGGCCGGTGTGCGTGTTTGTTGAACGAGTACGGTGAGGCTGAGGTCTGGTTTCAATCGGCGCTCGGAACGCTGGAACGTACGAGCTTTTGGAACGGTTTGACGTTGGTGTATGAATACATGGCTGACATGTATCTGCTGGAGAACCGTCCGTCGGACGCGTTGGCGACGATTGAGAAGCGGATCGAGCTTGCACGGCGGCATGGGAATCGTCGAATGGAATCGGAAGGATGGGAGCAGAAGGCGCGTGCGTTTGAGGAGATGAACCATACGACCGACGCACTGACGGCGTTGAAGAAATCGGTCGAGATTTCGCAGCGACCGGCCCCGTATGACAGCCTCCACCGGTACCTTGAAGAGGTGACCAGCCGGACGGCGTTTCGCTGATGGCGAGCGTCGGGTTTGACGAGCGCGGAGGCTGCTGCAGCGAGCAAAACGCCGATCATTTCGTTTGCTTTTTTTGGAATGCGCTGTATACTGTCGGGTGGTAAGGGCGCACACGGCGTCCGTCCGGTAGTGTCAGTTGTTTAAGAAGATTTATCGCCGCTTGATTCGTTGCGGGTGTGTTGCGTGGAGCGCAGCGAGTGCGCGTGGTGTGTGTCGCTCAACGTCGCGGTGGGTGTTTTTCGCGCCGGCACCGGCTGCGTCGACGATGAGGCGCGATGGTTATTCAGTTGGGCCGCCCTCGGTCTTCGAAGGCGTGTTGTGGATCAGAGCGGGTGTATCGCGTCCGGCGGACGCCGGAATTCCGAATTTGGGCTCCTCGAAACGGTCAGGACCAGAACTGGTCGCCGTTCGCGCTCCAAATCGAGACGCGCACAAGACACCGCGCTCGCCCGTCGAACGCAATGTTCGCACCACCACAACGCCTTCGGCCAGAGGTCGGCCCCTTTCTTGCGCCAGCGTTGCGGTAGTGGCCCGGTGAAACTGGCGACCGGGTCTCGCATCCGCAATTGCCAAGCCCCATAACGCGAACCAACCGCCTCCACGGTGCCCCAAAACGGTAGCACGAAGGAAACGGGCAGTCGCATCAAGCGAGACGGGACAACGCAGACGCTCGCGCTGCCAGGATTTCACGCACGCTCTACGGAATCGTGATCTGCGTATCCGACACGATGACGACCGTCATTTTCGTACTCGTCGAATCGACGGCCAATGTATCCGGATCGGGCCGGACCGACACGGTGAACGTCCCGCTCGCATCCGCGGACGCCCGGAATTTGAACGTAGC
>CAYQFV010000208.1:0-6461 GCA_964416845.1 uncultured Phycisphaeraceae bacterium | reverse complement strand
ATCGCGGCACGTTTGCGTCGCTTCTTGCGTTTTTGCGTCGTTTTTTTCTTCTTCAACAAACTCACGTCGATCGTTTCCACGCAATCATTGGGCACGCACGATGGTCGATTCGTCTAACCCGCACGACGACAGGCCATCTCCACCATAGTCTGACAAAGCGCGTCATACGACACCCCCGTCCGCCCGGCAGCCTTGGGCAAAAGCGAGTGACTCGTAAACCCGGGGATCGTGTTGACCTCAATAGCAAACGGCCTACGCGTTTCGCGATCGACCATCCAATCCACTCTCGAAAAATCGCGACAACCCAACGCCCGATGAGCCCGCTCGCTCAGCGATGCAATCTCCGCAACCAGATCCGCCGGCAACGTCGTGTCGAAAAGGTACTGCGTATCATCATCAACATACTTCGCCTGGTAGTCGTAAAACGCCCGCTTGGTCCGAATCTCGCACAGCGGGAGCGCTCGCCCGTCTAAAACCCCAACCGTGAACTCCGGCCCGTCAACAAAATGCTCCACCAACGCTTCCCCATACCGCGTCACCACAAGTTCCAGCGCACCGGCCAGCGCGTCGCGATCGCGCGGGATAAACGTATCGACGCTACTGCCTGAATCAACGGGTTTCACGACCACCGGGCCAGCCGTCGCTTGCAGCGTTTCGGAGACATGATCCGCAGTCACCAGCGAAAACTGTGGCGTCGGAATCCCCTCCGCGATGAATCGCTGCTTAGCGCGGACCTTGTTCATCGCCAGGGCAGACGCATCCGGACCGGACCCGGTGTACGCCAACGATCGCGATTCAAGAACGCGCTGCACCTGTCCGTCCTCGCCGAACTCACCGTGCAACGCGACAAAAACCACGTCCGCGGGAATGTCCAGCGCGGAAAGATCGTCCGGACCAATGTCACGCAGCGAGACCCGGTGTTTCAGCCGTGACAGCGCTTCGGACACCATCCGCCCGCTCTCGAGACTCACCTCCCGTTCGGTTCCAGGACCGCCCGCCAGCACCGTAATGTTCAACGTCGCCCGCGCGGCAGCTGCGCCCGTTGCCGGGGATGAAAAAGCGGATGATGTACTCATCGTATGTTCTCGATTCCCAACGGGCCCACCAAAGACCTACCAGATGTCAATCTCTGGCTCCAGGTCGATCGACGCAACCCGCGACACCCGCTCGCGAACCATGTCGATCAGCCGAAGAACGTCGCTGCTGGTGGCAACGTCGCTCGTCACCACGAAGTTGGCATGCCGCGTCGACACCGACGCGCCGCCACTGCCGCAGCCCTTCAATCCCGCCCGATCGATCAGTTCCCCCGCCGACATCGGTCCGGGCGGGTTCTTGAAGACGCACCCGGCACATCGCGCCCCCATGGGTTGCTCTCGCTTTTTTTCTTCCCAGATCGATCGAAACCGTCCGAGCACCTCGTCCGGCTCACGTCGCGCGGTTCGAAGCGTTGCGGACACCACCGTGCGTCGACCCACGCCCGACGACCGGTAGCCAAAACCGAGCTCGTCACGACGCACGGTTTCAAGATCACCATCGTCACCGACCAGATCCACGCTGTCGATCACGTCGGCGATTTCACCATAACGCCCGCCCGCGTTCATCCGGACAGCCCCGCCCACCGTTCCCGGGATACCCGCAAGCCGTTCGAGACCCGCCAGACCCTTGCGAGCACACGCATACAAGAACGGCATCATCTCAACGCCCGCCCCCACCCGCACGCAGTCGTCTCCGAAATCAGTCGCGCGAAAATGGGGCTCGTCAAGACGCACCACCAGCCCGTCAAAACCATCGTCGCCCACCAGGACGTTCGCCCCACCGCCAAGCACCTTGAACGACACGTCGTGCTCCCCGGCGCGACGCAGCAAGTCCGACAGCGAGTCTTCGTCCGCCGGCCACGCCATCCAACGAGCCGTACCACCCAGGTGGAACGACGTCAGCGGGGCCAGTGGAACGTCGGTGTCAACGCGTGCGGCGTAACCGGTCAGCCAGTTCATCAGCCACCTTCCAGATATCGCCCGCCCCCATGGTGACGACCAGATCGCCGTCGGCCACGTAATGGTCAAGATGGGCAGCCACGTGCATCGTGTTGGGAATGTACGTCACGTTCTTGTGATTCGCTTGAATGCGTTCAACCAGCATGTGGGCCCCGGTGCGCTTGATCTCCAACTCCGTATCACGCGAACCGTAAATGTCAGGGATGATCACTTCGTCGGCATCGACAAAGCTCCGGGCGAAGTCGTCCATCAGAATGCGCGTCCGCGAATGCTGATGCGGCTGAAATACCACCCACAGTTTCCCCGGATGGTAGTGGTCGCGAAGGGCTGACAACGTAACGCGCACCTCCGTCGGATGGTGGGCATAGTCGTCAACCACGGTCACGCCGCCAAAACGCCCCCGCAGACTCATTCGACGATCCACGCCGCCAAACGTGCGAATGCCCTCCGCGATCGCTTCGGGCGTCGCGCCCGCGTTCCAAGCAAGCGCGGTAGCAGCCAGCGCGTTGGATACATTGTGTCGCCCGGCCAGCACCAGCGACGTCTCAAGGACCCGCAGACCTTCGTAGGTCACTTCAAACGCGTAGCGGCCATTCTCGACGCGCAGCCCGATCGCCCGCCAGGTCGCGCCTTCCTCAAATCCGAACGTCTCCACGCGAGCGCTTGCCCCGGCGACCGACGTCATTGCATGAACGTCTTCGCCAGCCACCACGATCAGTCCGTCGTTGTCGACACGCGACGCAAAATGGCCAAACGCAGCCACAATCTCGTCCAGCCCTGCATAGCAATCCAGATGGTCAGCCTCCACGTTAAGAATCGCCGCCGCCGCCGGCCTCAAGTGTAGAAACGACCGATCGAATTCGCACGCTTCCACAATGAAGTGCCCGCCCATCCCCACACCGGAACTGCCGCCAAGTTGCGGCGAACTCGCCCCGATCACGAACGACGGATCCAGCCCGGCGACCCGAAACAGATGCGCGCACAAGGCTGTCGTCGTGCTCTTTCCGTGCGTGCCCGCCACCGCCACGCCCGACCGAAGCATCATCAACTCGCCAAGAAGCTCGGCATATTTGACGACCCGCAGGCCATGCGCACGGGCGGTCTGCAACTCTACATTTGTCTCCGGAATCGCTGCGCTGCACACCACCAGATCGGCAGTCGGCGGAACATTGGTCGCCCGTTGACCGACATGAACAACCACACCCGATTCATTGAGCGCGCCCAGTCCGGCAAACGACGCCCGATCCGACCCGGAGACAATCGCCCCGCATCGATTCAAAAGACCTGCCGCACCACGCATCCCGCACCCGCCGACGCCGATCAGGTGCACGCGCTTGCCCTTGAAGTCGATCTCACGCCGACGTCGATGGCTTGGCGCAATCGTCACACCAAACTGTTCGAGCAGCGTCGGGTTCTTTGCTGCGCTTTCTGTCGTCAACATCGCCCTCTCTCTCGCCGGCTCGCCTTGGATTCCGTTCGGTTTGCGTGACGCGGGCTTCCGCCCGAGCGTCCGCACCGCCCTCATGTCCCTTCCACCGATCCGACCGCACGAATCGGCCCATGGTCGCTACCGCCGCCGATGATCATCGCATCAGCCTCGAGCGCGCGTCCATGTTCATCATCGTCGCGCGCCGTTCGATCGCTCCACTTTCGCAAGTGCGCCGCCTCCGTTCGACCGCTGCCTCGACGATCGCAATCATCAAGTCCCGCAACGGACAGAACGCGACCCGCAATGATCGCCGCCGCGTCCCTGCTACCAATCGCCACCGCATTCTTGCGCATGTCATCAAGTCGCTCACCGTCACGCATGATCGCAACAAGAACATCCGCCAGCCGCTTGCCGTTTCGCTCGACAGTCAGTTCGTCTTCCACCAGCACCGCCGCCCCCGCCTCGACAAGGACGGACGCATTGGCATATTGATGCCGGTCACGATGATACGGATACGGCATGAGCACCGCCGCAACGCCGACCGCCGTCAGTTCCGCAAGCGTCGACGCCCCCGCACGCGACACCACCAGATCAGCCGCCGCAAGCGCCGCGGGCATCTCGTCCGTATACCGCATCACGCAGGAACGAACGTCAACGCGGCGATACGCCTCACGAACGCTGTCCTCGTCTGCGTCGCCAGTCACATGCAAGAACTGCCAGCCTCCGACAGCCGCCAGCGATTCCACACTCGCAACGATTGCATGATTGATGGACCTCGCCCCCTGCGACGCACCGGTGATCAACAGCGTCTTCAAGGTCGGATCCAGGTCGAAGACCGCCGCGCCCCGCTGCCGCGATGTTTGACCGATCGAAGCCCGCACCGGACAACCAGCCACCACAACCTGCGTCCCCTTCGCGAAACCGTCACGAGCAATCGGCCACTGGACAAACACACAATCCGCCCGGCGAGCGAGAAACCGATTCGCTCTCCCGGGCAGCGCATCCGGGTTCAACAGTACCGTTGGAATCCCCATCTTTCGGGCAGCCACCACCGGCGGACCGCACCCGTAACCACCACTACCAATCACAATTCGCGGGCCATCATTCCGAAATCGCCGCAGACAGGCGTTCACCGATCTCCGCCACGCGACAAGAAAACCCGGCAACGACCACAGACGACGCGGTAGCGGGCGCACGCACTGCGCGGCGATGTCGAACACCGTGGATTCATGGGACATCTCGCATTCGATCACCCGACCATCAATCGCGCGATCGGTCGTCAAGAACACCAGTCGCGCAGCCGCAGTCCGCCGGCCTATTTCGCCCGCAACGCTCACCAGGGGATACAAATGCCCCCCCGTACCGCCCCCGGCGAAAACAATCTGCGGATGTGCGTCCCCGGAAACCATCAACCGTGCTCCACCGCGACGAACGCACCACTCGCCGCGTCGTAGGACGAATCGACGGGCACGGTGCAAATAGCCGCCGACATCGAATACCGCCGCGACATCCCCGCAAGAAGGCCGACCGACGCCCCCAAACACAGCACGCCCGAACCCCCCGCGGAAACGAACGGCAGCGCAATGCCCTTCGTAGGAGCCATCACCGTCACCACCGACAGATTGATGAGCGCTTGCAGGCCGATGGTCGCTGTAACGCCGAACGCAAACAGTCTCGCAAAGTCGTCACCGCGCTGCGACGCAAGCGTCATCACACGCAGGCCAAAATAGATCAACGCAACGAACAAGAGAATAACGGTCACGCCCCCAAGAAATCCGCTCTCCTCGCACAGCACCGAAAAGACAAAATCCGTCCGCGCTTCGGGCAGGTACCCATGCTGAGCAAGCCCCGCCCCCAGCCCAACCCCCGTCCATCCGCCGGATGCGATGGCCACCAGCGATTGAATCGCATGGTACCCAGCCCCCTGCGGATCGTCCCACACGTGCAAGAACGAAAACAGCCGCTTGACCCGGTAGGGATGTGAAAACAACAGCGCTGCAAACGCGGCCGCCCCGGGAATCGCCCAGATCGAAATATCCCGAAGTCGACATCCGCCAGCCAGCAACATCAATCCACCCACCATGCCCAGCAAAGCAGCAGTCCCGAAATCCTCAACGCCCACCAGAGCACACAGTACGCCGATACCAACAACCGCCACATGCGGCCGAACCACGCGCGATCGGCCGACGGCTTTCCGCATGGTCAGCGCGCCGGCGACGAACACGACCATTGCCGGCTTGGCGAGTTCTGACGGCTGAAAACCGATCGGACCGAGATTGATCCAACGATTCCGCCCGTGGCTTGCGTGCCCCACAGTCGGCAGCCATACAGCAAGCAGCAGCCCAACAGCAATCATCAACATCACCACCGGCCACTGAACCAGCCGGCCCGGTTTCCACCGCAGCACCCCAATGTCGACATGGGACAGAATCACCATGGTCGCAAACGCTCCCACCGCAAACATCGCCTGCCGACCCGCCGGACCCGCCAGGCTGCTCGCCTCGATTAACGAACGATCGAGCGCAGCCCCCGTCGACCACGCCATCACAGCGCCAACAGTCATCAGAGCTGCCGCAACCGCAATCAGCCCGGTCGTCGTAGAATCAGATGTTTGATTCAAACCGCCCACGAGTGTCATCCATGACAAAGACCATCCGCGTCGCACGCTGCGCAGCGCCTAGCGCAGCTTGACGGTTGCCAGCGCGAAGACCGCGAACATCGCGCCGATCAACCAAAACCGGATCACCGTCTGAGGCTCACTCCAACCCCGCACCTGAAAGTGGTGGTGGATCGGCGCGATAAGGAAGATCCGCTTGCCGCCTGATAGTTTATAGTATCCCACCTGCAAAATCACCGACAAAGCTTCCATCACGAAAACCCCACCCACCAAAAACAGCATCAACTCCTGACGCGTGACGATCGCGATGTACCCGATCAGACCGCCGAGCGGCAACGACCCGGTGTCCCCCATGAACACCTTCGCCGGGTGTGAATTGTGCCACAAAAACCCCAGGCACGATCCCGCCATCGCACCCGAG
>CAYQFV010000207.1:0-6473 GCA_964416845.1 uncultured Phycisphaeraceae bacterium | reverse complement strand
CGTCTACAACGGCAACGTCGTGCTCGATGGGAACGGCGAGGCGACCGTCGAGATGACCGACTGGTTCGACAGCCTCAACCGCGACTTCCGCTACCAACTCACACCCATCGGCGCACCCGGGCCCAATCTTTACGTGGCCCAGGAGATTCGCGGCAACGCGTTCCGGATCGCCGGCGGCAAGGCCGGCATGAAGGTCTCGTGGCAAGTGACCGGCATTCGCCAGGACGCGTTCGCCAACGCCAACCGCATCGTCGTCGAGGAGGACAAGCCGCAGAAGGAGCGAGGCCTCTATCTGCACCCAGAAGCTTACGGCGTAGCCCGGGAACTGGGTGTGAACTACGAGCAGGAGCACGAGCAAGAATTGCGCAGAGAGGCGGAAGAAGCTGAACGGGCAGAGCTGGCCACCAACACCCCCGCCGCCGTGGAGGAACAATAAAATGAACCGACACACCGCGTTCAACACGACACCGGCGGCTGCTCCATCCCCACCAAGGGTGGGGGACGGACCAGCAGGGCGCGCTTCGCCAGCGGTAACTCCGAGCCCCAAGCGCCAGCGCGGGGTCCGTGGCGGCAATGATGACTTGGACATGGGGCAAGCTGTCGCGGGCATTGTGGGTTTGGATCATTTCGCCGGGGGAATGAAACGTTCTTCTTGGCGAAAGGCGGGACCCGTCGCTTGCGCTCGGGGCTCGGATCACGGGGATTCCATCGTTGGCGCGATCGGTCGACGACCCTTCGCTTGCGCTCCGGGCTCGGTTGGGCGATGGCGTCGTAGCTTCGCAACGTCGGCGCGACGCTTTGCAATGCCGTCGTTGGCAATGGCGCCGTTGATGATGGTTGTGTTCGCCGCTCCCGCCTTCGCTCAATCCGGCGGGACGTTTGAGATTCGCCGTAGTCAGTTCACCGGCGGCGGGGGGACCAGCACCGGCGGAACGTTCGCGATGTTTGGGACAGCCGGTCAGCACGACGCCGGTGACCTGACCGGCGGCACGTTCCTGCTCCGCGGCGGATTCATTCAACCGGCGTCCGGTGCGATGTCCTGCGTCGACAACATCGACTGCGACGACTCGAGCGTTTGTACGTTCGACCAGTGCAGCGGCGGGGCGTGCGCGAATCTTCCCAACACCTACGGAGACGTGGATTTCAACAATACCGTCAACCTTTTCGACCTGTTCTGTGTACTGGACGGTTTCGGCGGGGTCTTCGGCGGCGACACAAATGGCAACTGCACGTTCGAGCGGATGGACATCGAGCCGTGTGGCGGGAATGGCTCGCTGAACCTCTTCGACCTGTTCGCCATTCTGGACTCATTCAGCGGCATCGACCCATGCTGCTCGCCCTCGCCCACGCAGCCGCTGAGTGACAGACCCGGGCTGGCGGTCGATCGCCTCGTCGACACTCCCGTAGCCACCATCAAACTCGTCGTCTCGCAGCGATCGGTCCGCGCGGGCGACACTGTCACCGTGGATGTCTTCGCCAGTGCAGTGACAGAACTGCGAGGCTATCAAATCGCATTGGAGGCGGCTGGCGGCTCGCGAGGTTCGCTGGAATCGGAAACGCTCGCCATCGACGATAGTCGCGATGACTACGTCTTCGCGCAGATGGAGAGCGTCCAAGCCAGCGATCCCGACGGCGTTCGCATTGTTGGCGCTTTGATGGCGGACAGCGCTACGACGCGGGGCGACACGTACCTCGGTTCGTTCACGTATCGCATCCCGAGCGGAGCACACGGAACGTTCGCCGTCGATATCCGCCCTGAAGAAACCATGCTGGTCGACACCGCCGGCCGGCAGTTCGCCATTGGAAAGGTTCGCGCTGCGAAGATCACAGTGCGGTAACATTCACGCGGGAGTTTTCCTCCACTGTACGCACTTCAGGCCGCTACCGAATCCCGGGGCGGCCTGTGGTGTGCGCGAACTTCGCCCCCTACGGGATTGGATTGGGTGTGGAGCAATCAGCCGCGGCAAAACGGTTGTAGACCCACGCGATCACCGTCCCTAACAGGGCGCCGTCAACCAGGCCGTACGCCGTACCGAGCGCAACTTGTACACAGGTGGGTTCCGCTCGGTAGCCGGGATAGAACGACGCGGCCAAATTGAGAAATACCTGCCCATAGCCGTGCCAGATCATATTCGCAACCCCGACAAGAAACATGCCCAGAAGGCCCCACGCGAACGCGCATGCAATCGCCATGGCCTTCACATTGAGTCGCATCGTGATTCTCCTCTTGCGCCGAACGCCTATTCTCGGCCGCAGCACTGTTTGTACTTCTTCCCGCTGCCGCATGGGCAGGGCTCGTTTCGGCCTGGCTTTTCATTCGACCGAATCGGGTCCACCGGAGTCGGCAACTCGGGCTCATCGTCGGTAGGAAGCTGTTTGCGAAACAAGGATTCCTTCTCCCTTGCCCTGTGAAATCGATCGTCTGAACCACCCTTGTTCATTTCTCTTACTCACCAAAAGAATACAACACAACCCATCATCCACTCCGTCGATCTTAGCAAAGGTTGCTCACCGATGCGCGGGTAGCTTCGAGAATTCTTCCGGGTGATCCCCCAGATACAACGTGCCGTTCGCCGTTCTTTCGCGCGTCCGGCGAGATGTCCAGTCTTGGCTTGTCATCGCAGGTGACCGTTGTATCCTAGCGCTGCCACGTCGCTCGCTCGTTGCGTGAATCGACCAGCCGATGGTGAGCGGCCGCGCGACATCCGCAAGATATCGTCGCGACGGATGCATTCTCGGCGCGGGTCGAGTTACGGGTAGGATCAGAACGACGCAGAGTTGCAAGGAGCCCTTGGGCGTGACGCTTAATGGAGACACCGTTCGCGAAGGTGATTGCATCGAATTGATGGGGAAGCTCCCCGCCGGCAGCGTGGACCTCGCCTTCGCCGATCCGCCCTTCAACATCGGCTACGATTACGACGTGTACAAAGACCGCAAGGACGCCGGTGCCTATCTGGAATGGACGCGGCGATGGATGGCGGGCGTTTGTCGTCTGCTGAAGGAGGACGGTACGTTTTGGCTGGCGATCGGTGACGAGTACGCCGCCGAGCTCAAGCTGATCGCTCAAAACGACTTAGGCCTGACGTGCCGAAGCTGGGTCATCTGGTACTACACGTTCGGGGTGAATTGTAAGAACAAGTTCAGCAGGTCACACGCCCACCTGTTCCACTTCGTCAAAGACCCGATTCATTTCACCTTCAACGACATGGCCATCCGCGTGCCTTCCGCCCGGCAGTTGGTCTACGGCGACAAGCGGGCCAACCCCAAGGGAAGGCTCCCGGACGATACCTGGATCCTGCGGCCTCAAGACCTGCCCGACGGTTTCAAGGCCGACGACGACACCTGGTACTTTCCTCGCGTCGCGGGCACGTTCAAGGAGCGGGCGGGCTTTCATGGTTGCCAGATGCCCGAACAACTCCTCGGACGCATCATCCGATCCTGTTCCAACGAGGGCGAACTCGTCTTGGACCCCTTCGCCGGCAGCGGCACGACACTGGCTGTCGCCAAGAAGCTCAACCGGCGATCGATCGGTTTCGAACTATCGGCGGACTACGTTGCACAGATTCGCAAGCGCCTCGCCGGCGTTCGTGCCAACGAACCGCTCGACGGAGCAGAAGAACCGCTCGTCAGTGCACCATCGACAGCCGACGGCAAGACGATTGATCAACGAGGAAAACCCGCGCGACGGAGTCGGCCGGGATCGACCGCGCCCGGGTTGTTCGACTCGTTAAACGAGAAGGCTGACGATTCGGAAAAACCGCCCGGCCGGCGCCGGAAGCAAAAGGCTGTTTGATCACACTGCACCCGGGCACCAAGAGAAACAGGGCGGCCAGACTCGTTGGTCTTGCCGCCCCGGTGGTTGCATGCGTGCGAAAGATGTTGCCGGCCCGCAAGGGGCCGGTCTTGGTACTACCCTATTCCCGTTCGCTTAGAAGCAGACGGGGAGGTCGAAGTTGGACGCCAGAAGGCGAGCCTTCGTGACGGTCACGAAGGGGTTGTCGGCGATCTTGGTCACAAACAGGGGATCGCAGCCGACCATGTTGATCAGCGGGCTGCGGCCGGGGGTAATGCCGTCTTCCGGAACGCGAAGCAGATGGCCGCTCCAATTGCAGATGTACGCGCCCGGCTCTTGAATCGAGTCGAAAGCCACGGTCGTGCCACAGTTGGCGCAGAAAGAATTCGTGTTCTGGGTGCTGGCGTGGTTCATTTTCTGGGTCGTGCTCATCGTGAAATCTCCTCTGGATATGTTGGTCCTGTGAAAAAACGGGTCTGTTGGGTCCACCTAGAACGATTGCGCAGCATGCATTTTTGTTCGTTGTTCAAGCACTGGCGGAGGGGTCGACTCGACTGCGATTCGCTCGCGATGTCGAGCCGGCGACCGCACCTTGTTGTTGACCCCATCAACGGCAAAAAAAGGCGGCAAGCTGAAATGGATTTTGAAGTTTTTCCGGTGTGAAGAAGTTGGGCGCAAAAGACCGAACAGCTGCAACTCGGATCGCCTACGAAACCGTTGCCGCTATGGGGTCGAGCCCGCCGGACGAACGGCGATGATCTCGAATCTCGCCGCTCCACGCTCGTCCCGGATCGTCTCCAGAAGCCGACCGCCACTGATCTCGCCAGGCCTGGCAATCAGTAGCGCACTCGCCGTCGGAGACGCGAGAAAGAACGCCTGCAACGCTTCGGTCCGCGTCGTCATCGTGAAGGGACCGAACGATTCCACGCAATGAAAACCGTCCTCCGGCCGAACGTACGACACCGACTTCTGCCACGCGTGAAAGTCGTCGGGCGGCACGGGCAGCACGAGCAGCGCGAGGATGTACGCCTCCCCGGAAAACCAATCCCTTTCCCGATCGATTTGGTCAGATATGAACACGTGATCGAAATCGTTCACGATCGGACGAATCGCCCGCAGCGCATCGCAGAGGTCCTCTTGATAGCGGGAGTACACCCAATCGTCAGCCGACCACGTCACGTAGTATTGTTTAAAACAATAACCTGCGTCCGCCGCGAGCGCCAACGCGCAACCAGCCGCCGCAACGCTTCGCAGCCGCACGTTTTCTCCACACCGGCCGATGGACCAGCGAATGCCGACAGCGGCGATCCACTGGAAAACGCCCAACCCGCAGGCCGACCGGAGCACGTGAGGCCCGTCCACCGCCAACGACGCTACGACGGGGTAAAATGCAAGCCACGCCAACAGAATGTCGTTGAACGGCCGGCGACGACGCGTCCGAACGAGGACGACAAGTCCGATCATCAGAAACGGGACCGCGCACGCGTTGAGAACGCCAGATGCCCTCGTCCACTGAATCAACGAAGGGTCACCGCGCAGGACCAGCCATTCGGGACCGAAGTGGGCGACGTAGTTCCGCGCGAAATCCACGAGCGCGTCGGCAGCTCCGCTCGCTTCACGAAACACCGACACCTGTTCCGCCCGGGCCATCACCTGGTCCCAATGCGTGCAGGTCAACACGACCATCGGAGCAGCGACGATCGCCATCGTGACGGCTGCTCCGATGATTGCCGTTCGGTGCTGCCGGTCGCAGATCAAACCTCTGTATCGGACGGCCACCGCCACCAGCAATAACGGCGTGAAACCCCGCATCGACGGATAGGAGTAGATGCTTAGTGCAAACACTGCTCCCGCCGCGGAGAGCAGCCACGGGTTCAGACGCCCCGCAGACGCATCGCGCCGAGTCTGGAAAGGCCAACCGGCGTACGTCATCAGCGTCAGCGCAAAAACGGTGCATGCGGGCGTTAGGGCGGACTCGTGGCCGAAACGCGACAGTTGCAAATGCCAAGGCGAAAGCGTCAGCAAGCCCGCGGCCCAAAGTCCCGTCGACGCGTCTTCCAATCTTGAAACCAGTAAGTACAAACAGGCGATCGTTAGCACGCCCAGCACGGCCGCCGGCAGCCGCGTTGATACGATCAAATGGTCAGGCCCGAGGATCGCATGGAACGGCACGACAAGATAGGCATAGAGCGCCCCGCGATAGTCGGCTCGACCGAACGCCTCCAACACGATCGGCCAGCGCTCGCCCCAGCGATCCATCCCGGTTTTCAGAATCGAATACGCGTCGTACCCGTTGCTGGCTTCGTCGTGATTGACGCCCGGCGGTGCGTCGCCCAGCCCTGCCAAACGGGTCGCAGCAGCCACCACCAGGATTACGAAAAGCGTTCGACGTTGAACGGTTGACAGACTCACGTGCGAATCTCCCGACTGACTCCAGACCAGCCGCAGGGGACGCGACATGCTAACCGCAGTCGCGCGACCGAGCGAGAGACCGGTACCGTCTACGGCCCACGGTACGACGTTCTCGGCGCGGCCTCGGACCGCCACGAGGCCTGTTCGGAGTAGCAACGGTGCCGGTTGCTTATGGTGGCCTTGACGAGCGGAATAGGCTACAACGTCTCACCCGTAGCGGAAGTTGGCAGTGATTGGTGGGCGTTTGAGAGCATGTTGACATGTCTTT
>CAYQFV010000206.1:0-6481 GCA_964416845.1 uncultured Phycisphaeraceae bacterium | reverse complement strand
ACTCGATCAGCGTCTTGACCTGCCCCAGCGACACGGCGAGCGTCACGCAATAGCTGTTCTGCGCGAGCCAGTTGACGAACCGCCGCGCCGGTTCTCCCGTCCCTGCCTCGTCCTCGAGTGTGAAGTAAACCATCGACCCCGGCGCGAAACGGCCGCGATCGTCTCGCATTTGTCGATTGGCCAACTCGTACTGAGGAAAACTCTTCAAACCTGGGTAGCGAACGCATTCCACACGTGGATGCTCGCTGAGAAACTGCGCGACATGATGGGCCGATTTTTGATAGTTTACCATTCGCGTTGCCAGCGACGGCAACCCATACACCAACGTCGTCCAGGCGGATTTGGGGCTCAGCGTGCCGCCAAAATCCTTGCGGTAGAGAATCAACGGATCGTGCAACCATTGCGGACCGATCGTCGCACCACCGATGTCGGTTCCAAACCCGCCGATCGCCTTGGTCAGCGAATGACACACAATGTCGGCGCCCAGTTCGATAGGCCTCTGGCAGTATGGTGTCGCGAAGGTGTTGTCGACGATCACGCGAATCTTGGTCGCCTCGCTGCGACCCTCGTTCGCCCTCGCAACGACCTCGCACACCGCCGCAATGTCTATCAGCATCATGTCGGGATTGACCGGAGACTCAAAGTAGACCACCCTCGTTCGATCAGTCACCTTCTCGCGAATCGTTTCGGGACGAGTCATGTCCACAAGATCCACGCCGATGTCCAACCGCGGCAACCAGTTTGAAAGCAGCGAGTACGTGCACCCGTACAGCACATCGTGCGCGATGATGTGGTCGCCCGACCGCGTCAGAGTCCCCAACGCAGCGGAAATCGCCGCCATGCCCGACGCGAAACAGAGGGCCATTTCGCCGCCCTCAGCCGTCGCAAGGTTGTCCTCCAACATGCCCCGCGTCGGTTCGTCCAGACGGTCATACACATAGATCGGCTGGTGCGTTTCGCCCCCTTCGTCACCATGCGCAAAATCGATGAACCCCTGCGCCCCCCGTTCAACGCTGTCCAACCGAAAAGTCGCGCTCGACGTGATCGGGGGAATCACATGATGGTTGTAATCCCAACGTTTGCTACGCCCAACACCGTGGATCAGTCGCGTGCGCATGCGCTGGGCCGGTTTCTTTGATTCGTTCTGATCGTTTCTGCCGGCCGAGGACATTGATTCACCCACACGCCCAAAGACGCCCTTCTAGAACAAGTTCGATCGTATTATAGAGTTTCAGGATCGATTCTTCCGCGAGATTCCTCCGAACGGAGGGCTACTCGACAACCCAAAACGCTCCAACGTTCGGGCCTCGGTGTCTACACACGCCATACCGACTGCGTGTCCAAACTTGTCGCCGCTCGAATCCACCAGCCCGCACAACGCCGACGAACCCCGACCGCTCAACGACGACAAATCAACGTCAACGCAATCGTTGCATCTGGTAAGAGGCCCGCGCATAAAAAAATGGAAAGATAGGAGCCAGCGTTACCCTTCCGTGTTCGGGCCGGAGAGGGGGGAATGTACTGGAAGGATAGGCTCGTCGCCAGCTCCTCTTTCTTTCCGAAGAGCTTAGGTAGCACGTCGTATGCCAATCGCTTCAATCGCTTCACACGCACCGCCGAGACGTGCACAACACCGCATCGCTGATCGTTGGCGCTCGCCTTGGGGGAAACAGCGCGAGGCCGTGCGGCATTTGCCACCGCCCCGGTCACTCTTCGTCGTTGCACGGGTAGAACGGCGCCACTGCCGTCCATGATCGCTATGAAGCCTTTGGATGCGGAATCGCTGCAACATGCCTTGCGGCCGCGCGACGGATCGCCGTCTCACAGCAAGCCGTGCTTCTCAAGGCGATATCGAAACGTATCACGAGAAAGATTAAGTAGCTTTGCGGCTTTCGTCTGGTTGCCGGCGGTCCGGGCGAGCGCTTGACACAAGAGCTGGACTTCCAACTCCTGAAAATCCAACCCATCGTCGGGAAGTTCCAGCCCCTCGATGCCCGAATTGTCGTTCGACTGATTCTGATTCCCGAGCACGATGTCGTCGGAACGCAGTTGCTCGCCGCTCGACAGCAGGACGGCCCGCTCGCACACGTTACGAAGCTCGCGAACGTTCCCAGGCCACGCGTAAGTTAGAAGCCGCTCGTAGACCACCGGTTCGATTGATTCGATAGGCTTCTTGAAATCCGAAGCGAACTTCGTGATGAACCGGTCGGCCAACAGCCTGATATCATCTCCGCGATCACGCAGAGGGGGCAGAAAAACCGGAACGACGTTTAACCGAAACATCAAATCACGTCGGAACTGCCCCCCTTCGACCGCTTCTTCGATGTTTCGATTCGTGGCTGCGATGATGCGAACGTCCACCGAAATCTCGTCAGCCCCACCCACCCGACGAAACGTTCGATCCTCAAGAAAACGCAGCAGCTTCGCCTGGAGCGCCGTGGTCATGTCGCCCACCTCGTCCAAAAACACGGTTCCACCGTCGGCAAGCTCGAACAAACCTTTTTTCTGCAATTTGGCGTCGGTGAACGCGCCCCGCTCGTGCCCGAACAACTCGCTCTCGAGCAACGTTTCCGAAATCGCGGTACACGTGATGTTCATGAATGGTTTCGGGGCACGATCGGAGTTGTAGTGAATCACGCCCGCTAGCAAGTCTTTCCCCGTGCCAGTCTCACCACGAAGAAATACAGTTGTCGCGTCGCTACGAGAAACCTGACGCACGACGTCCATCAACTGAACCATCCCCGGGGCTGTCGCAACCACCTGATCGAATCCGAAATCATGCCGCAGATGTTCACGAAGCTCGCGCACCTGACGTCGAAGCTTGGTCGTCTCCAACGCCTTACGAACGGTGACCAGCAACATCTCCATCTCAAACGGCTTGGCCAGATAATCAAACGCCCCAAGCTTGATCGCTTCCACCGCGTTCTCGATCTTGCTGTACGCCGTCATGATGATCACCACGACATCCAAATCTCTCTGTCTCAGTTGACGCAACACATCCAGCCCCGTCATGTCAGGCAACTTGTGATCCAACATGACCAAATCGAACCCGTCCGACTCCAACGACGACATCGCCGCCGCCCCGCAGTCCGCCTCGGTCACTTCGTACCCCTGCTGCTCAAATTTCTGGCGCAACGACCAGCGAATCAAACGCTCGTCTTCAACAATGAGAACCCGGATAGCCATTGCAGATGAAAACCTCGTTCGCCAAACCCGCAGGGATTACTCTGTCAACGAATTCTCGACGCCGCCGCCGCAAACCGACGCCTATGATAACGATAGCTGAACATCTGTCACCAAGTGCGTCCGGTGCAATCTGCCCGCGTTGACCACACAGTGACATGCGGCGACACGCTCCGCGCGCCAACATCCAGGGATCGAGACGCCGATGGAGTCGAACGACTCTCACCTACTCCATTCGCTAAGCCACCAACCGGGCGTTCAGGATGCGTATCTTTCGAAACGCTCCGAACCACGTCACGACCTCGCCACCAAGATGCCGTTGGATATCCGACGCGAATCAGGTCACATCAACTACGCGAGCGCCATCAGCGTGTCTAACTCGGGGATCGGGTTCATGTGCAGAACGCTGCTCGAACACAGCGAACGTATCGGGATCCGGATCTCATCGGCGGGGAAAGAGTTCGAAGAATTCGAGGTTCACCGCGTCACACCAACCGTCGGCGGTTACAAAATCGGCGCGATCAAGACTGAAACGTGACCGCCTGACGCCGACCAATCGCCATCAACCGCTGATCCAACGCGCCGTCTGAGCAACCGCGCCGCACGCCAAAACCGCAAGCGTCAAAGGCATGAGATTGGCAAATACCGTCCACTTCCAACTTCCTGTCTCGCGATAAATCGTCCACGTAGTCGTACCGCATGGATAGTGCAAAAGCGAAAACAACATCACGCAAACCGCCGTGGTCAGCGTCCAGCCGTGGGCGTGGAGCAATCCGCTCAACTCCGAAAGGCTGTCCAATTCAGTCATCCGACCAACCGCGAGATACGCCATAATCATCGTTGGCACGATGATCTCGTTAGCGGGCAACGCAACGATGAACGCCAAAAGAATCACACCGTCCAGACCAATGAACCCCGCTACAGGATCAAGCCACGCCGTCACAATCGACATCAGTGTGTTGCCGCCGACGTGTACGTTGCCCAGGATCCAAATCAACCCGCCGGCGGGCGCAGCCGTCACGCACGCCCGCCCCAACACAAACAACGTCCGGTCGATCACCGAACGATGGATCACGCGCAGAACGTTAGGCCTGCGATACGGCGGCAGCTCGAGGAAGAAATGGCTCGATTCACCCTTCAAAACCGTTCGGGACAGCCCCTTCGACACCACGAACGTCGTTAGCACCCCCAGCAACGTCACGCCCACGACAGCGCCGGTCGCCACAACGCTCGACCACCCCGGCGGAAAAGCCGCCACCACGAACACCGTCGCCAACATGATGATCGTAGGCCAGCGCCCGTTGCAAAGCATAAAGTTGTTCGTCAGGATCGCGATCAGCCGTTCACGCGGGGAGTCGATGATCCGGCAAGCAACAACACCTGCCGCGTTGCACCCGAATCCCATACTCATCGTCAACGCTTGTTTGCCGTGCGCGCCGCACCAACGAAACAATCTGTCGACGTTGAAGGCAACGCGCGGCAGATAGCCCACGTCTTCAAGCAGGGTGAAGATCGGAAAGAAGATGGCCATCGGAGGCAGCATCACCGCCACCACCCAGGCCAATCCGGCGTACACCCCGTTGACCAGAAACCCCGTCAACCACCACGGCGCCCCCACCGAGATCATCCACGCTTCCCATTGGTCGTGAATCCAAAACAAGAAATCAAAGATGGCCGCGCTCGGAACGTTTGCCCCGGAAATCGTCACCCACAAGACCGCCACCAAGCCGGCGATCATGATCGGAAAACCGAACAGGCGGCTCGTCAGCACTCTGTCAGCCAGCAAGTCCCAGTCGACGCGAGGCTCGCCCGTGACGCGTACCCCCCGCCGCGAAATCTTAGCAGCCCGAGCGTACAGCGACTCGGTGACACGATCGTGCAAATCCGAGCCCAACTCCTGGCGCATGGATCGAGCCGACCGAACAATCTTTCCGAACCCGGCGGGGGTTCCCGCGCTCATGCCGCATCCTCGTCGATCAACACGGATGCCCCCGTTTCGCCCGACAGAGCCCCAAGTTGCCCGCTTTCTAACGCTCGTTCAACACGTTCATCGCCATCCAGCAGTCGCAGCGCGATCCACCGTGGACACGGCAAATCAGGTATGACATCCGTCAAGTCGCGCACCAGCGATTGGACGGCCGATTCGACCTCCGGAGCGAGCGGCGTGCGCTCAGGGCGTCCAACGATCCGACCAGCCGCGACATCTGCGACAGTTTGGACCAGTCGATCGATCCCATCTCCGCGACGCGCCGCAGTCGCAACCACCGGTACGCCCAAATCCCGCTGGATCGAACGCGATTCGAGCGCAATCTTCTTGCGATCCGCCTCGTCCATCAGATTGATGCACACCACCACACGGCTCGTAATCTCAAGCACCTGCAAAACGAGCAGGAGGTTCCGCTCCAGCACCGTCGCGTCGCACACCACGATCGTGCAATCCGGCCGACCAAACAAGACGAAATCGCGAGCGATCTCCTCGTCCGTGCTCTCCGCCAGGAGAGAATAGGTCCCCGGCAAATCAACCAGCTTGAACCGCGCACCTTCGTGCACAAAAGTCCCTTCCGCCCTCGCCACCGTCTTCCCAGGCCAATTGCCGGTATGTTGGCGCAGGCCGGTCAGGCGGTTGAAAATCGTGCTCTTGCCCGTGTTCGGGTTCCCCGCCAGGGCAACGCAGTGCTCGTGTCGGTCACCAAGCTGCACCACCGGCAATTGCGACACGCCCGGGTCACATTTTTCGACGCAGTGCTTACAGCTCACCAGACCGACTCCTTGTTCCAACGACTCCGCACCCGCGACGCGCCTACGCAACCTGCCACCTCATGGTGACGCGTCACACGTCAACCGTCACTTGCGTCGCGTCCAGATCTCGCAGCGCAATCATCGCACCGCGTATTCGGTAACACACCGGATCGCCTGCCGGACTGTCCATCACACGCAATATGTCCGTACCAGGCAGCAGACCGAGATCCATCAACCGCCGCCGTGAACTACCGGTCGTGCCAAGGCTCAGAACGCGCCCCGTCTGCCCCTGCCGCAAATCATTCATCGCAATCGTCACGTGTCACACTCCCGCATCGCGTTGTCCGATTCGGTCGGCCGAACGCAATGCCAAAACCCTGTCACTCCATACACCTTCGAATCCAGATGCTACCGCCGTCGTCGGCACCTAAGACCCGCACATTTCCACGAACACATGGTCTGCCAACTCCCGCCCCACCACACGGTCCTTGGCATCGATCCGCAACGTCAAAGGCCCCCGGAACGGTTGCTTTTCAATCACATCGATCACGCACCCAAC
>CAYQFV010000205.1:4590-6490 GCA_964416845.1 uncultured Phycisphaeraceae bacterium | reverse complement strand
GCATACGTCAGCGCGTTGGTTGTCACCGCCCTGACTGACTTGCGCATCTGCGTTCCATCCGCGCGTCGCGTCCTCGTGGCCTGCGAGCGCGTTACGCGTCTCATCCCGCAGACGTTTGGCTGTCTTCCAGTATCCATGATTCGTCCGTCCCGCCCCCGCGCCCCTCCGATTTGGTTCACTGACGTAGTCTTCGAGCGCCGGGGTCAATTCCGATCCCGAATAACGTTGAATTAAAGACAGAGGAGGGGTCTTCGTCTTGGAGTCGCAAACGGCTTTGATTTGCGCCGGGCAAGGCCAACGAGTTGGGTTGCAGTGGTTATCGAGAGCTTACAAGAACAAAGGGAAGAATAAACGATGAAACCTCAACGAATAGTGCTAGCGGTGATCGGATGCATAGGGTGTGTGGCTATTCTCGCGAGCCCGTCAAACGGAGCAGTTGTTAACCCTGGGAATGACCTGTTCAAAACGTCACCCGGTGCCACCCAGGAATTTGGGACCGGCGGTGTTGACTCGGCACCGGCGATTCCAGCCGACTTCTTCGACCCCGGCTCCGACCCGTTCACCGGGACCGTCAATCTAATGAGCAATCCGCTGGGGACCTTTGGCGGTTTCGGAGTGGGTAGTGCAGATACCATTGTACGGCGCCTTGTCACCGCCAACGTCCCCAATATGGGTGATTCCGACACGATCCTCATCGAAATCGTCGCTCTGTCCTTGACGAGCGTTAGCCCAATCACGGTGACGTTCAATGGCGGGCAGAATCCCGAGTTGTGGGACGTCGACGTCACCTTGTCGCCTTCGACACCCTCACCCGGAACCATGACGATCAATCACTCAGCCCCGGAGGGCGGAACTTACGACGCCGACATGAATGTGTTCGTGCTGTTCACGTTTACCCGCCAATCCGATAGCTCCGTGAGGCTACTCGACAGCGGTACCATCCCGTATAACGCGAACGTGACCACCAGCAACTCGCCGAATTGGGAACACGAGCCCACGAATGGACAATCCGTCGTATTGGGGTTGACGGGCGACGAGTCCAACCTCGCCGGCGCTCCTTGGACCAACGATTTCTATATCTTTGGCATCATTGAGCACACCGGCCCACATCCGGTAGCACCTGGGACGGGCGGGGCCTGCTGCGACAAGAACGGCTGCAACTTCAATACTGAAGACGGTTGCCTTCAAGACCCGAACCTGAACGGAACATTCCTGGGCATCGGAACGTTTTGCCTGGGAGACGGAAACGGGAACTCGCTCAGCGATACGTGCGACGGCGCATGCTGCACTGCAGACGGCGCTTGCACCGTGACGAGCGAACTTATCTGTAGGAAGCAACCCGTGACGGGAACGTTTCTAGGCTTCGGCACGGCGTGTCTCGGCGACAACGACGGGAACGGCGTGGACGATCGGTGCGAATCAAACGTGCCCGCTGTTTCCGAATGGGGCGTTGGCCTCATGGTGCTGTTACTGCTGTTGGTCGCAACGCTGGCCATTCGGGGCAGGCGGCGGCGTACGTCGGTTGTATGATCTGACGACGTAACCAGCTTAAATGAATCGAACGCGGGGCGGGCGACGTATTGCCCGCTCCGTGTTTTTGGTGCGAGCGCAAGGGTTACGAATCCCACACGGGAAGAAGGACGCGCTCGCCAGGTTTTCAGAAAAGCAACCGCGACCGCGGGCGTCTTGGCGACTACCGACCCAAGCCCGTCGATGGCCACTCCGTGAACCACCGACAGTCCACCCACCTCACAATGACCACGTCGTCTGGCGATTGGCCCGTTTCAGCGTGCGACTCGCCGCTAACACTGGCCTCCATCTGTTCAAGCGCGAGGCCGACGCGACTTGAATCACCGTCTGCCATCTCCACCGCCGCCAAGAGGTGATCCACCGCATAGAA
>CAYQFV010000205.1:3430-4490 GCA_964416845.1 uncultured Phycisphaeraceae bacterium | reverse complement strand
TTGAATCACCGTCTGCCATCTCCACCGCCGCCAAGAGGTGATCCACCGCATAGAACGTCCGAGCGCTGGCACGGTCGCCGGATCGACTCAGCCGGTCCCTCACGCCTGGATCCAAGGAGCGTTCTTCCCATCCGAGTGGGAGTTGCGGAGAGTCAGCGGACGCATCCGGCAGCAGGGACAGCACGTCGCCCGCTTCCCGCGGCGCTTCCATGGTGAAACGCGTCGACACCGCCTGCGACGGCAAGACGACCGTTTGGTGCATCGCGCGACCCCTCATGTGAGCCAGTACTGACAACGCCTCGTCAACGGTCGTCCAGCAAAGCAGAGCTTGGAAGTCGCTGGTCTGCAACGCATCCAACGCTGTCCCTAGAGTGGAGGATTCCCCGTCCCAAACGACCTCGGCCGCCTTCGACTGACCTCGCCGGGCGATCTGATCCTTCATCCAGCCGGTTTCAAGCTTGGATCTATCGCCCTCTGTCCGCAGCACCGCAAACCGAGATACCCGACGCCGATCGATCAAGTAGTCAATGAGTTGAGCATGTCTGACGGGATCGTGGCCTTGGCAGGCGAACACCGTCGGACTGCGGACCGGCGCTGAACCCGCATCCGAATCGTCTTTCCGAAGATTGACGACCGGGATGCCGGTACGAAAGGCGACGACGTCAAACGCATCGTCGTTCCGACTAACTGAAGCGATGATCCCGATCACCCCGTGCGAGATGGCCCACACAAAGTCGTCCTCCGGCAGCGACCAGCCGTAGTCCTTGTAGCCGGGCGTTGGAACCTCGAACGCGATTCCATCGTTGGACCACCGCGGACGCGATTTCAAGAAAAGGTTCAAGGCCAAGCGGGCGGCTTGAGGGTCAAGGCGATCGACGCGTGGCGACCGCTTCGCCGTTTTCCCGGGCAGGGGAATCGTCTTACTCCTCGGCCCCAAACCGGCGATGGTCGGACGCGCGACGCGGACAGGTGGCGTCTGCCCATCATAAGCACGGCCAGCCGAAGGACTGGGCTTTGTGGTGTCTTTTGACCGCGTGATCCGATACGTCCAGCGGATCGC
>CAYQFV010000205.1:0-3330 GCA_964416845.1 uncultured Phycisphaeraceae bacterium | reverse complement strand
AAGATCGCCCCCGTCTGATCCACCAGGTGAAAGCGTCTGGCGGCGACCGCGACCAGGCCGGACGAACCAGACGCGAGAGCGCGAAGCCCATCGAGCTTGCCAACCGATCGGGGGCTGCCCGGGGAAACCTCCGCGGGGGATTCAAGCGGATGCCACGCTCCGGACCGACCTTCGTACGCCCACAGTCGGCCTCGCCAAGCGGTCGCGTACAAACGATCACGATGTACCGCCAAACTGCTGATCAACGGAACGCGAGTGTCGGCCCGACGCGCGAAGTTAAGGTCCCACTCGTCGGCAAGCGGATCGTAGACGCTCAGCCCGCCGTTCGTAGCCACCCAAACGCGGCCTTCAAAGAACTCGACGTCGAGGACGAGGTTTCCCGCCAGTCCGCTGTTGATCTGGTCGAATCGATCGAATCGCCCACCCGAGAATCGGACCAGTCCGGTTCCCCAGGTTCCGAACCAAAGCGTGCCGGTCGACGCGTCGTAGGTCAGAGCGGAGACGTTCCAACCAGCGAATGTGTCGATCTTCGGCTCGTCGCCCTGCTCCGGCGCGAAGCCGGCCAACCCTCCGTCTGTCCCAACCCACACTGTCCCGTTCCACACGCCCACGGCGCGGACCCGGTTCCCAGGCAAACCAGCGATCACGTTGAGAGCGCCCTCGGTCGAAGATGACGCAAGCTTCGCGACGTCGGTCGGCGCGGGCTCCGCGGCAGAAGCAACCGCGACCATAAGTGCAACCGTCATCCACAATAGCCCTGCGGCTGTCCGCATGGTTCGCCCTCACAGCGCTTTCAAGTAGTTGATCAAGTCGTTGAATTGCTGCCGCGTCAGGTCGCTCGTGTGCCCATGCCAATTCAGCATGTTGAACCGGGTCCAGATTTCCTCCAACGTCTGGGCGGCCCCGTTGTGCAGAAAAGGCGCTCCCTCGACCAGGTCGGTGAGGTGTGGTACGTCGAAGGCCGCACGCCCCAAGCTGCCGCCGACCAGGTAAAAGCTTCCGTTCGCGCCGTACTCGTTGGCGTTGAGAAAATCAGCGGGAACGTCGGCAACCACGTCGAACCACATCGTCGTGCCGACTTGGACCTTGGCGGCGTTGGTCTTGTAGACGCCCGCATGGCAATGATCGCACCGGGCGTTCACCGACAACGGAGTACCGTCGTTGGTCAGACTGCGCTCGAAGACGGCCTTGCCGCGTCGCTGGGCGACGGTCAGACCGTCCGGCCGACGGTACCGACTCTGCCTTCTCTCGATGGTGCAGATGTAGCGAACCAGCGCTTGGAGGTCTTCCGGAGTATAGGGCGATACGCGCGTCAGAAACACGGCAAACCGGGCCCCGCACTGCCGGGCCAACGAGGGATTCGTCCCCTCCCATTTGAACGGCTTTGTGTCCAGAATCCCGCGCAGCGAGCGATTGTCTACCGGATGCAAACCCAGGCCGTCGGCTTCAATGTCAAATGTCAGGCCGTTCAAGTGGCCGTCCGGATGGCAACTCTTGCAAGAAAACTGCCGGCCGAAAGTGTTGTCAGCACTGTGAAACAATCGCTCGCCCCGGCGAAGTTCCGACGCGGTCGAAGGCCCGCCCAACGGGATCGTCCGTTCAAGCTCGAATCGTGTCATGTCGATCACCGCGACCGTGTCGTCCAGAGCGCAGGTGCAATACGCTCGACTGCCATCCGGACTAAAGGCGATGCCACGCGGGTTCCTGCCCACGTTCACGCGACGCACAACGAACAAGTCGCTCAAACCCAGGTGGTTTGGTATCACACGCTCGCGATAGTCCGCTGGCTTGGAGTCCAAGAAAGAAACGAGCGCCGCCACATCGACGACTGCGACCTCGTCCACACCCCCACCGGTCACCACTGCAAAACGTCCGTCCGGCGAAACGGCTACATCCATCGGATCCGCGAACGCCTCGTCGGGTTGATCCAACAAGACCTGATCGACGCGACCGCCGGCGCGAACCACACCGAGGCCGTTCGTGATCGCCCAGCCTTGTTGAAGTCGTGTCAGCGGGACTAGGTTCTTCGTTCTGGACAGCGTGAGCAAAACGGTGTCGTGATCTGGCACGGACGAGACACCTTGCAGTGCGTTGGCCTCGGGGACTTGCAGACGTGACTCCACGGCGTCGATGTCAGTGCTCAGTACCGTCACCTCGGACACCGGCGGTTCGCGGAATCCACCGGGGTTCGGGCGTACGTGAGTCGCGTAGACGGACGATCCGCCGCTGCCGATGGCCAGCCCCCACGGAGCACTGCCAGCCTGCAATCGCTTCGTCTCGACGCCCCGCCTGGTATCGATGACGGAAACGGAATTCTCCCCGGTGTTAGCTACGTACACGCGCTGACCATCATTCGTGACCACCACACCGTGCGGGTCCGTGCCGACGGCGACGACCCCCGCAACTTCCATCCGCACTGCGTCGATCACGTAGAGCGCGTCACTGAATCGACACGTGACATAGACCGTCAAGCCGTCACCGCTGATGGCCACTCCATGCGGCTTGCGACCAACACTGATCTCACCCAACACCCGGCCGGTGTGTGCATCCACCACGCTGATGCTGTTGGCCTTCTCGTTGGCGACGTACAGTCGCGACCCATTCGGCGATACGCAGAGATCGACGGGAGTTTTGTAACGGTCGTCTTCCGCCGTCAGGGCGAAACCGCGTTGAGTCACCTCTGTGTGGCTGGTGAGATCCTGATGGCAGCCTTGGCATCGCCAGCCGTCATCCCGTAAAAACCGCTTCGGACGCGGCGCGCCGAAAAGCCCCGAACCACTGTAATACTCGACGTGCAAACTACCGGGCCCGTGGCACGCTTCACACTGCACACCGTCTCGCGGGCTGAAACTCGCCGCCATCCATCGCGGCCCCTCCTCAGCACCCGCACTGTGACACCCTAGGCATAAGACACTTTCCGTGGGTGGTTCAGGCACTCCGCACAACGCTGCGATGGACCGTGCGGTGGGCTTCTTCAAGGTCTCAAAGGCACGGTCGTGAACCGCAATCCGCTCAACAGTGCACAACCCAACGCGTCCACCTTCCACGTGACAATCTTGACATAGCGTCTGCCCCACGAACCGTGCCGGCTCGGTAGCGACCGGTTGGCCGCTCGATTGCCCACCGAACCCCAGACACACTGCGAACGCCGCGACAACCCACATTGTCTGAATCGGCCACATGTCCGATATCCTCAGGGATGCGTGCCCGGGGCGTCATGATCGTTCGGGACCAGCAGACTCACCGCCGGTCGACGCAAGGCCTGCACGTGGCGGTTCGACGGTGCCAATTCTCGATCCTCGTGACACCCGACGCAACCACGGCGCTCAC
>CAYQFV010000204.1:0-6575 GCA_964416845.1 uncultured Phycisphaeraceae bacterium | reverse complement strand
GAGCGTAGAGGGCCGGCCGCCATTGGCCACTGATGCCCGCGCCGTGAAGCCGGGGGAGGGAAACGTGCGCGAGGATTCGATCGCCGATCAGCATGATGGCGGCGAAACCGGCTAGCATCAGAAGCAAGCTCCGCCTTGCGCGTGGTCCGTCGGGTGTTGTGACTCGCATGATGGACGCCCTTAGAACTGGAAATAAATGAACGGCTTCGCTGCTGGGGTCATCAAGACCACCGCCCACATGCACAGACCCGCGATCGCACCGCGAGCGAGCGGCGGGAGCGAAATAACCCGCGTGGAAACGTTCAACTTGGCAGGCCACGCGTGCGCGATCACGCAGGCGATCACAATAAGGAGCGTGCGTTTGCCATGGAGCGGACCTGCCGCAAGCGTGAACAGTTGATGGCTAAACGTTGCGACCACGCCGAAGTCTGCGGCTCGAAACAACATCCAGCCGACACACACCAGATGAAACGTGACCAGTGTTTTGACGATCGCCGGGACGTCTGCCATCGCCGATCTCAATCGCGACCAAGCCTTGAACACGTGTTGCACACAGAGCAGGAGGCCGTGGTATATTCCCCACGCAACAAACGTCCAGGCGGCCCCATGCCATAGCCCTCCCAACGCCATCGTGATGAACAGATTGCGCAGGGTTAGCAGTTTGCCCCCGCGCGAGCCACCGAGCGGAATGTAGAGATAGTCTTTCAGCCACGTCGACAGCGTGATGTGCCATCGTCGCCAGAATTCCGCAGGTGAGGCTGACAGGTAGGGTCGGTCGAAGTTTTCCGCCAGCTTGAGATTGAGCATCAAGCCGACACCGACTGCAACATCGCAATAGCCCGAAAAATCCATGTAGATCTGAAACGCGTAGGCGTATAGGGCGATCCAGCAAGATGCCCCGGAGAACGCGGCGGGATCAGCGAATACGGCGTCGACGTAGAGCGCGAGCGTTTCTGCGACGACCATCTTCTTGAACAACCCCTGGAGGATTCGATAGGCACCTTTGGAAAACGGCGCGTCGGCGAATCGGTGTTCGCGTTTGATCTGAGGGAGTAGATCCGCCGCCCGCATGATCGGACCGGCGACCAGTTGAGGAAAGCACGCGACAAAGATGGCGAAGTCTCGGAGGTTGCGCTCGGGGGTTGCTCCGCGATAGACGTCGATGGTGTAGGAGAGCGTTTGGAAGGTGTAGAACGAGATGCCGACGGGGAGCACGACGTTCAACGTAGATGGCCCGACATGCACGCCGACCGCTTGGAGCAACGCAGCCATCGATTCCTGGAAAAAATGGAAGTACTTGAACGTGGCAAGGATTCCCAAGTTGGCGCAAGCACTGATCGCCACGAGCGTTTTTCGGGCTCGGACGCTCTTGTCGGGCCGCATAGCCAGACCGCACGAGTAGTCGACGAGCGTGCTGACGAGCAGCAGGCCGGTGAACCGCCAGTCCCAGCAGGAATAGAACACGTAGCTGCCGAGAAGCAGTGCCCACCGTCGCGCGTCGCCGCGGAGCTGCCAGTAGACCAGCAGCATGATCGGAAGGAAGAGTGCGAATTCGGCGCTGTTGAAAAGCATGGAGTAAGACCTCGGGGCGTGCGGGACTCACGCACAAGTGGCCGCTGCCGCGCGTACGTCTTGCTGAACCGTTCGTCGAATTCGACGCGCGGCCGTCCTGAAGATTATCGGTCGGGAATCGGGCCTGCTGAACTCTCACGCGGTCGGTATTTGGAGAATCGAGGAACGAACCCAGCCGCCCGCGGCGGCGGCGGACAAGGTCAGCGGGTTGCGGAAGCGACGCGGTCACGTTTGTCAACGCACCTACGCTAACAGATCGTCGTTCAACCCGAGTGACGGCATGAGGCAGAGGGAACGTGCAGAAGAATCCGGCGTACAGAATGGCAGGCGTTGCGGCGTGGTGATTCCGATTTCAATCCGCCATCGTGTGTGCCCGCGTTCGATGTTGTTGTCGCCGGCACGATGATGTCAGGATTTCGGCTTGCGACACCTGATGTACGTCCAGCAGGAGTGGAACGACTCAGCCCCGCTGAACAGCTCGCTCAGTGAGTCGGCGAGCAGTTGTTTGCGAAGGGTCACCAGTTCCGACGAGGGGGGCTCGCCGTCGATGTGGATCGAGCCGCCCGCCCAACCCAGAATGCCCTCGTGGTAGGCGTTCAAGAAATCGGTCCAGTCGGCCACTTTGGCCTCGATCGCGCGCTCAGTGATCTCCAGAGTATCCAGACCAGCGGACTGCAGTGCGGTCGTGTAATATTCGAGAGGCCGAACGGGGAGGAAGTACTTGCGGCGTAGCGTGTCGTAGGCTTCCATGCGACCTGCGTCGGAGAGCGCGGCCCGAAACGGCGCATACCGGCGGTCGTCCTTGACGAGCGCTTGGGCGATTGGCTGAATGCATTCGACGGTGTTGTCGATGATCCACGTACCCTCTGGCGCGCGGGGGTTGTCAATGTTCCCGGATTGAATCAGGGCCAGTCCTCCCGGTGTGAGGAAGCGCGTCCATGACTCCAGTGTCTCCGGCAGGTTGTAATACAGATGGATGGCGTTGGTGGAACAGACTGTGTCCACACCGCGCTGTCGCAGTGACTCCGGCAACACTTCGTCAAGGTATTGCAGTCTCCGGTCGTCCTTGAGATAGCGCAAACGGCGGAAGGCGGTACGCTGGTCGTCACCAAGCTTCTCGAGTGCCAACCGCAGGAATTTCGCAGACGCGTCGACCATGAGATAACCTGCGTTGAGATTTGGATTGCGCCCGAGAAACTGTTGACCGAGAATGCCCGTGCCTGCTGAATAATCGATGACAATGTCGTCGTCTTGCACTGTTTCGTGCAGACAGTCGAGCACGGGATCGAGATTACGATACCAGCCGTGTTTTCGTACTGCGTCGTACTGGTACGCTTGGTCTTCGACCGGGCAGTCCACCCAAGTTTCGCGACACGGGATTCTTGCGAAGTCACTTGGCCACATCATGCTTCCCCTCACTCGATGGCTGCAGCGCTTTCGCCGCCGTGGGGGTGAAGGCGCTTGCGTTTTTTGGGACTTGAACTGGTGGGCGATTCCTCACCACCCACGGTCACGTCGATCTGATCCGTCGGAGTCAATTGTAAACAAATCCACGCCAGATGATCCAGACATATGTCAGGCGATTGGCCGGCATAACGTCACCGTATGACTGGGTGGATCGAAAAGGCTCCCACGTCTGTGATTATCGGGCGTACGTCATGGCATGTGCGCGTGCGGTGTGGTGCTGACAGTGGTCGCGATCCTCTTGCAGACCCTATTGATGAATCAGACGTGGGTTGGGTTCGCGTCGTCCGTGAGCGTCAGGCGATGGAAACCGTAAACTCCGACTAGGGCAAGGACGAATGCGACCGCCCACACTCCCCAACCGATCGAGGCGGCCAGCGCGACGCCCGCGAACGGGGCGATCACCCCTCGCAGTCCGGTCAATGTTACGTGCACACCCATGTAGACTTCGGCATCGTTGCGCTTGGAGAAATGCAGGTGCCCCAAGTTCCACGCGAGCGATCCGCCTCCTTGATGCAGGCCTTGCATGATTGCGCGCAGCGTGAATAGCACCGCGCCGGCAGAAAACAACGTGTCGTCACTGCGGCTGCTGGTCGTGGATACCGCGATGACTGCGAACATTCCAACAAGTATTCCGCCGGCGGCGCACAGTCCTATGTAGACTCGGAATCGTGACACACTGATGCGGTCGTACAACCTTCCCCAGCGAGGCAAACTGGCAAAAATGAAAAGCTTGGGAATGATGATGATGAGCATGGCGCTGGCCCAATAGGTTTGAAATGCGTCTCGGACGACGATGACCAGAACCGGTATCACCATTTGTACGCCGAACCCGAAGACCATCTGTGCTGCGAGATAGTGGGCAAACCGTGGGTCTGCGTGCAGGATGCGCGACATGTTGGTCAGCACGGTCTTCGGAGAGACGGCTGACAGCAGGTTCATGCGTTCGACGGACTCGGTTCCGCGCGCGATGGCGGCGAGGTCTGAGCGCTCGTGTCGGACGTGGATGCGTTGGAGAATGAGCAGCCCGAACAGGCCACTGACGGCGGCGACGGGATAGATCCAACGGTAATAGCCGGGATCCATGTCGAAGATCGCCGACATGATCGAGAGCATCAGGACGGCTAGCAACATGCGAAGGGCTTGCAATCGCGCGGCGATTCGGCCGCGATCTTTCGGTGGATAATTGTGCTTCCAAAGAGACGACCGGACGGTGACCACTCCGGACAGAAAGATCTGCGATATGCCCATCTGAACAACGAAGATGACGCCGCCCGCGCGGGTGTGGGGAACGAATGCGACGGTGGCTGCCACGAGGGCTGCACCCGCGCCGCAGAAGGTGGCCAAACGAAGCTTGGGTCGTCCGACGCAGAGCATGCCCCAGACGACGTTGAACAGCAACGCGGCGATGGGCGTGGCGGACGCGGTGGCGATGAGCGTGTCGCCGGCGTGAAACGTTTTGGCGACGACGACGGCGGAGATGTTTCCCTCGATAGCGCCGGCGAGAAAGCCCCAAGGAATCAGGTGGAGGAACTCGTAGTAGAAATTTCGCCGGGTCAGATACGGCAGGCGACGAATTGCGAGTACGTCCACAGACGCGGTCCTCCCTTGCTTGGCGACAGGGGACGACGATAGGGCAGGCACGCTCTGCGGGCAACTGACGTTGCGACAGACGCGCGAAGACGAGGGTTGGCGCGGTTGCGATACTTCCTATGATGGGTGACACGCCCTCGACAGGGCGTTTTGCCGTGCGAGCGATTCGTGTCCGCGCGTTGGTTGATGCGATGGTCGATTCGCCGGGTGCATGGCGGCCGGAGTGGATTGTGTCGAACGAGAGATTTCACGTCATGCCCCGTCGGCGATGGCAAGACCGGATCGACGGCCGACTGATGATCGCGGTGCTGGTTGTCGCCGTTCTGGCTGCGTTTCCACTGCTGACGACGGCCCAGACCGGGACCCCGGCAGACTCACCCAACGGAAACGACAACGCGCTCGCCGTCGATGCTGATCTCGCGCCCGATGCGACGGCCGACATCGCTAACGACAAGTCTACTGACGACTCCGATCTTGACGAAGCGTCCAACGCCGACGTCGATGTCACCGCTCCGCGGCTGATGAACCCTCTGGATTATCACTGGTGGGTGCTCGCACCGCCGCTGGTTGCGATCTTGTTGGCCATGCTGATGCGCAGCGCGATCCCCGGGCTGGCGATCGGGGTGATCGTTGGCGGCTACATGATGGCACCGTGTTTGGGATCGCAAGGCCGATTCTTTGATGGCACGTTTCTTTCGGGCGTGGGGGTTGCATTTGAGCGCTATGTCATAGACGGGATGATTCAGCCTGGGGAAGCGGTAAAGGAACACATTTTCATTATTCTGTTCACGCTCACCATTGGAGGCATGGTGGGGATCATTGCAGCCAACGGCGGGACCCGGGCGCTGGTGCATCGTGTGGCCCGTTTCGCATCAACTTCGCGACGCGGTCAGTTGAGCACGTGGTTGGCGGGCATGGTGGTGTTCTTTGACGACTACGCCAACTCGATGATCGTCGGCCCGACGATGCGCCCGATATGCGACGAGCTGAAGATTTCACGCGCAAAGCTGTCGTACATCGTTGATTCCACGGCTGCTCCGGTTGCTTCGATCGCGCTGATCGGAACTTGGCTTGGCGCGGAGTTGGGCTACATTCAGGACGGACTTAACCTGGTGGCGTCGCGTCCGGGCGGCGTGCCGTTATTCCTCGAAGACATCGGCCGATGGGACGCGTTCTTGCAGAGCATTCCTTACCGGTTCTACGCGATCTTTGCGTTGTGGATGGTCTTGGTGATCGCTCTGACCGGGCGCGATTTCGGCCCGATGCGTCGGGCAGAACAGCGGGCGATGACCGAGTCGCGCGACGACGCTGAAGCGATGGGGGCGGCTGGCGCTCCGAAGCGTCACGCCGCTTGGCTGGCGGGGATCCCCATTCTGGTTCTCGTGGGCGTGACGGTCGCGCTGCTGTACCTGACCGGCCTGTCGGGTTTGGGACATGGAGAGTCAGCCACCTTCCGAAACGTTCTCCTGCACGCCGATTCGTACATTTCGATCTTGTACGGGGCGGTGTTTTCGTTTGCCATAGCAATGGCGATGTCCGTGCTGACCCGTGCGTGTTCGATTCGCACCGCTATGGACGGCGCGTTGGACGGCATGGCTCGCATGTTTCCGGCGATCGCCATACTGGTGTTCGCCTGGGCGCTCTCGGGAGTGACGAAGGATCTCCAACTCGGGCAAATCATCAGCACGGAGTTGATTCGCAACGATCTCGCACCGGCGTGGCTGCCGTTGCACGTGTGGTTGCCGCTCATCGTGTTCCTGTGTGCCGCGGGTGTGTCGTTCGCGACCGGCTCCTCGTGGGCGACGATGGCCGTCCTAACGCCTGTGGCCATTCAAACCGCAGCAACGCTTGGCCAATCGCTGCCGGTGATCGACGCGACGGAAATGTTCTATGCAACGGTGGGCAGTGTGCTTGCCGGGGCCATCTTCGGGGATCATTGCTCGCCC
>CAYQFV010000203.1:2020-6632 GCA_964416845.1 uncultured Phycisphaeraceae bacterium | reverse complement strand
CGTCGAGAATGGTGGAGAGCCATTCGGCATCGGTCGGGTTTTGGTCGGGAGCGAACGATACATCCCAATATGTCTGAACCTGAACGTCACCATCGCGGAGAATCAGTCGTTGCCCCGGGCCGAGCTTGGATACGGTGGACAGAATCGTTTGCGGTGACGGGACATAGTGATAAGTGAGGTAGTTATGGAGGCTAATCGGATCAACTCGGCGTTCAACACCGGGATGCTCCATCAATGCGTCAAGTCGAGAAGCAAAGGCCAGTGAATGCCCGATTCGGGCGTAGTACAGTGGTTTGACGCCAATCGGATCACGGGCCAGCAAGAGCGTACGACGTTTGCTGTCCCAGATGGCGAACGCGAACATGCCGTGGAGGGAATCGGTGCATGCCATGCCCGTCTCTTCGTACGAATGGAGGATCGTTTCGGCATCGGACCGCGTCGAGAATCGGTGTCCGCGAGACTCGAGTTGTTCGCGCAATGAACGATGGTTGTAGATTTCGCAGTTGGCGACGATCCAGATGGATCCGTCTTCGTTTCCGATCGGTTGACCGCCGTGTTCGGGTTCGATGATTGCCAGACGAGTATGCCCGAGTATCGCGTTCGCAAGTGTCTGCAAGCCTTGCCCGTCGCCGCCTCGGTGCTGCAAGCTGGCCACCATACGTTCCACGATGGAGCGGTTGGACATGTCTAGCGAGCGATCTGATACGATGCCGGCAATGCCGCACATGCTGCATGCTCCCGAGATTCGCACTGAACGATCGATTGGTAGTAGCGGCAGTAACCGTCGACCGCCGCATCAACGCCGAAATGCTCTGTCGCTCGTCGCCTTGCGGCCAGACCACACCGCCGCCGAAGCCGTGCGTCGCTGCCGAGGCGAACCACCGCGTGGCCGAGTGCCGCAGTATCCCCGGCGGGCACGACCAGCCCGCACCGGTCGCCTGCGATGATGCTCGCACTGTCACCGACGTCCGTCGTTATAATCGGCATTCCGCAGGCGATCGCTTCAAGCAACGCGTGGCTGGTTTGCTCAGATGAGCTAAAAAGGACGAAAATGTCGGCCGCGTGCAGTGGAACTGTCACATCTGCCGTTTGACCGAGGAAGGAAACGCGTGTCGAGTGCGGAAGACGATCGGCCTGCGTTCTTAGCGTTTCCTCGAGCGGTCCGCCACCGACCACCAAGAGGCGACATCCCCCCACGCGACTCGCAGCCTCCGCAATTCCGCGAAATGCTCCCGCATGGTCTTTCACCGGCACGAGAGATGCGACCATGACGAGCACCAGTTCGTCGCGTCCGATGCCAAGGGACTGGCGGGCGGCCAGACGCCGCGAGTCGTCGGGCGGAAAGAACCGTCGAGTGTCGACACCGCTGTCGAGTACTGAAATCCGTTCTCGGGGTACGTTCAGTTCTTCGACCAGTTGATCGCAACCGGATCGCGAGACGGCGGTGAAACGATGTTTTGCAAAGCCCAACAATCTTGAGCGGCGTTTCTGTTGAGGCGTGAATCCCCCGGCGGCTTCGAGCCCGTGAAATGCGAGTACGGTATGCGTTGATCGTCGCCCCGCGAGTTTCGACGCGATGACGCAGTCGGACCAGGTGTTGAAGTTTCGGGCGTGGACGATGTCGGGTCGGACCCGGCGGATGAGGGACGCAAGACGGATTGACGAAGTGCGTCGTCGTCCCGAAAAGCTGAACGAAACCACATCGACCGAGCTTGGAAGTTCATCTGCGAGCGGCCCCGCGTCGCGCATCGTGCACACTGTGTGCTGCATTCGTTTGAGATGTGTTCGCTGAATCAGCGATACGAGCCCCCGCTCCATGCCGCCGGTCTCAAGCGAATGCACCACGTGCATGACCAGCGGGAAGGAGCGGGTTGCGTTCGGCCCACGATTCTTCATCGACATGGTTGACTCGTTCCCATTGATTTTCTCGTATGGACGCCTCTCGAATCACGACGCGTTTCAAACAACCCGGCAACGCCAAGACCCACCAGAACGCTTCGGTGTAGAGACGCTCGGTAAACATCTGGGTTCCTATGCACACGATGATCGATATGAACAGGCCGAAAGAGACGTACCTCGTCCACGTTGGATCGAACGTTGATTCCGCCCGCCAATAACACTGACGCGTTTGCACGAGCGCAGCCCCAACGATGAACACGAACAGAACGATGCCCTGAGTGCCCAGCTCCGTCCAACAGAGGATGAACGTGTTGTGCGCGGCGCGGCGGCCTAATGCGGGGTTCACTTCCGCCAGAACGGGCGCGAAGTTTCCGATGCCAATGCCCCAAGGGTGATCGTCGATGATCTCCATGGCCGACTTCCAGATGCGAATTCGGAACATGGCCGCGGCGTCTTGCTCGATGGTTTGTTTGTTCCGCAGCGTGTACATGCGCTCCCAGTAAGCCGGATCGGTCAATGCGAAGGCGCACAGCGTACCGAACGCCATGGCGAGGTAGGTCTTGGTTCGTTTTTTCTTCGGGACAAGGAACATCCCGGCGATCGCGCCACACGCCAGCCCCACGAACGCGGAGCGGGTGCGGCATAGAATAATGGTGTTGACCGACAACGCGCCTCCAATCACCGTGACGAGGCGCAACAGCCAAGATTTGCTGGTCATGAACGCGACCGCGATGACGGGCAGGAACATCGCCATGTGGGCTGCCAACCCGGATGCATGTCGAAAGTCCGGCCCCCCCACTCCGTCGAGTCGTCCATGGGCAAATGCACCGCGGGGCGCGGTCCATGCGTCGTATCCGATGTAAGTGCAGCCCACCACGAGGGCCCACATGATCAGTGTGAAGTTTCGCCGCGTCGTCGCGATCCGCGTAACGCAGAACACGAACAGGATCATCTTGACGAATTTGTCGACCAGCGGTCCGGACGCCAACGTTGGTCCCAGCCCGGTGAGTTCGGACACCCCCACCACCGCGACCAGGCACAGTGTCGCCATGTCCCAGAAACTTAGCGCCGGACGAACGGGCGGCATGCGCGACGCCGTTAGGACCATTCCGAACATCATGCACACCGCGGCGGTCATCGAATAGCGAATGCCCAGCGAGGCGATCGGCAGATGCCACCACGCATGCTCCGGGAAAATTTGATAAACGAGGATGTAGTTCACGACGCCCAAGATCGGCACGACCAGCGACACGGCCGACAGGCCGAAGAAACCGATTAGAAATCCGATGGTGCGCAGAGGGAGCATGGCAGCCTAACCCACCCTTGCGAAATTCGACGGCGATCGCGCGTCGCACTTGCCGTCATTTTGGTCCACGGCGTCACCAGCGGACATCTTGGACCCACCGGTGTGACAGGCGACGGATCCGCCCCCCACGTCGCGGTGGGAGTCGAATCGCGGCGGGACGCCTGCCGACGATCCATCACGGAGGCACTTGAGCAGTTGTTCCATCCACCGCTCGCCCGACAGTTCGTGCGCGACGGACTCAGCCGCGTCGGACATGCGGGCCCGCAATGCCGCGTCATGAAACTGACCGACCGCCGACCGAACGGAAGACGGGTCATGGTCGCGAACCACAATGCCGCAACCCGCCTGCGTGACGAAGCGGTCAACGAAGCTGCCCGCCGGGACGATCGCCAGAATGGGACGACGCCGTTCGAGATAATCAATGATCTTGGACGGAAAGCAGCCCATCACCTCGTCGTGACATCCCACACCCTCGCCGAGGAGCACCACGAATACGTCGGCGGTCTCAAGCTTGTTCATCGCCTCGTCGTGGGGCAGCCAGCAAGCGCCCACCTCACCCAGCAAGCCGCCACAGCCGCTCGGGTGACTGAGATAGGTCACTCGGACGTTCGCGAGGTCGCGTGTCGCGCTGACGAACGCGCGGGCGGCGTCTGCGTGTGGGTCGTACACCTGCCCGCTGTAAACCAGATGAAGCGTTCCGGTCGGTTTGGTGGAACGAATGGGACGGATGGTTCGGGGCATGCAATGGGGAAGCACGGCACATTGGGGCAACCCACGTCGACGGTAGTGGTCGGCGAACTCTTCAGTCGGTACGAGGATCAGCCACGAAGATTGCAAGCAGACGCGATCGATCGCCCGCCACAGCCACCGCCGCAACGGATTGCCGAACGTGAGCGCTTCGGCGCACAAGTCGTGCATGTACAGAACGAGGGGCACGTTCAGTCGTCGCGCGATCCACCAACCATACAGCAGGCTGAAGCGGTGTGGGTAGACCGCCAGCACGCGGTCGATACGCCATTCGCGATGGATCTTTCGTGACCGCCGCAACATGCGAAACAGCGTCAACACCAGCGCAGGCCACGCACGCAGTGACGGTTGAGATTGGTCATCGAACGGCCAATGAACACACTCCCGAGGAACGCGCTGATCCAAACCTTCCGGCGCCAAACGTTCGTTGCTGTGATCGTCGCGCGCGAACGACCGTGTGAGGACACGAAACGCGCCCTCCGGCGCCCACCCGAAGAGCGTGCCGAGTACTCCCGCCGACGCCCTATTGGTCGGCGGCCAATGCCACGAGACGACCAACGTGTGGGCGTGATCGCTGGTGTTGTTGTACGAAGCGTCGGCCACGATCCGGTGGTTCCTGTCTGGGCGCAGATTCTGCGCGTTTCGGTACCCTGCGCATGG
>CAYQFV010000203.1:0-1920 GCA_964416845.1 uncultured Phycisphaeraceae bacterium | reverse complement strand
TCCGGTGGTTCCTGTCTGGGCGCAGATTCTGCGCGTTTCGGTACCCTGCGCATGGTTTATCGGCTGACCGATAAACCCAGTGGACGAAATTCCCGGCGGCCAGTCGGAACGCGCCGGCGGAGTGCGCTGCGTGAAGTGCCGTCAGCCGCTGACCGATAATTCGTAATGTCCGTTGCGCATGTTGGAACGCTCGGACCGATAATGCGCGTGCGCACGCCGTACAGTCTCTTCGGCGCCCGTTCCTCACCCTTGGGCGAAGAATGGGGCAAGCGCGTTCGCGTAACAGAATTGGTAGAGGGCGTTGTGGACGGGCCTTTGTCCTGCCGGATCGATGTTTGATGGGCGCTTTGACACGTAGCTATTACCCGCTGTGTCGCACGCGATTGGGACACAGGATGGCGAGGCGGATCGTCAAGGTGGCTCGCCGGCTGGCGCGGTTTGAACGGTTCAGACTGCCGCTCGACGCGCTCGATCTCGATCACGACGCGCTCGCCGGGCTGATCCACCTCTGGGATACGACACATTGGGCGGACGGCGATGGCATGATGCCCTCGAACGAACTACTCGCCCTCTATCGACTGGCGGCAACTTGGCCGATCGACGGCGACATTGTGGAACTCGGATCGTGGATCGGCCACACGACCTGCTACCTTGCGACTGCATGCCGTGTTCGCGGACGTGGCAGAGTGCACGCTGTTGACACTTTTGCAGGCCACAAAGAGGGCGATACGCAGTACGACGCCATCGGTCGCTACCAAGGCAGCACGCTCGAGACGTTCGATCGCCGGGTCGCGCACTCCGATTTGAACCGATGGGTCGACCGATACGTCGGGTTCACGTGCGACGTGGCTGGTCGCTATACCGGCGACGCGATACGCGTGTTGTTCATTGACGCCGACCATTCGTACGAAGGAGTTCGGTCGGATTTCGAGATGTGGTCACCGTTGGTGGCGGACGGAGGCGTCATCGTTTTTCATGATTATCTCATGCCGGAGGTCGCGAGGTTTGTTGACCTCAACGTCTTCACTGACGAGCGTTTCGTTGCATCGCCGGGCGTGGTCCTACCCAACGTCGCAGCCGTAACGAAGAAGCCTGCCATGTCGTAACTTGTCGGCGGCCATTGCCACAAATGACGTACTTCGCCATCTTACGTCGCAGTGCCGATCGTGGCGAAACGGTACACTTGCAACGCAACGGCCCAACTAGTATGGTCGGTCGTAGCGAGTCCTGGTAATTCCAGCCGATGCGCCGAGCGGGCCGGCTCGGTTGATGCGCGGCGTAGCTTATTCAAATGGTGAAGCCTGTGAATAGACGGTGTATTCTGGCCGGACTGGTGGCGATGTCGGCGTGTGTTGGTTCGGCGGCGGAGTATCATGACAGTGGCCAACTCGAATCGCGGTTGGAACAACTTGTCGAATCCCACGCCACAATTGCCCGCTTGGGCACGTTTGGAACCAGTCGTAGCGGACAGTCGTTGTGGGTTCTGACATTGGCGGCCAATGTGGAAGACGCATCGCCCGACGATCGCTCATCCATCCTGCTGACGGCTGGTCTGGATGGCGATCATCTCGTCGGAAGCGAAGTGGCTGTCTTGATCGCCGAGCGTTTGCTGACGCAATACGCTTCCGGTGATGAGCAAACAGTCGACCTGCTGGACCACCACACTGTCTACGTGATCCCCCGTGTGAATCCTGACGCGCAGGATCGCTATTTCGCGTCGCCACGATCGGACTTCAATACCAACCTACGCCCCGTCGACGACGATCGTGACGGTTTGATCGACGAAGACGGTCCGAATGATTTGAACGGTGACGGCTGGATCACCATGATGCGCGTTCGCGATCCCGAGGGCACGTATCTGCCTGATGCGGACGAGCCGCGTCTTCTGCGTCAGGCTGATCGGGCAGCCGGGGAACGTCC
>CAYQFV010000202.1:0-6654 GCA_964416845.1 uncultured Phycisphaeraceae bacterium | reverse complement strand
GCCAAGGCAAGGCTGTCAGCGTAGAGTGTGATACCATCTGCGACGGCGTGGCGGTCCCCTACATGACCGACGAAGTGTTCGATGTGCTCGCGCCGATTGTCGATGACGTTGTGCTGGTCTCCGAGCAGGCGGTCAAGGACACCATTCGCCGGCTCGCAATCGGCAACCGCATCATGGTCGAAGGCTCGGCAGCACTCCCGGTGGCCGCCGCCATTGCCACGCCGCCCGCCCAACGTGGCAAGACCGTCTGCGTCGTCACCGGCGGGTCGATCGACGCAAGCAAGTTCGCCGACATCCTCCTCGCAGGCGACCCACCCACCGCCTAGTCGTTGGCAACCCGCAGCTCTACGTGTGACGAAGCACCAGCGTCATCCGACGTGCCACGCCGACCTTGTTCTCAGCAGATCCTCCGACGTGTCGTCCCGATTCAGATTCGGGATCGTCGGTGACAAGCCACTGTCACAAATGACAGCCACCCCCGTTGCCCATTTCGTCAATCCGAGACAGCCGCAGCGCCGGCCAGCGCAACCGCATGGTCGTTGTCCACCGAACTGCCCGAGACGCCTATCGCGCCGATGACCGCCCCTTGCCCGTTGCGGATCGGTACTCCGCCGGGGAATGTGATCAAGCCGCCGTTGGAATGCTCGATGTTGTACAAAGCGCCGCCCGGCTGGGACAACTTCCCAATTTCGCCGGTGTTCATGTCGAAGAATCGCGCGGTCTTCGCCTTCTTCATCGAGATGTCGATCGACCCAAGCCACGCCCCGTCCATCCGGGCAAACGCCTTGAGATTCGCTCCCGCATCGACGACCGCAATGTCCATCGCGACGTCGATTTCGCACGACTTGTCAACTGCGGCCAGCACCGCCGCCCTCGCCTGCTCCAAGGAAATATCATTCATGATCTTCTCACCCGTTAAAGATGTCTCAATTCTCCAGTCAACGGCGAGGAGAGTAGTTGTCCGGCGATGATGCTGTCAACCGTCGTCGCACAAGTGGGTATCGTCGATCGCCGTAGATTCAGCCCGACCGCCGCGTTCCTGCCCGTACGCCACCCGTGGCGATTTCGCCGCAACACCGGTACAAGCACCCGGATGGCATCGGGTGCTGCGTATTCGACGTTGAATCGCCCGCCGGTTATGCGATCAGCATGTCAAGCGCTTGAGCGTACTTCGCTGCAGTGTTTGCAACGATGTCATCCGGCAGTTCAGGGCCTGGCGCGGTCTTGTCCCATTGCCCGCCGTCCACGAGTGTCGTGAGGTAGTTGCGCACGTACTGCTTGTCGAAGCTGTCCTGATCGCGACCCGGTTCATACTGATCCGCCGGCCAGAATCTCGACGAATCGGGCGTGAGCACTTCGTCGATGAGCAGGTACTCGCCGTCCAGCAGGCCGAATTCAAACTTAGTATCGGCGATGATGATTCCGCGAGTGCGGGCATACTCGGCTGCACGGGTGTAGAGGTCCAGGCTTCGAGACCGCAGTCGGTCCATCACGTCCGCGCCGACCTGTTCCGCCGCCAGTTCGATCGAGATGTTCTCGTCGTGACCTTCTTCCGCCTTGGTGGCCGGCGTGAAGATCGGCTCGGGCAGTTGTTCGCACTGCTTCAGCCCCGGCGGCAGTGCAATGCCGCACACCGCCCCGCTCGTGCAATAGTCCTTCCAGCCTGATCCCGTGAGATACCCGCGCACCACGCACTCGATCGGAACGACTTTCGTCTTGCGACAGCGCATGGTTCGCTCGCGAAGTTGGTCGATAAACGGGGCAAGGTCAGCGGGCGGCTGGTCCCGCACCACTTCGATCAGATGATGCGGAACGGTGTCGGCGAATCGGTTGAACCAGAATTCCGAAATACGCGTCAACATCTCGCCCTTCCGCGGAATCGCGGTCGGAAGCACGACGTCGTAGGCGCTGATTCGATCCGTCGCGACCAGCAGTATTTCATCGCCGAGATCGTAAATGTCGCGGACCTTACCACGCCGCAACGGATAGCCCGGCATTTCGGTCTCGACCACCACCGGTGTATCATTTAGCGTCACTGTTCGTTCTCCCTCGTCTCGTAATTCGACCGCCGCCGTTTCGCGACGGGCGTCGTCAACGTGATCCGATCGCCCGCGACAAAGACGTCCCATGACGAATCCCGCCTTCGCAGCCGCCCCGCCCGGCCGTCTCGCCCGGCCGTTATACCCGACGATCCCCGCTCTTCCCACCTCCGGCGAGTGTCCCACATAGCCCGCCGAGAAGATCGGTTGCGGATTATCTGAAGTATTGCCCGACATCTCGGAGCAGACGTCTCGACGGATCGACAACCATGGGGCATAATGGTTCGTCGCGATGTTTGGCACCTGTCGCGACGAAACCGATGCCGACGACGTCGCGGTGACGTGGACGTCCGGTCTTTGCCCGGTTTGGGCTGTGACGTGCGACCGCCTGTCGCCCCGAACCGCGATCAACGATGTGGTAGAGTCGACACAGCGGGACGGGTACGCATTTTATTGTGGGAACGGCTGCCTTCGGTTGCGCAAGATAACTTCAGTGCTTCGCTTTCAATTACCATCTGACGCAGCGTTTTCCGATCAGATCGACCTGTCGTCGGCCTATCTTTTCGGTAGCGACGGCGTACCCCTTCGCGCGGAAGTATCGCTCAAGAACGGCACGATCACGTGCACCAAGCGAATGAGCGGCCCGGTGGGATTGTCCATGTTGTGGCCGGTCGAGGGCGTGGGGCGCATCGTTCTCGATACCATGCGCCTGCAATCAGGCGACCGAACGTTCAATCTGGCGCTCGAACTCGTTCGCTGTCTGCTCATGCGACTCCACCACAAGTCCGAAGACTGGGGAATCTTCGACTGCCCCGAGGCCGAAGAACTCAATACCCAAATCTTCGCAGCACGCGACGTACTCATCGACGCGCTGACCGCGTCCGACTTCACCGAGGCTGTCCGTACCGCGTCGCGGGCGTTGACCATGGCCGTATCGACGGCGGAAGAGATGACACGGTTTCACTCGGAAATACTCCTCGAGCGACGCTTGCAAACCGGAGGATTCTCGCGACACGTCTTCGGTTGCCACGTGGACCTCGCCGCCGATGTGTCGAAGGTGGGGCATCGTTTTGCCCAAGCCGTCGATTTCGTCACGCTACCGATCTCCTGGAAGGAGATCGAACCGAGCGAGCAGAACTACCGTTGGGATCGTCTCGATGCGTGGGTCGCCTGGCTGGCGAAAAACCGCATCCCCATCAAGGCGTCGCCGCTCGTCAGCTTTCAAGAGGGCGACGTCCCCGAGTGGCTGTACATCTGGGAGCACGATTTCGAAACCGTTCGCGATCTCGTGGCCGAACACATCCGTCGAGTCATCAAACGCTACGGAAAGCACATCCAGGTCTGGGACGTCATCAGCGGCATCCATGCGAACGACAGCTTTCATTTCAGCTTCGAGCAATTGATGGAACTGACGCGCGTCGCGGCGTCCGTCACCAAACAAGCCGCCCCACGTAGCCTCGCCATCGTCGAACTGATCGCCCCTTGGGGCGAATACTACGCACGCAACCAGCGAACCATTCCGCCCATGCTCTACGCCGAGATGGCCATGCAAAGCGCCGTCAGTTTCGACGCCTTCGGCCTGCAATTCTGCTTCGGCCAGCCGTCCGACGGCCACTACGTCCGCGACTTGTTTCAGGTCTCGTCGTTACTCGATCGGTTCAGCAATTTCGGCAAGCCCCTGCACATCACAGCCGTCGAAGTTCCCTCCGTCGATCAGCCGGCCGGCGGCATGTGGCATGAATCCTGGACCGAATCGCACCAGGCGACCTGGCTGCGAGAGTTCTTCCGAATCGTTTTGAGCAAACCATTTGTCGAAACGGTGTCCTGGCGAAACATGGTCGACGGCAGCGAAGGCGCCATGCCCGGCGGCGGGCTGCTCAAGACGGACCTGTCGCCCAAGCCGGCGTTCAACGAACTCGTCGCGCTGCGCAAAGCAATCCTCCCCCATGCCTTCAACACATAGCACAGCACGAGCAACCGCCCGTCCCAACCACTCAACGGCCGCGTCCCTGTTGGTGGCCGTCGCAACAGCCGCAGGGGTGATGCTCGCCGCCGTCGGCAATCTTGCCGCCATACCCGTTCCCGATGCGACAACGGTCGCCGCCAACGCGCAGGCCTTGGCGGTGGGGATCAATCCCAACACCGCCTCCGCGGCAGAATTGGCCACCCTGCCCGGCATCGGTCAGGCCAAAGCGGGGCGAATCATCGCATACCGCAAGAAACACGCCGGCTCAACGCCCGCCTTCACCCGTCCCGAAGACCTTGCCGAGGTTCGCGGCATCGGACCGCGAACCGTCCAAAAGCTCCGTTCACGCCTGCGATTCGATCGTCGATAGCACAAGCCGCCACACTGCCCAAGCCGCACCCGTCCAAAGCAGCGATCATCCCGCGGCAGCGGGTGTCATATCCATGGCACTATCAAGGTGCTGCGTCCAACGGGTGAACATCGCCGTCTTGTCATGGTCCGACAACCGGTCGAACAATCGTTCCGCCAGTTCATTCGTCTCGTCGCCGCCTCCCGGCAGCAACTCCGCCAGAATGCTGGCCTGATGACACGGGGCTGCCCGGCGGTACATCGTGCGGAAACGCCCCCGTACCATCGCATCGAGTTTGAACTTGAACGGACCGTCAACCGGCGTGTCGAACCCCTCTTCGCTTCGCCTCGCCTCACGACAAAGATGGTCGAGCTCGGGATCCGCGGTCAGCGTCAAGCGAATGTCGTCGCGAAGTCGCTTCTCGGCGTACGCAGTGCGGGCGTAGGAACTGTTCTGCTCGCGAGCGATTTGCCGTAGCGGTACGCGCTGCTCGGTGTTGGGAACCAGCAAACGCTCCTCAACGATCCGCGACAGCAAGTCCGACGACCCCGTCGATTCCGCCCCCCGCACCGCCTCCCGAACCGCATGGTCGTACTTCTCGCGAATCCGAACGCCGATCGTCTCGGCGTGCTCCACCCCGCACGGATGATGCCTCGCCTCAGCAGCCCGCGTCGGCGGATCAAATTCCAACGTCCGAACCGATCCACACCGGCCGGCAGATTCGCCCTGCCCTCGCCGAGCCCGAACCGGAACCCGGACCGTCGCAAACGACTCTCCCAGCGCCTGATGAACCGCCGCCTGAATGCGCCGCATCGCATAGGCTGAAAACGATACACCCTTGCCCGCGTCAAAAGACTTCGCCGCCCGAACCAGCCCCAAGCATCCCTCCTGAAACAGGTCGTCCCATTCGCGATCCCGCGTCGGTCGGTCAAGACCGCCAACGTGTCGCCGAATGTGCAGCCCCACCAATCCCATATTCTCTTCCACAAGCCGCCGCTGCTCGTCCGTCATCCGGTCGTCATCCACTCGCACCATACCAAGCCCCTCACCCCTCGAAACCCGCAGCACCAACAGCCTCATCCATCATGCCTAACATAAACCGAACAACGCGTCCGATCAAGCCTTCTCTTCGGTTTTTCAACGAACGAACCTGAACTCGGAATCGACCCTGTCAGCCGGTCCACGCTCAGCGCATTATCGGACCGCGCCCGTAGCGCACAACGAAGTGACCAGCCGTGACACGTCGCGCACGGTCGGCGCGCGGCGATTGGTGATGATGTTCGACAGAAAGATGGGAACCCTCCCCCGCCCACCGGTCCACTCGGGCCGCTGAGCGGGAGCGAGCACAGTGCGACGCCAGCTTGGCCGTGCCGGTGTGCCACTGCTCTTGAGCAGTGCCCACAAGGAGCAGTGGTTTCGTTCGCCCACTGCTCGAGAGCAGTGGCACACGAAACGGAATTGCCGACAGGTCGACGTGATCGCGACACGACGTCCGAGTGGACAACGGGCGATCGACCCTAGTTCGCCTGCATGTACGGCCCTTCAACGCGCGGCCCGACGCGACGCGGAAGGCGATTGTTGAAGAAACTCGGCAATCGGTCGAACGTCTCCTGAAAGCGCAACGCCTTCTGATCCACAGCCGACTTCTCACCGCTACCACGAAGCGTCGCATAAACCGTGAACACCTGCGACCGCGTCGTCACCCAATCCCCCAAGGCCACCAACTTCGCAACGGCTTTGACGTAGTCCTCTTGATCGGTTCCATCGATCACACCCGAGTCAACATCGAACAGGGCTCGATCGGTTCCGGCATTACTCCCGTCAGGCTGACTGCGGACGTTGGCCAGTTCTCCGATCGTCAAAAACCCGGTACCAACCCGGATGCGACTCCCGCTCGTAGCGGAAAAGTCAGTCGTGACCCCGCCTGTGGGTGAGGGGTCGTTGATCTTTCGCGCTTCTCGATAAGCCACGATCGACTGCGCCAGTTCCTTGCGAATGGGTTGCGAAGCAGTGTCATCCGGCGACACACCGCCGTAAATCGCGTCGCTGATCTTCGTTTTGAACGGCGCGGGAATCGCGTTCATCGGCACCAATGGCAGGCCGGCCAACACCGTCCACGGCGCAGCGTTAATGTCAATCCGACCCTGCACGCGAAGCCCGTCCTGATCCACGGTCGGCGTCATATCCTCAGGCCCACTCGCAGCCGGATCGTACGTGTGCCCCAGCGGCAACGCCGTGAAGTAATCAAACACCAACTGCCCCCACGGAACACTCAACGCCAGCGGCTTGGCAGCGTCCAC